>JBPCJT010000139.1:0-10436 GCA_051005015.1 Gemmatimonadaceae bacterium | reverse complement strand
CGATTACGGACCGCAAATGGACAACCTGGTCCCGGATCCCATGTCCATCATCCCTGGTCCACTCCCTACTCCCCACTCCTTCATTCGTATCTGAGCGCTTCAATGGGATCGAGCCGCGCCGCGCGGTTCGCCGGGAGCAGTCCGAATGCAAGCCCGATCCCCACGGAAACTCCCACCGCCACCAGCGCTGACCAGATCGGCACTCCGGCACTGATGCCCATGAGGCGTGTGACGGACTGTCCGAATGCGAGGCCCACGAGAATTCCCAGCACACCACCCATGCCTGTCAGTGTCGATGCCTCCACCAGAAACTGCAGCATGATGTCCCGCCGAGTTGCTCCCATTGCTTTGCGTATGCCAATCTCGCGAGTTCGAGCAGTCACAGAAACCATCATCATTGCCATCACTCCGATACCGCCTACGAGAAGGCCCACGCTGGAGAGCACCAGCATGACAACGAAGAACGCACCCGTGAGCTTGTTGAAGAGGTCGAGAATCTGATCCTGGGATATGAAATCGAAGTTGTTCCTGTTTCCGGGGCGCAGACCGCGAATGTTGCGCAGCGTGGCCATGACTGCGTCCTGTGCGGCAGGACCAGTTATGCCCGGCCGCGGCTTAACCGCGATGAAGAGGGCATTGGTTTTATCGATAGTGTATCGCTGCTCGGCCATGCGGTAAGGTACAATTGCGCCTACTTCCTGACTGGGCGGCTCAAAAATATTTGCAGCCTTTCGAAAAATACCGATGATGCGTGCAGGTCGGCCCAGTACGTGGACTGTCTTTCCGAGCGCCGGCTCCGCTCCCATCACCTTGCTCGACGCGCTTTCCTCGATCACGATCACGGGCGCGCCGCTCGTAAGCTCGGCCTTGGTAAACCAACGTCCCAGCACCAATTCGCCACCGATTATCTCGGAGACGCGGTCGTCGGCCGCGTAGACCGTTAGCTGCTGGGTGCGCACTCCCTTGTACTCGATCCGGCCGAAGACTTGTGCCCAAAGCGCGGCGTAGCCTATCTCCGGCAACCGAGCCAACCGCTCGGCCTCGTACTCACTCACGTCAGGACGGATGCGCACGTGCCTGGGCAGCGCATCGGGGTTGAGCGGGGTCTGTGAAAAGATCTTTGCGACGTAAAATGTTGTTGGCCCCGCGATCTCCACGCTGTGTATGATTTGCTCCTGAACGCCCTGAATGATCGCCGCCATTGCCATGACTGTCGCCACTCCAATGACGACCCCCAAAATCGTAAGGCCTGAGCGTAGTTTGCTGGACCGCAGAGTATCGATAGCGAGACCGGCGCTCTCGCGAAGCTGTTCCATCTGTCTCATTCGGCGCGCATGGCCGCTATAGGGTCAAGCCGCGCCGCGCGCGTAGCGGGGTAGACGCCGAACAGCACCCCGACACTCGCACCGAGCACCAGAGCGACCAACACCGACCAGATGGTCACACGGGCGGGAAGCGGAGAAGCGACCGCAACCAGAGCGGAAAACGCGATCCCCGCCATGACTCCCAATAGCCCTCCAAGAAACGAGAGAGCGACTGCCTCCGCCAGAAACTGCCTCTGAATATCACGGGCCGTTGCTCCGAGCGACTTTCTTATACCTATCTCTCGTGTGCGTTCCGTCACCGCCATCAGCATGATATTCATGATAACGATCCCGCCCACGACGATGCCGATGGCGACGATCGCGGGGACTACGCTAAAGAGCACGCGAGTGAGATTCTTCCAGAAATCGATAAGCGCATCGGCGGTCTCCACCGAGAAATCGTTCTCTTCAGTGGGGCGCAACGCATGCGCCAGGCGCATAGCCTCCTCGGCGCGCGTCATCCCTGGCGCGACGTCGACAGCCTCGGGCATTTTTACAGAGATCGTCGTGGACTTCCGTCGGCCGTAGAGGGTCTCGAACGTGGTCAATGGCAGCAGAACAAACCCATCGAACGATTGGCCGAGCACACGCCCTTTTTTCTCGATCACACCTACGATCGTGAAGCGGTCGCCCCGAATCCGAATATGGCGCCCTATCGGCTCGGCACCAGCGAAAAGCTTCTCTGCGACATCGGCTCCCAGGACCGCTGCAGGGCGGCGTTCGCTAACGTCGATGTCAGTGAGAGGTCGCCCATGGGTGAAGCGGTAGTCCTGGACGACCTGATACGGCGCGGTCACGCCGAATACGAGAACATCGCCGACCGTGCGGTTGTTCCAGCTGACGTCCGCCAGGGGAGTCGGCCACCCCGAAGTCAGGGCCACAGCCTGAGCTTCGGGTACCGCCGCGGATACTGCCGCGGCGTCGTCAAAGGTGATACGCGGACGGCGCTGAATCCTGCGCCACTGGTCATCATCGAACAATCCGAAGCGGATAGGAATGCGACGCACCTGGAACGCGTTGGCACCGATCATCGCATCCGCGACGTTTTCCTTCACGTACGCGTTCATACCCTGAATAACTGCGACGACGGCGACGAGAAACGCCACCGAGACGATTATGCCAAGGAGGGTAAACGCAGACCTCAGCTTGTTCGCCAGAATCTGCCCGAATGCGGTGCGCAGAACGTCGGTAAATCGCATTTGGAGACGGACGAATGCGCGCCCTCAGCTTGAGCGCGCCACCTCCAGAAGATAGTGATAACTAACTTTAAAATTAGTGATGCAATACTGAACAGGCTTATCAGTGACAAGTTACGCCGTGAAGGCCCTACTCGAAACGGAGCGCTTCCACGGGGTCGAGACGCGCGGCGCGCACTGCTGGCAGGAGTCCGAAAAGCACGCCTGTGAAGGCGCTGGCGGCCAGTGCCGCGACGATTGCTAGGGGCGGAATCGAAGCGTCGATCGGGGAGTACGTGCGGATCGCCCATGTCAGCAGTCCCCCGACCATGAGGCCGGCAATGGCACCAACGGTGGTGAGCGTGGCCGCCTCCACCAGGAATTGCCACAGAATGATCCGTCGCGTCGCGCCGAGCGCTTTGCGAATACCGATCTCACGAGTTCGCTCGGTAACGCTGATCATCATGATTGCGACGACGCCGACGCCCCCCACAACCAGGCCTATGGAGCCCAGCACCATCATGACCAGAAAGAATACACCGACGATCTTGTCGTATAGCTCGAGAATCTTCTCCTGTGTCGAAACGAAGAACGTGTTGTCCTGCGAGGGCCGAAGGCCGCGCCGTGCTCGGAGCGTTGCGACCACGTCGTCAATTGCGCGCTCCTGGGCGATGTCGTCGCGGGGCTTCACTGTGAGGTCGAGCCACCGTACGCCGACGTTCAGCCTCCTCCTCGCAGTTTCGATTGGCACAATCGCCTTTCCCTTGCTACCAGCCTCAAAGACGTTCCCCGTTGTGTGGTACACTCCGATCACCCTGAATGGCTGACTCTCCATCAGCACAAACTTGCCTACAGGGTCGCTCTCCCCAAACAGGCGCTCCACCACTTTATCATTGACAATAACGACAGGAGCAGCAGACTTGTTTTCCTCGACGGTGAAACTGCGGCCTGGGGCAATATCTCCGGAAGTAACTTCCATCCATCGCGGCGTATAGGCGTCGAGCGTCACGGAAGGCAGGTCACGATCCTTGTATTTTATCGAGACAGAGCTGCCAACATGTGCGGTGACGCCGGCAACCGCTGAAAGCCGGCTGATCGCTTCGGCCTCCCTCATGGTTAGCGGGGCGTTACGCCGCCACGGGCAGCTGTCGTCGGAACCGGTGCAGGTGTTCATCTGCATGGGCCACTTGGTGACGAAGAAGGTGTTCGGGCCTGCGGCGGCGAGGCTGGAGGTGACACCGGCGTTTATGCCGTAGACCGCCGCGGACATCGCCGTTACCACGAATACGCCGACGGCAATGCCCAGAATCGTAAGTCCAGCCCGAACCTTGTTGACGCGGATGGAATCGAAGGCGATTCGGACCCCCTCCAGCAGCGCGCTCAGCCGCGCTGTAAATCCCATCCTACTCCGACCGGAGGGCCGCGATTGGATCCAGTCGCGCGGCCCGGCTCGCTGGATACACTCCCGCGACGATGCCGACGCCTGCTCCGAGCACGACGGCGACTGCGACCGACCACGGCGCGACGCTTGCCGGCAGGGGGGAAGCTGCCTCTACGAGCTTTGCGAGCGCAGCACCGAGCGCGATTCCCGCAAGCGCACCAGCCACGCTGAGTGTCGCCGATTCGATCAGGAATTGGGCAAGTATGTCGCGCCGCCGCGCGCCGAGCGACTTGCGAATGCCTATCTCCCGGGTTCGCTCCACGACAGCGACGAGCATGATGTTCATTATGACTATAGCCCCAACCACGAGTCCGATCGCCGGCAGAACGATTCCCGCGAGTACGAGATAGCGTTTGATCGTCTGCCATTCAGATAGCGCGGACTCCGACGACTCGAAGGCGAAATTGTCGGCCTGAAGCGGGTGCAGCTTTCGCCTCTTGCGCAACACCTCGCGCACGAGATTCTGGGCGTCGGAAAGAGCGCCCTCGTTTGGCGCTTGCACCACGACGCCGTAGATATCTCCCCGCGGTGAACCGAGTATGCGTCCCATGGCCGAACTGAACGGGGCGACCACCTGTCGGTCGAGCGAAATTCCGAAAACGGATCCCTGTTTTTCGAGTACTCCTATGACTCTGAACGGAATGTTTCCGAATCGAAGCTCGCGGCCGATGGGGTCCAGATTGGGAAGGAAGTGCGATGCGACCTCAGTGCCAATGACCACAACGGATGCGCCGAGCAGTTGCTCCTGCTCTCCAAACACCCGGCCCGATGTAACGCTCAAATTCTTGATCCCAAAGAGCTTGGGTGTCGCCGCATGCGCTATGACCTGTGGTCCCCCTCCGACGAAGGTGGATCGCGGAGTGATCCAATCCACATCGTCGATCGCCCATTGCGCCTCAGCGGGCAGCGCATCCCTGATGGCGTATGCGTCGTCCTCACTTATTGGCGGACGACGCGACCACTCTCGCCAGGTCGCCTCGGTTACGTCCCCAGTCTGAATGTCTGGAAAGCGCCGCACGTTGAAAGTGTTGATACCGAGAAACTTGCCGGCGAAATCTTCTTCGACGTATTTGCCCATCCCTTCAACCACCGATACTACGGCGATGAGGAACATTACTCCGATCGTGACGCCTAGCAGTGTGAAAAAGCTCTTGAGCTTCTGCACGCGAATCTGCGTTAGTGCCAGTCGCACAGCTTCCAGAAACGACATTACTATTCGAATCGGAGGGCTTCGACAGGATCAAGCCTCGCTGCGCGCGCCGCTGGAGCGATGCCGCACAGAATGCCCGTAACAGCGCTTGCGGCGAGCGCCGCGACGATTGCGCCACCGGGAATCTCGGCCTGCACGGGCGTGGCCGATCGAATAAAGGCTATCAGCGCCGCGCCGGCACCGAGTCCGATAGCCGCACCGATGCACGTGAGGGTTGCGGCCTCGACAAGGAACTGCCAGAGGATTGTGCCCCGGGTGGCGCCAAGGGCTTTGCGAACTCCGATCTCACGCGTGCGTTCAGTGACCGAGATCATCATGATCGCAACCACACCTACCCCGCCCACCATGAGTCCGACGGACGCAAGCGCAATCATGATGATGAAAAAAGTGCCAGTGAAACTGTTAAACTGCGCCATGAGCCCGTCCTGTCCCATCACGGCGAAGTTGTTGATTGCGCCGGGCTTGAGCCCCCGCAGGCTGCGCAATGTGGCGGTCGTCTCGTCCATCACTACGTCACGCGTAACGCCGTCGTCTGGCTTGACGACCAGGGTTACTCCATCGAGCCAGGAGTCGAGATAGCGGTGGGCCGTTAAGAATGGCACCATTGCCTTGGCCTCGTCACCGGCCGATTGAGTGGGCGTTCCGATGAAGCTTACGGTGCTATGATAGACTCCTATGACGCGGAATGGCTGGCCATTCGCCAAAACCGTCTTCCCCACCGGATCGGACTGGCCAAAGAGGCGCTCGGCCATGACATCGTTGACTACGGCAACGCGCGCGGCGTTTCTGGCCTCGAGAGCGGTAAAGCTGCGCCCGGAGACGACGTCACCTCCGTCCGTTTCCAACCACTCCGCCGTATACCCAGTGGCTTCCGCCGAGGAGAGGGACCGGTCCAGGTACTTGAACGACGCCCTTCCTGGAAGCTGTGCCGTGACCGCGCGCACCGAAGGCATTCGCCGGATGGCTTCCGCTTCCCGGATCGTTATCGGCGGATTGTGGCGCGACGGGCATGTATCCTCGGTGCCGTCGCAGTTCTCGAAAAAGTCACCCCTGCGGAAAATGTAGAAGCTCGCTGGGCCGGCGGCAGCGATGTCCTTTTCGACGCTCGACTTAATGCCGTGGACAGCGCCCGACATCGCGACCACGACGAAGACACCAACGGCTACACCACTAATGGTGAGTCCTGCTCGCACCTTGTTGGAACGGATGCTTTCGAAGGCAATGAGCACGCCTTCGAGCGTTGAGTACAGCCGGTTGACGAGGCGCACAGCTATTCCTGCCTGATCGCGAGTATGGGATCGAGGCGCGCGGCGCGGCTCGCCGGGTATATGCCCGCCACTATGCCAACGATGGTGCCGGTTAGAACTCCAGCGGCGATTGACCAGGGCGCAACGGCGGCTGGAAGGGGGCTCGTGGCAGCGATGATCTTCGAAAGCGTGATGCCCATTCCCACACCGAAAGCAGCGCCGACTGTGCTTAGCGTCGCGGATTCAGTGAGGAACTGATTCATGATGTCGCGTCGCCTCGCGCCGAGCGCTTTCCGGATGCCGATCTCGTGGGTTCGCTCCGCCACGGCGACCAGCATGATGTTCATGATGATCATGGCGCCCACAACCAGACTGATTGCTGGCAGTGCGACGCCGGCAAGCTGCATGTAGCCCTTGATCTTGTCCCAGAACGCCAGCGCCGACTTGGAAGTCGACATGTCGAAGTCGTCTGCTTGCGCGGGGCGCAGCTTGTGACGGCTCCGCATGATAGCGCGTGCCTGCTCCATGGACTCGCTCATCATCAGGGCCGTGGCCGACTGTATCGATAGAGTGCCGACGGAGGTCGACGTGAAGCCGGGCCGGCCCGTGACCCGCCGCAGCGGGGAGTGCAGCGGCCCCACGATGAACTTGTCGAGCGAGAAGCCGAAAACGCTCCCCTGCTTCTTCGCGACGCCGACAACGGTGTAACGGGTGCCCGCCACCGAAATACCGCGTCCTACAGGGTCAATGTTGGGGAAGAAGTGGCGTGCGACCTCCTCGCCCAGTACAACGCTCAACGCCCCGGCGGCCATCTCCTGCGACGCAAGGGGGCGTCCATTCGCGATCTCCATCTTCTTGATCTCGAAATAATCTCCATCCACAGCGAAAACCATGAGGGAGCGCTGTCTGGCATATTCCGATTCGATCGGCACGTCTGTGGCGAAGGTATTCGTCGCCCACAATGTTCCGGGAGGAAGGGCGACGGAGATGGCGCGCGCATCGCCTTCGCTGATGAAGGGTCGTCGTGTCCATTCACGCCACTGCTCATCCGTAGTGTTGCCGATATTGATGGAAGGAAAACGCCGAACCTCGAAAGTATTGATACCCATCAGCTTCCCTACGAAATCCTCTTCCATGTACCGGCTCATGCCCTCGACGATCGACACTACGGTGATGAGAAACATCACCCCGATGGTAACGCCGAGCAGGGTGAAAAAACTCTTGAGCTTCTGAACGCGGATCTGCTGGAGGGCCAGGCGGATCGATTCGAGGAAGGGCACGTCAGGCCACGGTCTGAGCGGCGAACGCGTCGCGGCGCGTATCTGAAGCAATTCGGCCGTCACGCAGGATCACAACTCGCCGCGCGTGGGCGGCGATGTCCGCCTCGTGCGTGACCATGATCACTGTCTGTCCCTGCTCGGCGAGGCTCTCGAAGACGCGCATGATCTCCGCGGATGTCCCGGAGTCGAGGTTCCCTGTTGGCTCGTCGGCGAGAAGGATCGCGGGAGTATTGACCAGCGCCCGGGCGATGGCGACACGCTGCCGCTGGCCGCCGGAGAGCTCGTTCGGGCGGTGGTCCATGCGGTCGGCGAGCTGCACGCGCTCCAGCGCCTGCATGGCGCGCTGCTTGCGCTCCGCGGATGGAACGCCGGCATAAACGAGCGGAAGCTCCACATTGTGGAGCGCGGTCGCGCGCGGCAACAGATTGAATGTCTGGAAGACGAAGCCGATCTCCCGATTGCGCACGCGTGCCAGCTCATCGTCATCCTTGCTCGAGACGAGTATTCCGTTCAGCCAGTACTCGCCGTGCGTCGGCGTATCGAGACACCCAATGACGTTCATGAGCGTCGACTTTCCGGATCCGGAAGGTCCCATGATCGCCACGTACTCATTGCGCTTTATCGCGATATCGACACCCCGCAGGGCGTGCACGATTTCGCCGCCCATGTCATAATCGCGACGGATTCCGCGCGTAACGATCACCCAGTCCTCCGAAGGCGTCGCACCAGCGTCCATCGTGACGGCCTTTCGCTCGCCAGTCGTGCTGAGGGCGGACTCGTGCATGTCCATGCTCACTTCGCCTCCGAGCCTGGCTTCTTCTTGTCGGTTGGCTTGGCCCCTCGCACAAGCGCGCTGTCTTTCAGCTCGCGAATCGCCTGATAGCTGCCGGCGACTATCCTTTCATTTTCGCGCACACCGCTGAGAACTTCGAAATACTCATCACCAGCGATACCGATCTTGACTGGCCGGAAGGTCACCTTGTTGTCGCTCCCGACGATGAACACGCCCTCGACATCCTTTTTTCCGATTTGCTTCGCCTGCGGCTTGCCAAGAACCGACTGCGCCGAATCCTTGCTTGGAACCGACTCGTTCTCGCGTACAGTCAGCGCGATGATCGGAATTGATAAAGCGCGTTTACGAGTATCGGTGATGATCCGCGCGGTAGCCGAAAAGTCCGGCCGGGTATCCGGGGGAGAATTCTTGAGCTGCACGACAACCTCGTAGTCAATTGCCTGGTCGCCGCCGGCCGGGCTTGCCGCGCTGGCCCGCAATGAGCTGTTCGATATCTCCGCCACCTCGCCGACGAACGTCGTATCGGATCCGAACGCGTCGATCTCGATAATTGCGGAATCGCCCACCGATATGCGGGAGACATCGGTCTCATCGACCTTGATCCTGGTCTCCAGAACGCTCATGTCGCTGATGGTGAGCAAGGTAGCGGCATCCTTGTTCAGGGTCCCCATGATTGCCGTCTCGCCTTCCTCGACGTTGAGACGCGTGATGCGGCCGCTCATTGGAGCGATGATGGTGGTCTTGCCGAGGCTGGAGCGAGCGGTACGCAAGGCAGCGGCAGATACGTCGACCTGATGCCGGGCCGATTCGGCTAGGGCGAGGTTGACTTCTTCCGTTGTACGAAGCTGCTCGAGCTGCTCATCAGAGATCAGTGCCGGATTGACCTTTCGAATCTCCGACGAACGACGATGGTTGGCGCGTGCCTGTTCCAGGCTGGCACGGGATTGGGCGGCCTGCGCCTTGGCGGATGCGAGCGCCGCCTCCGCTCTCTGCACGTCGCCCTCATAGTTCGACGGGTCGATTTGCAGGAGGAACTGTCCCTTCGAAACCATCTGTCCTTCCTTCACCGCCAACCGAACGATACGGCCCGTCAGATCCGCGCTGAGGTCAACTTTGGTGCGTGGGCTCACCTGTCCGCTGGCTGTTACCGACGCTATCAGGTCGCGACGCTGCACCGGTTCGATGCGAACCTCCGTCGCCTTGTTGTTCTTTTTCATCGCTCCCAGCACCATCACCAGGGCCACGGCGGCCAGGAGTATGATACCAATAGACCATTTCGCGCGCTTGCTCATGCTTTCCTCTGATTAACGGAGGGAACGGCCCACCGCGCTTTCGAGCGCGGCAAATGCCTTGTGATAATCATAAATGGCGTTGATGCGCTCTGTTTCTGCGCGTTCGAGCGATGCACGGGCTTCAGTGACTTCCAGAAAGGTACTGGCGCCCACCCTGTAACGCTCCTGCGCGAGGTTCAGCTCTTCACGCGCCTTCGCCGCGTTCTGACCTTGCAGCGCAACAGTCCTTGCCGCGGTCGTAAGTGTGAGATACGCCGCAGTGACCTCCTGCGTGAGCTGCAACTCGCGAGCGCGGAGTCGATAGCGAGCGTTGCTTCGCCCCGCCTGAGCTTCCTGAATGCGCTGCTCGCGCGTGAAGCCATCGAACAGCGGCAGCGAAACAGTCGCCGTGAACGCCATCGGCTGCTTGGTGAAACTGAATGGGAACTGACTGTTCTCCGAACGAATTCGGTCTGCCTGGGAAGGGCTGAACTCGATCAGCGAACAGTTGCGGCTGGACGGCGGGAGGTTCGCACCCAGGCGCAGTGAATCCATTAAAAAGCAGCTTGCTCTCTGTCCCTCAATACCCAACCTCTGCTGCTCGATCAGAAAACTGCTGTTTGTGTATTCGTAGGTGTAACCGCCCCAGCCGGTG
>JBPCJT010000138.1:0-14188 GCA_051005015.1 Gemmatimonadaceae bacterium | reverse complement strand
AAGCGGCCTTGCTCGCTGCGCTCGCCGGCCGCATCTATCATGATGCCCCGCAGCAGAACGCCATCCTTTAGGTTGCCGTACATTTCTTCGGTATGCCGGTGATGTCAACACGTCGCGTACAATCGTCCGTGTGTCTACAACGCTCTGTACTCGTGCCCCTTCCCGCGCCCACGGAATAATCTTGCGCTACCGATCCGCGCGGGAGCCATGTGGTATCGGGCGGATTGATACAGCGGGATGCGGATGATGGAGCCCCCGATCGAGGAACGGCGATGATTTACACGCGCGTGCTGAATACTGGAGCATGACGATTGCAGGGAGGCGCGATTCTCCGCAGCATATGTAGTCCGGATAATCAATGGTTCGGCCGACGTGCAGGCCTCGACAACCGCCATGTTCGGCGCCTAGCGAAGCGATGAAGCGAGGCGTTAGGCCACGTCCTCTACTCGAATGTCGACTTTAGGAGGATAGGTCATGCGACAAGCACCACGTTTTGCATATGGAGTCCCGAGTGGATTGGGACCTATGAACCTTGCGCATGTCCGCATGAGCGTCCGAATCGGAGTGGCCTGGCTTACCCTTCTGGCATCGGCTTCACCGCTTCTGTCGCAGGCTTCTCGCGTCGGGATAGATGTCGCTGCCAAGAAGTTCCGCTGGATCGCGGATAGCAGCCACAGCCTGTCTCATGAGGCCCGAGCTCATTTGCTTTACGCTGCCTTCGACATAGCCGCTCGCGGACCGGGGAGGGTGGAGCCGGAGGATACCGTGATCGATGCGGCAGGCGAACGCGCCATATACAAGCGCCTGCGGCCGGACTGGAGTGTTGAGCGCTGGGAGAATGCGCTTGAAGCTCTCGGCTCGATCGACAAAAGCCGCCTCAATGCGCGTGCTGCGCTCAGTCACGACATCATGCGCAGTGAAGTGACTCGGGAGCTGGCACTCGCCCGGGCACCAGCGTTGCCGATGCCCCTGACGAACAACCGGGGCCTACATCTCATCAGGTGGTTCTACGGATCGGACTTTCTGCCATCCAGAACAGTGGCGGACTACGAGATCGTCCTGGCACATCTGAATGGCGTATCGCTGGAAATCGAGGAAATGCTGAGGGTTATGCGGCAGGCGCAGGCGAGCGGTGTCATGCCCCCGCGAATTCTGATGACGGATGTCGCGGATTCGCTCCGCGCGGTGATTGTCGACGACCCTCTCCAGAGTCCTTACCTTGGGAAATTCCGCGAGTTTCCCGCGTCTATTCCGCCCGCGGACCAGGATCGGCTGCGCGCCAGCGCCGTGCGCATCTACAGCACAAAGATCAAGCCTGCGTACGAGCGGCTACTAGCCTACGCGACGGAGACCTACATCCCTGGAGCCACCGAGTCGATCGGACTGTCCGGCTTGTCTGGCGGAGCGGAACGGTACGCCTTGATAGTGCAGTTCCGAGCAAAGCCTGCGCGGCTGTCCCCGGCGAAGCTGCATGAGATGGCTCTTGGTGAGGTCGCCCGCCATGCTGCAAGCATCGACAGCTTTCGCCTCGCCATTGGCTACGAGGGTGACTATCAGCAATTTCTTGAATTCCTGCGCACCGACAGCCGGTTCGAGTTCGCGGATTCCGCAGCTTATGTTCGCGCAGCCCGGGACATCGCGAAGCGCATCGACGCCAACATTCTGAAGCTCTTCCGCGCCATACCACGGCTTCCTTATGGCGTCGGGGCGGTTCGTGCTGTCGGCGGCGCTGTTTATCAGCGCGGGTCGCTCGTTGACGGGCGCGCAGGAATGGTTCGGCTGTTCGTCTCCGGTGACCGGCCGGGCCGCACCTGGCTGCTCCCGGTGCTGATGCTGCACGAAGGGATGCCCGGTCACCATCTGAGCCACGCGGTTTTTCTCGAGCGTGAGCTCCCGCAGTTCCAGGGGCTGGGCTCTTTCAGCGCTTTTAGCGAAGGGTGGGCAATGTACGCAGAAACTATGGGCAGCGCACTCGGCGTGTACGATGACGAGTATGCTGCCCTCGGACAGCTGACAGGAAACGTGTGGCGGGCAATCCGCGCGGTTATGGATACCGGTATTCATGGGCTTGGCTGGACCTGGCAGCAGGCCTTCGACTACGCCCGCCGCAACAGTCCGCACGCTGACGCGCAGATTGAAAGTGAGCTCGCTCGAATCGTCGCCGATCCAGGATTCGTCCTGGGCTACAAGCTCGGGCAATGGAAGTTTCTCGAGCTGCGAGCACTGGCCGAACGGGAGCTCGGAGCATCATTCGACGTTCGCGCTTTCAACGACGCCCTGCTGGAAAACGGGGAAATGCCGCTGGATGTGCTGGATGCACACATGCGCGCATGGGTTGGCCAGCGGAAGCCGCGGGGCAACTGACCCGGCGTTGGATGCAGGGAGAGGATGCGTCAGAGCGCGGCGTGAGGCGAATATGCACACTGACACAGGAGCGATTTGCGAATGGACCTCTCTAACGATGGCGTTGCGGGCAGCATGCTCGTCCGGCTGCGTTACCACGAGAAGTGAGATTGACGCTCGCCCGTAGTGCTTTGGCTGCGATGATTCCGCTGCTTCTGTGCTGCACGTCGAGCCAAGTGCGGGAGGCAAACGGCCGGGCAGCCGACGATACGCAAAGACTCACCCGGCTGCGCGCTCGCTATGGATCGGGAGGGTCTCCCGCCGTACACGCGTGGTTACGGCATGGCCAACCTCGAAGATGATGTACCCATCGGTTCGTCCACCGTGTTTGACATTGGGTCTGTATCAAAGCAATTCACGGCTGCTGTGATTTTGCAAATGGCCACGGAGGGGCGACTCTCTCTCGACGATGGCGTCCGCTCCTACGTGCCCGAAGTCCCAGACTACGGACACACGATCACACTACGCCACCTGCTGCATCACACGAGTGGCCTGCGTGATTATACGCAAGTAATGGAACTGGCCGGCTACCCGCGTTCGTCAACGGCAGAATCTCAGTAGCGCGCGTGGATTTCCTGCCCGACAATTCATTGCCGAGATTCTCGACGCGGTGGATTCACCCTTCCTCGGTTCGGGCTGGATTCTTCCGCTGCCGGGTAGGCACCATTCGCTAGAGAACTGGAGCCGCTTTTGGGACGGTCAGGAGTGGTTGGAAGGTCAAAAAGCGATAAGCTATTATTTGAATTTTGAACCTGGACCGTTGCCGTTTCCGAACAATTTCCCGCGTTGAGTTGAAGCCAGACTTCTTCGCAAGGGTCTATTTGGCCCACCTTTGATTGCGGTGAGGCCTGCAATAATCGTCGAAGACTACGAGCGCTTTGGCGATGAGGGACGCTCTCTCGTGCCATTCGTCAGAGCCGCTGGCCAGTTATCGTAGCGCCGTATCGCCTAATGTGTCAGTTTCTGTGTCAGTTTCTGTGTCAGTTTCTGTGTCAGTTTCCCCCGGTATATTCCGGCATTAATGTCGGAGAAGCACGGCGCCGACGCCCGTTCTCCTAGCAAACCCGACAAGTTGTCGTAGTTTGACTCCCTAGTCGGCCTGCTTTGGGAGCAGGAGGTCCCCGGTTCAAATCCGGGCGCCCCGATGAATTCAACTAGCGGCTCGACATGCTCTTACGGTGTCGAGCCGTTTTTTCTTTGCGAGTGCGTGGGCCACTTTGTGGGCCACTTTGTTTGGTTTTCATGTATGTATCTGCGGCGCGGTCGGACACCTTCCTCGGCTCGCTCATCACTGCCAGCGTCGTGTCGAGGTCAGGCTGCTGATAGTTGGGCTGGTCAAGGCCCGGATGTAAAAACAGGGAGCAGCAGTCGGCGACGCGCCGCTTCACCTGCATCTTTGCGTAAACGTTTGCTTTAGCGCTCCCGCAAGGCACGCAACTACGAGCACTCCAGCCGGCCATGTTCGTCCCGAAATCTGGGAGGTAAGCTTTTGCCTCGAAAAAGGGCTTAGAGGCAAACTTCTCTCCGGAAGCAGCGTGAGGCGAATTAGCCAGATCCTCGTTCTTTTGCTTGCGGTCATTACTTCGGCTGACAGCGCTCGTGCCCAAACTCCGCGGGAGCAGCTCGCGCAGATGGTCGTGCAATTACAAGCGACCCCTGGCGACAACACCCTGCGCGAACGAATCATCAGGCTCGCGCTGGAGATCAAGCTAGCGCCCGCTATCCCACCGGAAGCCAGGCGGGCGTTCGTGATGGGCAGCACCTATGTGACGGAAGCAAAGTCCCCTGAGGATTTTACGCTTGCTGTCAGGGCATTTCAGGCCGCTTCCCTATTAGCGCCATGGTGGGGAGATGCGTACTACAACCTGAGCATGGCGTTGGAATCGGGGAAACGCTATGACGAGGCGAAGAGCGCGCTCGCGCTTTATCTCCTGACTAATCCCACCGATGCCGAGGGCGCGCAGAATCGCCTGTACGCGCTGGACGCGAAGCAGGTGCTGATGGCGAGGGAAGCGGCGAACTCACCTGAGGCGAGAGCAGCCCGCCAGCGAGCAGGGGACGAAGCACTGACCGCCTCGCTCAATGGGGCAAAATTTTCCTCGCGCCTCAGGGTTACTGACGGCGTCGTAATGGACCATGTCGTCGAAATTCGCGGGCAGGAAGTGCACTGGTACCGCGTACTCGTTGAGAACCGTACTAGCAGTACATGGGATGGTTTATCTCGAGCCCGCGAGCGGACGACGGGGCTGGTTTACAGACTGAATGGTCGTCGCTTTGACACTGGGGGCAATTGGCAGGGTGCAGACTTCGGCGTAATTACCGAGGATGGTAGCGAGGTAAAATTTTTCATTCAGCCGGCAGGCAAGGAAGCCATGCCGTTTACGTTCGTGAATCAGCCGCCCTATTTGAGACGCCAGTAAACTGGTGCGACATGCGATCGCGACACGACATTGGTCAAAGAAGCGTACCGGCCACCGAAACCCACCAGGAATCGAAACATGAAGCGAATTAACCAGATTCTTTTTCTTGCGGTTGTATCGTCGGCCACCGGGGCCAGCGCCCAATCCCCTCGCGAGCAGCTCGCACAAATGGTCGTTCAGTTACAAGCGACCCCGACGGATACAGCCCTACGCGGACGACTCATCGCGCTCGCGCTGGAGGTGAAGCCCGCGCCAGCGGTGCCGGAGGACGCGAACCGGGCCTTCGTGCGGGGCAATGTATTCCAGAAGGAGACCAAGGATTCTTCCGGTTACAATCTGGCGATAACCGCTTACAGGGATGCGCTTCGCATCGCACCGTGGTGGGGTGACGCCTACCATAACCTGGCTGTCGCTCTGGAATCAGCGGGAAGATTCACCGAAGCAATCTGCTCGATGAAGCTGTACTTGAGCTCTATGCCGGCCGGTTCCGCCGAGGCACGCGCAGCGCAGAACCAGATTTATGCCATGGAGGCCAAGAGCGAGATGGCGGCGAGAGGAAACGCGATAGCCGCAGCCGCGAAGGAAAATTCGATCGCTCAGGAACGGCCGCGCCCGACCGTGGAAGGAACGTGGACCATCTCTGGCGCGTTCGACTTTCAAGTTGTCCGCGACGGCGAACGGTTCGCCATTGTTTCAGAGAAGCGATTCGGGGTACTCGGAGGGTGGCGTGCAACTGGCATCGTCGCGGATGCCGGGCATCTTCGATTTGCAGTACAGCAGACCGATTGTCCGCAGTGCGGCGCGGCGATTTACGATCTGACCCTATCCTCGAGTGGCAATGAGCTGACTGGCACGTTCAATGGAAGGATGCTGGATGGAGTCAATGGCAACCCCTTAACCAGAGTGCGTTGACTAAATCATGAAACCTGCCTTCCAGCTCGTCGCGCTCATCTTCGCTCTCATCACGGTGACGGCGGCCGCCCACGCCCAATCTCCCCGCGACCAGCTAGTGCAAATGGTCGCGCAGTTACACGTGACACCGGCCGATAGTGGGTTGCGCGGACGCATTATCGCGCTTGCGCTGGAGGTGAAGCCGGCCCCGGGCATCCCCGACGAAGCGATCGAATTCGAGGGCCGGGCGCAGTTCGCGTTCAGGAGTGCGAAGTCAGAGGCTGACTTTCTCCTTGCCGCCCGCGAGTATGAAAAGGCACTAGCGGCTGCCCCGTGGGTGCCGGGCTATTACTCGGATATATGCACGATCTACGAAAAGGCCAACAGATTCGAGGACGCCAAGCGCAACTGCCAGTTTTACCTGATCGGCCTTACCGATCCGGCGCAAGCCACTGATGCAAAACGCCGAATCGCGGGCCTCGGGTTTGCGATCGAGCAAGCCAATTCACCATCAGTGCGTGAAGCCACCCTGATGCAGAGAGTCGAGGGCGCGATATTCGTTGATGAGCAACGTTTCAATTCCAAGTCCTGGGATAACATCTTCCAGATAACCAACGGGACGCTTTACACGTCGATCCGTATCTATTCACTCGGCACTGGCACATATCGGATGCTCTCGTATCACGGCCATGATCAGCCTGGACTGTATACGCTCGCGATGATTCCATATCGAGATGGCACGTTTTCGGAAACCAGCTATGGGATTACCTGCGTCTACAAAATCCGACCCGATGCCCAAGCGCTCCTGAAGCGCTGCTCCAATTACTACGCAACGGCGGTCGATGATGTCATCGCCAGACGGTAACAGGAACCGCGGTGCCATCCGACTGATCGCCAGAAGGGCCGGTCGAGGGTTAATCTGCGTAATCGGATTCCTCGGGGCCGGCGCAGCCGCCCACGCCCAATCTCCCCGCGATCGGCTCACGCAAATGGTCGCGCAGTTTCAGACCGAACCAACTCCGGACGCGGCTTGCGAGATCATTCTGCTGGCGAAGGAGATCCAGCCAGCCCCGGCGATTCCCGCCGTAGCGGACCGACACATGCAGCGGGGGATAGCGGCCTTCAAAGATGCAACAGCCCCGGCGGACTACATGGACGCGGCGAAAGAGTTCGAGCTTGCAACGTTGGCCGCACCATGGTACGGCGATGCGTACTACAACCGCGGTGTGGCGCTGGACAAAGCCAGGCAGCCTGCGATCGCACTGGGCGTTTTGAAGTTCGCACAACTGATTTTGCCCGAGTCGAGAGAAGTCCAGTCTCTAATCGACCAGGTTCAGTGGCGAGTAGAAAAACAGCAGAGGGAAGATGCTGATTTCAACCACAGCTTGTTGTTGAATTTCACTCGTCGGTGCCGGTAAATCCCCACACACTGGGAACATCATTATATGAGACAGTTGGCACTTTCATTATTGATATGTGCTCTCGTGGCTTCACCCAGCATCGCCACCGCGCAATCGGAGCCGCCCTCACGATGTATGAACTGCACTGATCCGGCTCCGCCACCCCCGCGGGTAACTCCGAGCCCCGATGACGGATTGGCGCGCCGCCGCGCTCTGGAGGCGGCAGCTGATTCGGCCCGCCGCCGGGCAGTCGCAGCTCGCGTCGAGCGCGAAAGGTTAGCCGAGGTAAGGCGCCAAAAAGACGCTGCGTTCATTCGCGACCGCGACGCAACGGCGAGCACTCTGAAGGGCAGCATCGGCACGATCGTCTCACCAAACTCGGGCGGCGGCCTCAAAGGCAGCAGCAAGATCGAAACCGGCCTTCGAGAGCTTCGCGGAACTGAGCTTGACGCCCACGATGCGCCGCAAGGCGCGTGGAGGCAGCTCCATTGCGCCGCAGCACTTTCGGGATACGCTTTTGCGGCCGTAACGAAGGCGACGCCGGACTATCAGGAGTCCACATTCCTCCTGGCGCAGGCAGGAAATGCGTTAGATGGCCAGGCCCTGCGGGTGGAATGCCCGGCCACGCCTCCGTTCCCGGAGCAGGCTCTTGCGGTAGACATGGCACAGGTGAAGGAAGCACAAAAGCAGAATCTCAGCCGCGCCGCCGTCATCATCGAGCGGATGAAAGAACGGGACGTTCCCCCTGCGACACCAACTTCACGTGTCGAGCCTGCAATGGAATCGCCGAGCGACCGAATAAGGCGTGCGCAACAGGAGTTGAATGCCACCAACAGTGCGAAGATTACGGGCAGAACCCGTGAGGACATCGCTCAACGGGAAGCGGATCGCATCGCCTTGGCAAGAGTTATCGTCGCCAATAGCCGGCTTGAGCGGGGTGAGCTGGTAAGCGTCACCGTCGCACCAGCCCCGGTCACTCCCAAGCGGCGTACCAGTAGACCGCCGGCAAACCAGTAACGCTTACACTTTCACCGCGAACGCTCGGAACCACATGCTAACGACACTATTGATAGCCGCCCTCGTCGCCTCCACTGCGGCGCATGCAGAAACGCCCGACCCGCTCCGGGTACCGACGAATCTGCCGGACAGTGTCAGAAATCCTCTGAATGCCAAACGGGAACCGCTCGATGCGAGGCGGATCGAGCTGACAGCGGCAGGCGCTTCGATAAACCGGGATTGCGCCAGCGTAGTGCGAGGCTCGAAGGCACACGACATCTGCCTCGAGAGAAAACGATTATTCGACGATCAGACCGACGCGCTGAGCGACGAGATCATTGCCTTTATAGACCAGGTCGATGCTGCCGTCGAGAGACACATCGTGAGTACGATGAACGCTCTGGCAAAGCGGCTGAATTGGACAGTAGCGGAGCGCGCGCGCGTTGATTCAGCTCTTCGGAATGTTTCCGGCGACGGTGACCCGACCGCGACCGACGCCCAGATTGCCGGCGCGTGGGACGACATCCTCGCGCGCGGGGCCGGGAGCGACCTCGCTCGGGCAGCTGCCGGAGGCGATGGAATCGGATTTCCCGGCGCCGGCATGCAGGGGGCGCGGGAAGACTGTGTGGTCTTCGCCTTGGCGAATGCTGCGGGTGTACCCTACGGGTTCGCGGCAGCCCTGGCAACGCGACTTATTCGTGAGGGCGAATGGCGCGAGGCCCCAGAGCGGGCAAATCCGCAGCAGACTATAGAGAAGCTTGGCATGATAAAGGGTGAAGTGATAATGCTCGCCGAAGCCCTCGGGCAAGCCCGCCTGGTCGGCAGCGCAGACTTCGCGAGGACGATTCGGGCCGGCAGTCCGGTAATTGTCAGCGTCGTTCCCAAAGGTGCGGGGAGCGCCCACGAAGTTGTGCTCGTGAAAGCATTTCAACACGAAGGCGCGCAGTGGTATGCGATGATGGATTCGCATCAGGGAGCTGTGCGGCGGCTATATCTGAGCGCTCGCGAGCTCGACATTCTGCTACTCCAAAAAGGGGTCGCTTACCGTCCCGAGCCCGGTCGGACTCCCAGATCGCTCAAGTAATAAGCGGAAGACGATTCCTGAATTCCGTTCGAAGTTGCCGCTCTAGGACGTCAGGTAGACCATAGGAGCGCCGACAAATGTCAGGAGCAATGCGCAAATCAGGCGAACTCCTCCGGCGGTCACGGCGAGCCCGATCGAGGCGCAAATGGCGGCTGCGATTACCATGACTCTGACATAATATCGGAGCGTGTTTCTACGTGAAACCTTTGTTGGAAGAGCAATGAGCGAGGCGAGAAAGGTGGTCACCACGCTGTCTGCGGGCTGCGCGTCCTTGGTGATTCTTCTCGTGCTGCTAATGGTGGTGGTGGGAGGATATTTCGGAGGGCTGCCGCATATCGGGGCAACGACGGCCTTCGTGTATTGGTTCCTGTTCGTCATTCCCCTCGTTCTCCTCATGTTCTTCGTGATAGGGGCCCCCGCGCTCGGCTACCTGCGCCGTCGCGGGTGGAGCGCACGCCGGTACATCGTATGGGGCGCGTTCGTGATGTCCGCCTTCGTCTCCGGGAGTTGGTTCGCACTATTTTCACCCTCCACGATGCCCATTGTCATTGTGGTTCCGCTTATAGGAATCCTCGCCGGGGCGGCCGGAGCGGCGATCATGTGGTACGGCTACGAGCCAAAACGAAAAGACCCGCCGTAAGCGGGTCTATTGCTGCTACAGCCAGATCCTCGTTCTCCTTGGCCAAAACTATCACAAACACAATCGCCGGAGTCACTCTGTTCAAGATTCGCGCGTTCTCCGCTCTCTCGTTCGTGATTGCATTGTCTCTCCCCGTTGGCGCCCAAACACCGGGCGCGATCATACGAACGGGATTCGGTGTTCGATATCAAATTCCGGCCGGATGGGAATGGACCGAGTTCAATGGAGTAAGAGTTTCGCTACGGCATGTAGCCACGCTGACTGGTGAGAAGGGGAAAGAAGTCAGCTTAAATAGTTTTGCCTTCGGCGCGCGCACCGTTCCCGACGAGAGTTTCGACAACTCATGGGATCGTCTGGATCGCGATCGGAGGCGTACATTCGCGAGTGGCGCAGCTGCACGGTGGAGGGCAGGTCCGCGTTGGGGCAACGCCCATTACGTCTTTGCCGGCGAGATAAACCCGGGTGCTGGTACCGTGGTAAGCGTCAGCCTTCTCGGCTACAGTTCGAGGCCATTCGATCTTTCCATAGTCGAGAGTGCCTTTGTCGCAGTAGCCGAATCGCTTCGCAAGGTTGATGAATCGAAAACGATCTACCATCCGACAGGGCAGTTCGCTGTTGATTTACTCGACACCAAGGCCTGGTACGTAAATGCCACTCCGGTTCATGTCGTCTTCCGTTGCTGGGCAAACGGACGATCAGGCAATACGTCGATTTTTCTTTACCCGGCTGGGCAATTCGCCGATTTACACAGCGTTCTTGCGGACATCACGAATTATTTCGCAAAGGCGGACAATCTGACTATTGGAGCCGTTCAGCGGCGCGAGATTCCCGGAGGGGAGCTGCTGTGGACGGAGCAGGCGGGCACGCAGCGCCCGATACTTGGCGCGGTGCGGAGAGACGGAAAGTATTTCTTCATTTCGACCTCCCTGGACAACACAAGCGGAACGTGCACGCGACAGGCGCTTACCCAGGATGTGCTTTCGGTCGCAAGGACCGTTCGCTCGTGGGACGGCAACTGACGACCGCCCCATCAATGGAACGCCATCCGCTCGATGGACCCGCTCACGTGTCCGGCCTGCGGCGGCGCGATGTGGACCCTCACGCTCATTACTGAGGGCGAGGTCGTGGACCAGATCCTGGAATGGTCGGGGGTAGAAGTTGCACGTCTTGATATTGCGCGAAGGCCGCAGCGAATTGATCGCGAACGTCCGGGCTGACGTGCTCCTCGAGCGAAACCCGGGCACCCGGAGCTCGTCGCAGGAGCTCGCACAGGAGCTCGAAGAAGCCCGCGACTTGGTACGGCCCCCAGTCCGGTCCCATCCGGTAGTCCAGGGCGATCTCGTCGGGAAAGACGAATAGTCCCAAATCGGGCAGACATACTGTTCCGATCCGGAGTTCCTGCAACACAACGTGGAATGGTTCCGCTTCCCCCGAAACAACGAGCGAGGCGGCATTGGAAACCGCGTCGACCGGCGCTTCGCGCTGTGCGCGCGTGTCCCAGTAGGCCGCGCCCATGTTGACGCCGCCTGATCGCGCGCGGAGGTCGGCATACGCTCCGGCCGTCTGAGAAGGCATCAAACCCACGAGTCTGACTTCCGGCAGCGATCCGTCGTCCGTTTCGAACAGGAAACGAACACGGGCGTACAGAGCTTTAGCGTCCGGCATTCTACTCCGGATAATTGATGGAGAGATAGTATAGCGTTCAATCCGTCCCCAGCACCCGCTGCATGCCGGTTGACCATGCAGGCTTTACCCGCCATATGTAGGTGAGCCAGTTTCTGTGTCCCTTTCTCCCGGCGTACTCCGACCCTCGATGTTGGAAAACAACGGCACCGACGCCCGTTCTCCCTATGAAACCCGGCAGAATGCAGTTATTGGTTAAGTATCAATCCTGCTTTGCAAGCAGGAGGTCCCGGGTTCAAGTCCGGGCGCCCCGACTAGAGGTAAGAGAAAGCCCGGCAAGCGACATCGAGCACGCTGCACCTCTCGCGTGGACTCGGCCGTGCTGGAGCGCTTGGCCGATGCGCTCGGCGTGGATCCCTCTCGTTTGATAGTTCGGACAGCCGCAAAGAAGAGGGCGAGGCGGTGAGTGTGGTTCTGATGACACTGCGCGACGTGGCCGAGCGCAAGTTTTTCGAAGCAATAAAACTATCCGTCACCAACTCAACGGGAGTTGCATGTCCGCAAAGTGGCTTCTTGCTCTCGCCGGGACGCTCGCCCTGCCGGGAATCGCAGCGTCACAAGGACGCGCGGAATCTGCCGACACGACGGCGCGCGTAGTCGATCGAGTATTCGACGCCTTTCGCAACACGGATGGTCCCGGTTGCGCTCTCGGCGTGAGCCGGGGTGGTCGCGTCGTATACGAGCAGGGTTACGGCATGGCGAATCTCGACAACGAGATCGCCATCACTCCCGCGTCCGTCTTTCACGTGGCATCGATCACCAAGCAATTCACGGCGATGAGCATCTTGCTGCTCGCGCAGCGCGGCCGCCTCTCGCTGGACGACGAGGTGCGAACGCACATCACCGAGCTGCCCGACTTTGGAAGCAAGATCACGATCCGGCACTTGCTCACACATACGAGCGGGCTGCGCAGTGCGTTTGCGCTGGCCATGCTCGCCGAGTCGCGCGACCGCGAGACAGACGGCTTGCTGACGATCCTCACGCGCCAGCGGGCGCTCAACTTCACGCCGGGTAGCGAATACGCCTACCTGAACGATGGATATGACCTGCTGGGTCGCGTCGTGGAGCGCGTCAGCGGCCAATCGCTGCGCGCGTTCATGGACTCGAACATCTTCCAACCGCTCGGCATGACGCAGACGTTTCTGAAGGACGATGCCGCGATGATCGTGCCGAAGCGTGCGGTGGGCTACAACCGAGGCGACGCAGGCAATTGGGTTGTCGCCGCCGATCAGTGGCGCATTGGCGCCGGAGGCAACACGGGGCTCCACACTACGGTGCGGGACCTGTTGATCTGGGAACAGAACTTTGCCGTAGTGCGCGTGGGAGACCCAGCGCTCGTCGCAGCGATGCAGATGCCAACCGTTCTTACGGGCGGTGACACGAGCTTTTACGGCTTCGGACTTAGAATCCGGGATCGCCGCCCGCCAGGTACCGGTCACGGCGGTGGCGACCCGGGATACAGCGCCTTCGCGGGCCGATATCCAGATCATGGGCTCGCGGTCGCGGTTTTGTGCAATTGGGAAGACATCGGGGCGGCCAGACTGTTTCAAAGCGTGGCGAACATCTATGGCGCGGACGTGGTCCCCACGGCAGTCTCGAGCAACGCGACGCAGGCTCCGCCTGCCGTGTCACTCTCCGCCGATCACATGGCCGGCAAGGTGGGTGTATTTAGCGACCCGTCGAGCGGTCTCGTGCGACGAGTATTCGTTCGTGACGGGAAGCTAAGAGGGGCATCACGTGTCGATGCCAGCATCGGTAGCGAGTTGACGCTGTTGAGCGCCACACGGTTTCTTGTCGTGCCGCCGGGAGTCACATGGGAATTCGTTCCTGCAACGGGCGGCCGAGCGCAGGAGCTTCACGAATTCGCAGCGGGACGGAGGCAGCCGCTGGTGTTTCAGCAGGTGAACGCGTCCACACCGTCGAGCGCGGAGCTACGCGCGTTCGCGGGGGAGTACGTGAGCCCGGAACTCGCAACCACGTACACGCTCGCAGCGCGAGATTCAGTGCTGGTGATCCAGATCGGAGGGAGAGCGCAGGTCGTCTTGAGGCCCATCTTCACGGACGCATTTCATGGGAGCCGCGTGGGTGTCGTGAAATTTTCGCGCGACCCTCACGGTGCGGTGACGGGGTTCACGGTGAACACTGACAGCGTGCGGGGCCTGCGGTTCGACCGGGTGAAGCGATGATGCCGCCCGCGTTGCCTCCAGGCCTCCACGCCTAACGAAGGTTGAACGTTCGGAACATGCGCGAATCAATGAGCTCACGCATCGCTTCGCGGCGTTCCAGACAATTTCGCGGGTGGGCCAGTTTCTGTGTCCCTTTCTACCTGCGTACTACGACCTGCAATGTGGGAAAACTCCGGCACCGACGCCCGTTCTCCCTATGAATACCGGCAGAATGTAGTTATTGGTTAGTGTGCAATCCTGCTTTGGGAGCAGGGGGTCAGGGGTTCGATCCCCCTCCGCTCCATCAATCCATCTCCAGGCCCGGTCGCTAGTTACGCGGTTGGGCCCCTACTGGGACGACGAGCCCGTCCGCGCCAAGGCCAAAGGCCGCGATCCCAGCTTGCCGAAGCCCCTATCGCCGTATTGGCTGGGGCGGTAGGATAGTGGCTGTGTGCGCCGCATGACCGCCCCGTCACGAGCTTCAGCAGTCGTTTGCTCCGTGGCCG
>JBPCJT010000137.1:0-6461 GCA_051005015.1 Gemmatimonadaceae bacterium | reverse complement strand
GTACATGTCTGTGCGCGTGAGGCATGACGGCCTGCGCGAGCTCGCCAGTGCGAACGTCCCTGCCACCTATGACAAGCGGGATCTCGATACGCTCGTTCGACATACTTTCCAGGCGGGCCTTGAGCTCCCTCTTTTCGGGGGACCCAGGCGCGTAGGAGCGGACGGGCTCGTTCACGGGAGCTGGTACACGCCTGTTACCGTTGAATCCTGACAGTCCGGCCGCGCGTGTCGTTGCAACAGGAGTATCGGATGCAGTGCGCGCGGGTTGGGATTTCGGCGCGGCAGCGGACGCCTTGCCGGGACGGGCGACTGGAGCGGACATGGGAAGGACCTCATTCAGTGACGCGATCGGCCCGCGAAAGGAGACCACGGTGAACACGAAAGATAGCGCGAAGGTGAAGCTGGGCCAGTCGCCAGAGAGTGAGCGCGCTCGGCCTTCCACCGCCGAGCGCGAATGGGACGCTGACGCGTACCACCGCATATCCGAGCCACAGTTCGGATGGGGAATGAAGGTGCTCCGCCGTCTCGAGCTTCAGGGCGACGAACGCGTGCTGGACGTCGGTTGCGGAAGCGGCCGACTGACCGCCGAGTTACGGGAGCGTCTCCCGCGTGGAGTTGTCGTGGCCACGGATCTCTCGCTGAACATGGTGGCGGCCGCGCGCGCAACTCTCGGGGTGCGATTTCGCAATCGTTGCCATGTGGTAAATGCCGCCGCCCAGGCGCTGCCATTTTACAGGGCTTTCGACGTCGTATTCAGCACAGCGACATTTCACTGGGTAATGGATCTCCCCGAGCTATTTCACAGCATCTTCGCGGCGCTTGTCCCGGGAGGCCGGCTACACGCCCAGTGCGGCGGTGGGTGGAACCTCGTCGCGCTACATGCCCGGGCTGACACGCTCAGGGAAAGCTCCGAGTTCGCCCGGTTTTTTGGCGCGTGGCGGGCTCCCTGGCAGTTCGCCGACGACATAGCGACAGCAACCCGGCTTCGAGCAGCTGGCTTCTCCAATGTCGGCACGAGCCTCGAACATGCACCCACAGTGTTCCCCGATTCGGTGACCTACAGTGAATTCCTGGCGAAGGTGGTTGTTCGGCCGTATCTCATTCACCTTCCCGACGACGCGCTGCGCACCCGTTTTGTATCTGCCCTCGCCGAGCAGGCCGCGGCGGATACTCAGCCTTTTTCGCTGGATTACTGGCGCCTCAACCTGGCGGCAACCCGGCCTGGAGAATGACGCCCCCTCCTCCACACTTCCCTCGGTGCAGAGCGCCGCGCCCCACCCGAGCACCGCTAACCGCGCTGTACCAACCGCGCACCGGGCACCAGACACCGAGCACCGGACTCGTTGCGAAAGTAGGCTTGAGCCTTCTCACTCTTGCTATCGCCTGCAACCCCGATCCCGTCACATGGACAGGGCTTTCTACGCACGCTCCCACTTTACTCCCAGCCCCGCCTGGCGATTCTCCTGCCGCCCTTCGACTGCCACCAAACGCCTGCCCCAACTCCCTTGCCGTCGCTCGAATGTCCGCGACCGAGCTACATGCCACATGGTGGCAACCCGACAGCTCTGGAAAAACCCGGCTAGCGGTCGCGCGCACTTCGGATGCGGCCGCCAGCTGGTCCACCCCTCAGTTCGTCGACACTCGGGATCGCGCCAGCTCCAAGTGCTCCTATCCCCCTCCTGCAGTCGCCGCAGACTCCGCAACTGGTTACGTACATCTTGCCTACTTCCTGCAATCCCAAGAAGGGGCGGGCGTCTGGTACACCCACTCCATGGATCGAGGTGGCCGCTGGCACGCCGCTACTGCGCTCATATTCGGTGATGCACCAGCCCGTTCGAGCATCGGGGTTGACGGCTGGCTGCTGGCAGTGGCATACGAAGCGCCATACGAGCCGAGCCGCCAGATATGGCTCACGCTGTCGCGAGATGCCGGCCATGCCTTCGAGCGCGCCATGAGCGTTACTCAGGGCTCCATGCTGGCGGCCAGTCCTCGTGTCTCGCTTGACGGCCGCTCGATCTCCGTGATCTGGACCGAGCGCGCGCTAAACGGCGTCACTGAACGCAAGCTAGCCAGAGAGGGCGTAGTTTCAATCGACGTAAATGCCGGACGACTTCACCCCTGACAGCTCACCGGCCTCATGATTCCGCCCTTTCCCTGTTAGCTATTCACTGTCCACTGTCACTGTTCACTGTTCCACTCAGGAAAACTCGTACTTGCAATCCCTCTTGTTCTGATGCCTCGAACCATCGGCTCCCACACCATTGACACTGGTGGCATCGACAAGGCCGCGTTCAGGGCAGCGAACGCCGGTCTGTCCGCCGTGCAGATCTTTACCGCAATCCCGAAGTACTACGGCGACAAGATGTCCATCCGCCCTGAACGCGTCACCCGCTTTCGCGCGGCCCTCGATCAGACGAATATCAAGCCCGCGAACGTGATGGTTCACGCGGCTTACGTACTCAACGTCTCCACCGAGGACGCCGGGATGTGGGCACGGGCGAGCGCGGGCCTGGCGAAAGAGATGGAGCGCTCCTCCGCGCTCGGCGTCGGAGCGGTATGTTTTCAGCCAGGCGCCGCCCTGGACGGCGACCGGGAGGCCGCGGCAAGGCGCGTCGCGAGAGCGATGACATCTGCGCTGGAGACCGTGTCCGGCAACACACGGCTGCTGGTCGAAAACACCGCCGGGGCCGGCACCACGATGGGGCGCACTCCCGAGGAGATCGGCACGATTCTGAGCCATGTGCCGCCCAACCTGCGCTCGCGCACCGGATACGGTCTCGACACCTGCCACCTCTTCTCAGCGGGTTACGGCATCTCCGAAAGCGAGCAGGCGTTAGCCGGCATCCTGGATAGCTTCGAGGCGATAGCAGGGGAACCGCCATCCTTCTTTCACCTGAACGACAGCATCGGTTCGCTCGGCTCAAACCGGGATCGCCACGCGTTGATCGGGGAGGGTGAGATCGGTGCGGAGCCCTTTCGCTGGCTCATGCGCGACAGGCGGACGGCGAAGGTGCCGCTGATTCTTGAGACGCCGCAGCAGAATACCGAGATTTCGGAGGATGATGTGGGGGCGGATCCGTATGACGTTCGGATGCGGGAATTATTGAGGGGGTTCGAGTGACCTGAGACCATGACCGCGGAATGCGGACCAATCTGCGAACTGCCCAGGTGCGAATTTTCGCATAGCGAACTGCGAAGCACGGCTGATTCCAAATGAACCAGGCAACTCATGCATTTGAGGACATGCAGGTTTTTCGAGTAATGCAACGCACTGCGCGTTTCATCATGGCGACGTTGGCGATAGCCGGTGGCGTGGCTGTGTTTCTGCTCGCACCGACCAGCGCGAGGGGGCAGGAAGCGAACTTGACCAAGCTCCGTGACGAAGCCGCGCAGCTACTCGCCGAGTACTTGCGCATCAATACCACGAGCCCGCCCGGCAACGAGCTAGCGGCCGCGCGCTGGCTTCAGGCGACGCTCGCGAAGGAAGGTATCGAGAGCCGAATCCTCGACACCGCCGAGCTGGGGAGCGGTCGCGCCAACCTTTACGCGCGGCTCAAGGGGAGCGGCTCGAAGAAGGCGATCGCGCTCGTTCATCACATGGATGTGGTGCCGGTCTTCGGCGAACAATGGTCGGTCGATCCCTTTGCCGGCGTCATCAAGGATGGATTCGTGTGGGGCCGCGGTGCCCTGGACGACAAGGGGCAGGGGATTGTTCACCTTGTCACCATGGTCGCGTTCAAGCGGGCCGGCATTCAGCTCGAGCGTGACATAGTGTTCATCGCGAATGCGGACGAGGAGTCGGACGCAACCGGCGCGATCGCATTCACTGCGCGTCACGCTGATCTGCTCGCCGACGTCGAGTATCTCATCACCGAGGGTGGTGGAACGTGGGTGAAGAATGGCAAGACCCGCTGGTTTGGAATCGGCGTCGCCGAGAAGCGACCCTATTGGGTATCGCTGACCGTCAAGGGTGGGCCGCCGTCGCACGGCTCCACTCCACGTCGCGACAATCCGGTTCCGCGGCTGGCGCGCGCGGTTGCACGCCTTGGCGCATGGGAAACCCCGGTTCGCGTTCTGCCGGCGGTGGATCGTCTGATGAAGTCCGCCGCCCGGTACGAGACGCAGGAGCGGCGCTTGTGGCTGGGCGATGTTAAAACATCGCTTAAAATTCCACGCGCGCGCCGCTGGATTCTAAGCTCTCACATCCGGAACGCCCTTCTCCGAAACACCGTCACGCCGACGGTGCTATCGGCGTCCAACAAGACAAACACCATTCCAGCGTCCGCGTCGGCCGAGGTGGACATCCGCTTGCTACCGGACGAAGACACCGCGGTGTTCGTCCGGGAGCTCAAGCGCGTGATTGGGGACAGCGCCGTGCAGGTAAAGCTCATGGCCTCCGTCCCTCCGGAATACAGCGCGCCATTGGAGACGGATCTGGTGCGAGCCGTCGAGCTTGTCGTCGCCGAGCTGCTTCCTGGCGTGCAGGTCACCACGACCTTCGAAGCAGGCGCGTCAGACCGCCCCTTTTACGCGCAGCTCGAGCACATCGCTGTTTACGGAATCGATCCCTTTCTACTCGACGAAGACACAGAGGCGCCGAGGTTCCACGGCAATGACGAGCGCGTGTCGGTGGAAAATCTCGGCTTTGGCGTGAATTTCTTCATCTCCCTGGTCAAGAGTCTTTCGCGCGGGGAGTGAGGCACCCTCGACGCGACGAACTCCTGAAGGCAGCTACTTGCTGGTGGACTCACCAAGTGCAGTAGCAGCTCCGGAAAGAGTGATCGGTCCAGTGGGCTGAGGAACACCACCCGCCGGCTCCAATGTCACCGCAACCGCGGCTACGGAATCACGGGGGAGAGGGAAGGTCGCACGAAATACCGCGTGGCCGCGCTGATCGCTTGTGAACGTCCCCATGCTCAACTTTCGCTGTCCGGGCGTGATGAGCCAGAGCTGGTAAGTCCGATTGGGTGCTACGTTGGGCAGGTTATGAGCGACTAACGTCCATTTTTCGCTCTGGTCCCAGAACACCCACCCTACAGGTGCTTCTGGTCCATTAGCGGTGAGACCGACTATGTGCACCGAGGACCCTGTCAGCTGTTCGAGGAGGGAATCCCGTAATACGAGCTTGGCTTCAGCCTCGAACCGTTCGGCGCGCACGGCTGCCAGCTCGCTGCGCAGGCCATCAGCGTCGCGCCTGGCCGAGCGAACCACGGAGAGGAGCCCGGCGGCGAGCATGACCGCGGCTGCCGCTGCGTACCAACCGAATCGACTGCCGGTCGATCTTCCAATCGCACGCAGCGGCTCGATATCCAGCCGTTTTACTGGAGACGGGGGTGCATTGGCGCGAGGCTCATCCGGCGCATTGAACCCAGCTTCTCCGCGCCGCGCCGCCACATCCGCAGCCGCACGCGCGAGCAGGCGCGAACGGATCGCTGCCGAGCGTCCCGAGTCCAATGGGACAGTCGGCAGTAACTCCACGAGAATGGCCGCGGTGTCTCGCAGCTCGGCTAGCTGCGCGGAGCATTCGGCACAGCCCCCGGCGTGCGCGAGAAGGGCATCGCGCTCCTCACCCTTTAGCGCGTCGAGCGCCTCGATGGCGAGGAGTGCCTGTGCCTCTTCGTGACTTGTGGGCCGTATCATCCCGTCTCGCGTAGCATGGGCAATTGTGCTCTCATCTTCTCCATGGCCAGGCGCGTGCGCGTCTTTACCGTGCCAAGCGGCTGTCCCGTTTTCACGGCAATTTCTGTCTGGCTGAGTCCGCTGAAATAGGCGAGATGCAGTGCTTCACGCTGCTCCTCCGGCAGCGTGCCCAGCGCCCTGATCACTGCGCCACGGCGGTCGGCTGCCTCCGCATCTTCATGAGGGTTCGATGCATCCGCCCAGACGCCGGTCACGGTTGCGGCGTCGCTTTCATGAAGGTGCGTCAATGATTCTTCCTTCCTCCGTTTGCGGGCGCGTGCTCGGTCCAGGGCCCGGCTTCTTGCGATTGTTACGAGCCAAGTCGATACGGAACCACGCGACAGATCGTAACGTGGGGCCTGTCGCCAGGCCTGCCAGAACGTCTCTTCGACCACTTCCTCCGCCTCGCCGGCGTCCTCCAGCAGACGAATGACGAGCGAATGGACAAGGGTCGCCCAACGATCGTAGAGAATACCGAGCGCTTGATCTTCGGATGCGCCCATACGGCGCACCAGTTCCAGGTCAGTGTCTGCGGAGTGCAAGCGGCGTTGGTGATCGCGTTCGAGAAGCGGGGATCAGCCCTCCTTGCTCCGCGCACTCCCTGCATGGAGATACGCTGGCCAGCGTTGCGCGGATTCATCGAGGAACCGGCAATGTACAGCGCGGAAGGAACACCGCAATGCTTCCTCAACAGAAAAGATGCTTCCATAGAGGGAAAAAAAGCGCGCATGGCTATTGCGTCTACGCTCAGCGTTCTTACTTTGAGTGCGAACTGATGTTCG
>JBPCJT010000136.1:0-7566 GCA_051005015.1 Gemmatimonadaceae bacterium | reverse complement strand
CTCCATCTCCATGCCATCCCGGGCTGCGGCGACGTGCTGGAATTCCTCGCGAGCTTGGCGCACCAGCTCCGACGGATCACGGGAATAGCGCGCGGAGAAATGGGTGAGGATCAGCTTGCGTGCGCCTGCTTTTGACGCGACTCCGGCGGCCTCGCGCGCGGTGGAATGGCCGGTCTCAACGGCGCGAGCGGCTTCCTCATCGGCGAATGTAGCTTCATGAATGAGGAGGTCCGCGTCGCGCGCGGCGTCAATCGTCGCAGCACATGGACGCGTGTCGCCCGATACCACGACTTTGCGTCCGCTGCGCGACGGCCCGACAAGCACCGACGGTTCGATCGTACGTCCGTCCTCGAGCGTTATCCCCTTGCCGCGGTGCAGCAGTCCCCAGAGCGGTCCCTCGGGAATTCCCATTTCACGCGCAAGGTCCGGATTGAATCGCCCGCGCCGCTCCTCTTCCACGATGGCGTAGCCGAGCGACATCGCGCCCGGGTGATCGACGGCGAATGGGACGATTGCGTAATCTTTTCGCTTGATCCGTTCACCGGGCACGAGCTCCGTGACCTCGATCGGAAACCCAACGCGCTCGACGCCGAGCTCAGTGGCACGCCTCAGTATACGCGTCGCACCCTTCGGCCCCCAGAGTCGCATCGTCTCCTCGCGTCCCTGGAGAGCCATCGTCCGCAGCAACCCGATCACACCGAGAATGTGATCCGCGTGCAGGTGGCTGAAAAAAATGTCACCGAGGGAGAAAGCGACACCGTAGCGCATCATTTGACGCTGCGTCCCCTCGCCGCAGTCGAACATTAGCGTCTCTCCCTCGCGCACCACGGCGAGCGAGCTCACATTGCGCTCCACCGTGGGCCGCGATGCAGATGTTCCGAGAAAACGCAGGGTAAGGGACATGCGCGGAATATATGAGGCTGGCGAGTGGCGAGTGGGACGTAGGGAGGAGGGCAGCGGATCTGTCGTACCGTTCCCGAGTACCGATCACCGCGCAGTACCAACCGGGCACGCACTCGTACGCGCCATACCCAGCGACTCTCCTAGACCGCCCCCCGCATCAACCGTTCGTGCCGCTCCCGATCGATATTCCCGCCAGAGACCACGATCACCGCCGGCGTCCGCACTTCCCGTAATGTCCGTCCGAGCACTGCGGCAACACCCACGGCACCGGACCCCTCCACCGTTCCTACCTCCTCCTTCGCCAACCAGACAATCGCGTCCCCAATCGCGTGCTCACTCACCGTTACTACCTCGTCCAGCGACCGTTGCCCTGCTTCCAGCGCGAACTCGTCGATGTCACCCGCCAGTCCATCTGCCAGCGTCTGCACACTCGCGATGGGCACAACGCGGGATGCCTCCATCGACCGAGCCATCGCCGCGGTATTCACGCTCTGCGCGCCTGCAATCCGGATGTGCGGCGCCACTCGTCGCAGCAGGCTCCCGATGCCGGCGAGCAACCCGCCACCCCCGACGGGTACAATCAACATCGCGACTTCCGGCATTTCCTCGATTATCTCGAGTGCCACCGTGCCCTGTCCAGCGATCATGTCGCGCCCGTTGCAGGGATTGATGAATGTAAGTCCCCGCTCCGCGGCGATTTCTTTCGCGCGCTCCATTGCCGCATCGTAATCACTCGACATGGAGTCCACTGTCGCGCCAAGGGATTCGATGCCGTGCCGCTTTACTTCGGGCGCCGCGCGCGGAACGAAGATGGTAGCCGGAATGCCAAAATGTTTCGCGGCGAAGGCCACACCGAGTCCGTGATTGCCAGCCGACGATGCAATAACGCCCCGCTCGCGCACTTCCCTGGGTAAGACCGAGATGGCGTTGAACGCCCCCCGCAGTTTGAACGATCCCGTCTTCTGGCGGTGCTCGCACTTGAGCCAGACGTCCCCGCCAGCGATCTCACTAAGCCCGGCCGACCGCTCCAGCGCTGTGCGCTCGGCGACTCCGTTGAGAAGCCGAGCGGCCGCGAAAACATCGATGGCGCGCAGTTCGTCGAACGTTGGATGGCGCATGCTGGGGAGCAGGGTAATAGGGAGTGGTAAAAACTGGGAGTTCTTCTTCAACGAGGAGTGCTGGCGTTCAACGAGCGGCTACCTGGCTGGACGCGTTCGCGGTGAGCGCAGCAGGGCAGGCGAAGGAGGTAGCCGGAGTAGTGGTAGAAAAGTTGCGCTTGCGCCACCTCTCTTCTCCCTCCTTCTCCTACTCCCTATTTCTCACATCCTGGTTTCGAGGGCTGGCTCACCCATTCGCGCCTCCCCCGCCCGTCACGCGCTCGAGAACTCGCTCTCCGGCGTAAGCGCCAAGCGCGGCGGTGAGCATTACGCCCATCCAGGTGCCGGCGTCGTCGAGGTGAAGGCCCAGCCAGTCCAAACCGAGCGCCGCGGCGACTGCCGTGAGGAGTCCGAATGGTGCGCCTTTTAGTATGGCCGTGCCGATGTTTGTTGGCTTGCCTGAGCGATCACCGAAATAGGTCGCGGCTCCGCCGACGGCGAGACCCGCGACTGCGGCGCTGAGAAAGAGCCATGGCCAGACGAAGGTGACGTCGATTGCATCAGCTTGCGTGCCGTTTACATCGGCACTTATGGTGTGGCGTCCGGGCATGCCGGAGCGGATCTTCGCCTCGTTGGGTTCGTCGGCGGTCACAGCAAGGACAGCGGGGCGAACGTTCAGCGACTGGGTCGGGAATGTCACCATGATCGTGTCGCCGCGGGCGTGGCCCGGAGGGAGCGTCACCGAAACGACCGAGGTGCCAAGTCCAAAGGCCTGCAGCACACTCGGCAGCGCGTACAGCTTCACCGATGGGCGATACACCTGCACGGGGATCAGCACACCGTCGGGATCAGTCGCGGTCCTTATGCGCACAGTTACGGAGTCACGCGCGGAGATCTCGATCGAGTCGTAGTCGAGACTCGTGTGGTCGATCTCGAGCCGGTTCGGTACCACCTTTCCGGGCCCGGTGAGGTGGAGCTGCATCTTGAGAGGTCGGGCGAGCGGCTGGGAGCCTTCGGCGGGATGCAGGCTGTCCTCGACCCCGATGTGGGCCCAGCCGCTGAACTGTCGAGTGGCGGTTCTGTATGTGAGCCCGTTCTGATCGACGATGAGTTTGGGTATGAGCAAACGCTCGACGCCATTCGTGTCAACGGTGAACCAGCGGTACGGAAGCTCATAGGTCCGCCGCGATTCCACACGAACCGCGAGATCGGGTAGCGCACCCTCCGGAAGTGACACGGGGTACGGCGGCGGTAGCGGTTGTGTCGTGTCGCGGATCACCTCTGCTCCAATCTTTCGGAAGACGAAGTCGCCTGCGGCGACGCGGATAGTGTCAGCCGCGGGAGAGACGAGCTGGACTCCGGCGCGGCTGACGACCTTGAGCCTCGAAGTATCGGAGGGCGCGGGCGAGCCAAGGACGCGCTCGATGCGGGCGCGATCGAGAGGTCGAATGCGCGTTGTAGCGGGTTGAGACTGGAGTGGAAGAGATCCGAGGATCAATGCAGCAGTGGCGATGAACAAGGCAACATTGGCTCCACGCATGGGAGGTCTCCGTTTGCTTCGGCTTCGTTGCGCAACGAGTCCGGTGCCAGGTGCCCGGTGCCCGGTGCTCGGTTGGCACGGCGCGGGTGGCGGTGCGCCGGGGAAGACGGTATCAGAAGAGAGTATCGGCGTGGAACTTTTTATCCCAATGCGTGTTGATAGGGTGGTGATGCTACGCACGGGTTGGCAGTGCAGCAAGGGTGTGACACGGTTCGCGCGCAAGTGATGGCGGGAGTTACGGAATAGCAGCGCATGTTCGAACCGGGGGGGACCCCGCGACGATGTGACGACCTTAGGTTGCGGTCGTCCTTGGCGCAGGAAGCAAGCAGTGGCCTCGGGCTGTGCTTGACGCTCCACACGAGCCTCGCTACTTTCAAGAGAGCTTGGCTCGGCCCCGCGGAGGGGCCGTCTGCATAAAAGGACGTGCGGGGCTGTAGCTCAGCTGGGAGAGCGCTGCGTTCGCAATGCAGAGGTCAGGGGTTCGATCCCCCTCAGCTCCATCGACTGATTGACATTAATGTGACAAACGCGCTTTACGCATTTCGCTCGGTAGGACGTATAGTTCCAATGGCGGAGTGATAAGCAAGACGCAATTCGCGGAGGGAGTGTTGCCCGCCGCCGCTCGGTAGGACGTAGAGTTCCAATGACGGCGTGCGTGGCGCAGCCCACGCGAAGTAGTACCGAAGACGTCGCGGATTATTCCGCGGCGTTTTGTGGTTGGGGGAGAGTTGGTCCGGATTGCGGATTGTCGACTAGCTCCGAACTACTACAACTAGTTCAGAACTGCTGCTGCGAACTGCCGTGGGCGGAACGGTTGCTAGTCCGCAATCCGCAATCGGATGCAATCCGCCATCAATCTGGTATCAAGTCTCTTACGTCCGCTCTCATTGCCCCCCACATCTCTCCCGTAAACCGGTCCGCCTCCCTTTCGGCGCCAGCACGAAAATCACTGATGGCGGAGTTGCCGAGTTTGCCCAGGAAGCGGAGGATGCCGCTTTCCTGTACGGTGAGGCGGTATGCGCGGGTCGTGAGCGTCTGTGCGCCGGCGCTGTCCGATATGGCGAAGGTAATTTGCGCTCCGTCGTTCATGAAGGGACGCCGGAGGGGTGCGCGAAGCATGCGCTCGGTGAAAAGCGGAAGGATCCAGTCGGGCTCACGCTTGAAGGCGGCCGTCAAGCCGCTTGTGTTCGCGTCGCGCTGGAGAATTACATCGCCGAGCAGGTCGCGGAAGCCGACGCGAAAGATGAGCGCCCTGGCCGTGATATTCAGGCGGGCGCGGAGCGTAGTTGGAATGCGGCGTGGTGGCGCGTTCATGGGAGCGAGATTGCCGCCCGCGACACGGAAACGGAAGGTGAAGCGCCCGTCGCGCAATGTCGCCTCTCCCCAGTGGCCGTCATCGGCGTCCGCGAACGAGACCGAATACGTCAGAGGGGAGACATACTTGTCCAGATACCTGGCATAGTGCGGGAGGATGGTGGCGAGGCGCTTGGGGTGAATTGTGGCCACGATGACTACAGAGGTAGCGCCGTCCGGGTTCGGTGTGGCTTGGAGCGAGTCCAAAGTGTAGAGCCGGCCGAGTGCGACAGACGTGCGGGGGAGGTTTTCGCGAGTTGCCGCGCGGAGCGTGTTGCCTCCCGGGTTCTCGAGTGCGGAGAAAATGGCGGTCAAAGTGGCACCGAGCTCGCTCCCTCGAACGGAGCCGACAGCGAGGTCGTCGCGAGCGCGCCATTCGTAGACTCCGCGGCCCGCGTCGATGAGCTCGAGTCGTCGGTGGTAAGTGGACGGAGCAGTGAAGGGAGGGGCATTGCCCTCGATGGCTAGACGGTAGCGTCCATTGAAAGTTGGAGCACCGGCGATGTCGAGCACGCGTGCGTTGCCGCTGCCCGAGGTCCAGATTGAAGTGTCGCGGAAGATGCGCGATGGAACAAGCGCCGATCGCGCGATCTTGAGGCGCGCGGCGGAGAGTGCGGAGTCGAATTCGAGCGGTCCGAAGCGCGCACCGAGGGCGGAGAAAAGCTGTACGGCATTGGAGCGAGCTTGGGAAGGGTTGGGGCCGAATTTCGATGCGGCAATTCGGCAGGAGTCGGCCTGGATGGCGGCTCCGAACGCGGCAGCGAGCAGGATAGTTTGACGGACTGTCGGCGGAATCACAATCCCAAATATCGCGGCGCGGCGCGGCGTGAGAAGTGGCTCGGGGTTGAAAGGGAGGGTGGCGGGGCGTAACTTTGTGGTCCTTCGCGAGAGCGGGGAGACTGCCCCTTAGTGTAACTGGCAACACGTCTGACTCTGGATCAGAAGAGTCCTGGTTCGAGCCCAGGAGGGGCAACTGTAAGAGCCTCGAGCACTCACACGCTTGGGGCTTTGTGCTTCCTGCCACCGCCGCCGTCGTTTCGTCGTAGTTTCTCACGCTATTCCGTTCGATTTTCTGCTCAGAAGCTTCCTCGGTTCCTCCATTACCGTGAGCATTGTCTCCGCGTCCGGGATCTGATAGCAATCTAGCAGCGTGGCACTGTCCTTCCATCCTTCAGCGAGAACGGGGGATTCGCGATCACGCAATCGAACGTTAGGAGACCCCCGGTGCTCGCGTCAGCGAACGCAGGGTTGCGCAGGGTGTCCTCACGGGCAATCTGGAAGTCCTCGATGCCGTGAAGCACGAGGTTCATGCGCGCGATGGACGACGTGGTGAGATTTTTCTCCTGACCGTAGATCTTGCCGAAGAAGGTGCGCGGGTCGCCACCCTTGCGCGTGACGTGCTCAATCGCGCCGAGCAGCATGCCGCCCGTACCGCAGGCGGGGTCATAGATCGACTCGCCTTCCTTCGGGTCGAGCATCTCGACCATCATGCGGACGACGCTGCGCGGGGTGTAGAACTCGCCGGCCTTATTGCGGCGAGTGACGTCGGCGAACTTTCCGATCAGGTACTCGTGGGCGTCGCCGAGCACGTCGGTGCTGACCGCCTTGTTGCCGAGCAAGATGGCCGAGAAGCCTTCGATCAAGTCCTTGAGCAGCTCGTCCGTAAACTTCTCGCGGTTGCCCCAGTCGGCCGTGCCAAACACCCGGTACAGCGTGTCCGGGTTGGCGCGCTCGATCTCCTGCATCGCGCGAAGCAGGGCCGTCCCGACGTTCGCCGGCGTTTCGCGAATGTCCCTCCAGTGGCAACCGTGCGGAACCTGGAAGCGGTGGACTTCGGGATAGAGCGTCGGGTCGCAATCACCGAAGGTCTCTGTGGCTTCGGAGGTTTCTTCATCCCACACATCGCAGATACGCTTAAAGAAGAGCAGCGGCAGGATGTAGCCCTTCCAGTCGGTGCGATCGACGGCGGATCCCCGCAGGGTGTTGGCGGCGTCCCACAAGGCAGATTTCAGATCCTGGTGGGTCAGCGCCATCTCAAGTCCGACTCCGGGTTACTTCGTGGGGGATACAACTCAGGATCGCCGAACGAGCGTCGACGACGGGGCCAAATCGACGACTACCGAGTGCCCTCGCAATGGCTCCGAGTCGAGGGCGACGAGTGCCATCTGGCCGACGAGCGGTAGGTGACGTCCAGCCAGCAGCGGGACTTTCGGTGGTAGGGAAGATACCGAATCGTCGGGAGGATGGCACGAGGGTTTCGCGACCGGTGGAGCTTGACGGGCGGCGCGCCAGTCCGGTGCCAGCGCCGGAACATCACCGCCCCGCAGTATTCGCGACCGGGATCTCCACCATCGTCTCGCCCCAGTGCAGGCGTAACACCGCACTCGCGGAATCCACCGCCGGAAAGTAGATCGCGAGCGCCTCGACATGCGGCGCGCTCGCCGGGCGCAGCTGCAATCGTAGCGCGTCACGTCCCTCCGGATACGGAGTATGAGGCACGTTCGCGGCTTTGCTGAGAATGAACGTCCACTCGGCCGGCGGGGGATTCGGCGTCACCCAGACGCTGTACTTCCCGGCAGCCAGCGGCCGCCCGCCAAACAGTACGTCTCGACTGAACTCGATTGCAGTCGCCTCGTCCGCCCCGGGATTCCATGTGTCGCCGTAGCGTACGAT
>JBPCJT010000135.1:0-9012 GCA_051005015.1 Gemmatimonadaceae bacterium | reverse complement strand
CTTCGAAGGTCTGCCGCGACCCAGGCAATACCGTCGTCCTGAGCGCGGTCACCTCATCATGCGCGGCAGCCAGCGCGCGATACGCCTCGGCAAGTCCTGACGATACTCGGGACTCAGCAGCCCTGCGCTCTTCGTACGCCTTGGCCAGGCGGCTCCGTGCTTCCTTGATCGCACCACCGTTGAGGTCGAATATTGGCAGCGGGAGCGAGCCGCCAATCACAAAAGCATTGCTGCGAAGGTCGGTGAAACGGCGATAGCCAGCAGTGAGTGTCACGTCGGGTATCCGCTTTGATTCCTCCGTCGCAACCAGAGCCTTCCGCTGCGAAATCTCGACGGCCCACCGGGCAAGGTCGGGATTCTCAGCGAGCCGGGTTGTCAATTCCGCGATTGAAGGCAGCGCGGGCGCGACGCTCAGGCTGCCGGCCCCGGCTGCGAACCTCGCTTCAGAGGCGCCCCAGTGAGCGGCCAGCCGCCGGCGGCTGGCGTCGAGTAGCCGGAGAGCGCGGTTCGATTCCACGCGCACAGTGGCGAGCGCCACATCCGCCCTTGTTTCCTCGATAGGCGAAACCACGCCCGCGACTACGCGAGCGCCGACACTCTGCTGAACCTGCTCGACTAGCTGTGTCGTTTGCGCAGTCAACGCCACCATCTCCTGTGCCGAGAGGACGTCGATGAAGGCGTGCGTGACCCGGGTAAGCACGTCTATGCGAGCCGCTTCGTAGTCCCAGGCTGCAAGATCGCGCGTACGGGCGGCTAGGTTCTGTCGCGCGGATCGCTTCCCCCCCAACTCGATTAGTTGGCTGAGCTGAACCGTGGTCTGAGGCTGCACAACCTGCTCGCTTTGTGCGACACTGCTGACGAACCTCGATTGGCCGATGTCTTCCGCCACGACGCCGACAACAGGATTCGGCAGCCTGCCTGCCTGAAGAATTAGCGCCTCGCGGGCCCTGGTCTCCCAGGCGAATGCGGCGAGATCGGGACTGTGCAGCAGTGCGAGGGCGACCGCGTCACGCAGGGAGACGCTGTCCGTCGAAGCCTCGAAGGCCGGACCCTCCGGCCGCCCACTGTCACTGGGTGACGGCATGTAGACAGGCACATCTCGTCCCAGCGGTCGCGGCGGAACCGTGGCGATAGAAACGCCGCCACAGGCCGACAACCCAACAGCGAAACAGATTATGCCTGCGAAGTGCCGGCCCGCTTCCGAGCGACGACCGTGGACAGAGAGACGAAATAGCATGAAAGCTCTCACGATGGATATGGGTATTGGCGCATGCCGACGGCGCAATTCAGAGCAGCCCGGCCGAGCGGGAATTGTGTATCGTCAGGCGCACGACCTCGGAATCAGGACACAGCCCCCGAGCGCCGCGACGACGACGCAGACGATCTATGAGCCAGACGGTAGGGAGTAGCGGCCTGTCAGCGCGTCACAGGGCGTGACGCGGCGACGGCGGATCAGCCGAGCGGTGGCGCTCGAGGCTGTCGGGGAGGTGCGTCCGCAGGCCCAGCTCGAGCGGGCGCGGCGGTGAGCAGCAACGATGCTGCGTCGACGAGCACGATATCGGCCGGCAAGCTCACAGCCGGCGCCGCGGCGACGAAGAGCACCACGTCGGTACGCACCGACACCGCGCGGAAGAGCTGTGGATGGGCGTGATCCCCGGGATGATCCGCCGCGCGCAACGACGCGGTTAGCTCGTCATGCGATGCCGCTCCCGGGCCCAAATGCTCGCTTCCGTGGTGCTCGCGCTCGTGCTCGGCGTGCTCATGCGCCTCGTGGTGCGCGTAGCCATGCGCTAGCGCCAGGCTGGGAGCCGATAAGCCGGCCAGCATGGCCATCAACAGTCCGGCAAAACACGAAACGGGCGAGCGGCGCATTCGCTCAATGTAGGCTAGGGCGACAAGCCGGGGAAGCCTGGCCCCGGAAAGTGCCATGTGCGCACCCAGTCGCCACCCGTCAGTGCGTTATGGCTCCAGTCGGTGCGATCATGTCCAGGGTGCGTTAAGCTTTTCAGGCAGCACCAGATGATCTACCGTCCCTCACCGGTCAAGCTACCATGGCGATCTCCCTGGCACGTTCTCTCGGCTATTTCCTCCTGGCGGGCATGTTGGAGATCGGTGGAGGTTACCTGGTTTGGCTATGGCTTCGCGAAGGACGCTCCATCTGGGTGGGCGTGCTGGGAGCCGTGCTCCTCGTGGGATATGGGATCGTTCCCACACTTCAGCCGGCGCACTTCGGGCGCGTCTACGCGGCGTATGGCGGAGTCTTCGTCATGTTGTCGCTCGCCTGGGGCTGGTGGATCGACGGGTGGCGACCTGATCGTTGGGACTTGCTGGGCGCACTGTTCTGTGTGGTTGGTGTCGCTGTGATCATGTACACCCCGCGCGTAACGCCCGCAGCCCATTCATGACGACTAGCAGCGAAGCCCCCATGTCGGCCGCGACCGCCATCCAGAGCGTTGCCCACCCGGAAACGGCCAGCAAGAGGAACACGGCTTTGACCACGATCGAGAACCAGACGTTCTGCTTTATAACGTGAAGGGTCTTGCGGGACAGGCGCATGGCGAGCGCCAGCTTCCTCAGGTCGTCCCCCATGAGGGCGATGTCCGCGGTCTCGAGAGCCACATCGGTTCCTGCCGCCCCCATCGCCACGCCGACGGTCGCGGCGGCGAGCGCGGGCGCGTCGTTCACTCCATCACCAACGAAGGCAACCCGCTCGCCGCGAGACTCGAGCTCGCGAACGATCCGCACCTTGTCGTCGGGGAGCAGTTCGGCGTGATACTCATCGACGCCCAGCTGCCCTGCAACGGCCCGTCCCGTGCCCTCGTTATCGCCTGTGAGCATCACGATTCGCTTGATGCCCGCGCTTCGCAGAGAATCGAGCGCCGAGCGTGCCTCAGGCCGCACGCGGTCCGCAATGGCGAAGACGCCGATAGACTCCCGGGTGGTTGATACGAGTACCCCGGTCTTCCCTTCCATGACAAAGCGCTCGAGGGTCGCGGAAGCGCCCGCGCTGGCAATGCCCAGCTCCTGCGCAAGCCGATCGTTACCCACGTAGGCGACCTCGTTCTCCACGGTCGCACGAGCGCCTCGGCCAATCAGCGCCTCGAAGTCGGTGGAGTCCGGAGAGGCGACGCCGCGCGCCAGCCCATACTCCAAAATCGCCCTCGCGATCGGGTGTTCGGACTGGCGCTCGACACCGAGTGCGAGACGCAGGACATCGTTCTCGGTTTTACCATTGAGCGTGACGATGTCGGTGACCGCGGGACGGCCCTCGGTCAGGGTCCCGGTCTTGTCGAAGCACACGGTCGTGATCGCGCCGGCGTGCTCCAGGTGGGCCCCTCCCTTAATGAGAATGCCGGCACGTGCGGCACCGGCGAGTCCGCTCACGATGCTCACCGGAGTCGAGATCACCAGAGCGCACGGGCAGGCGACAACGAGCATGGCGAGGGCACGATAGACCCACGTACCCCAGTCACCGAAGCCGGCAAGCGGTGGTAAGACGGCAATGAAAATCGCGACGACCACCACTGCCGGCGTGTAGATTCGCGCAAACCGATCCACGAAGGTCTGAGTAGGTGCGCGGGAGGCCTGCGCCTCCTCGACGGCATGGATGATTCGCGCGAGTGTCGTGTCCGTCGCAGACTTGGTCGAGCGCACCCGCAGCGCGCCATGTCCGTTCAGCGATCCCGCGAACACAGTCGCGCCCGCCTCCTTGTCGACGGGCATGGACTCCCCCGTGATTGGCGCCTGGTTCACGCTGGAGCGGCCGCTCGTGACGTCTCCGTCAACCGGGATCTTCTCGCCCGGACGAACCATGACGGTCTCCCCCACCTCGACGTCAGCGGCTGGCAGTCGTACCTCCTGGCCGGCTCGCACGACCGTAGCCTCCGCGGGGGAGAGATCCATCAGCGCCTTGATGGCGTTGCGCGCTCGATCCATGGAGTACACTTCCAGGAGCTCGGCGATCGCGAACAGGAAAAGCGTTGCCGCTGCTTCGGTCTGCTCGCCGATGATCCACGCGCCGCCGGCCGCGACCGACATGAGAAAATTCATGTCGAGGGCACGATTCATTACAGCTCTTAGCCCGCGAGGAACGACGTACCAACCACCAGCGATCGTCGACAGCGCGAGCAGTCCGATAGCGATCTGGCGGGGAGCGCTCAGCTGGCCCACGAGCAGCGCCAGCCCAAGGGCGACGCCCGAAATGACCAGCATGACGAGTCGCCCGCGGCGCTTCCAGAGCGAGACGGCGGTCACTTCCCCTGCGCGCGGGCCACCATCATCAACCAGGTAACCGACACGCCGAATTGCGCCTGACAGATCGCCGACGGCGATTTTTCCCTCGGCGTAATCCACGCGGACCCGGCCGCCTACGACATCGACCTGTACGTCCGCAACACCATCGAGCTGCTTGAGAGCGCTTTCGATCGTGGCGGCGCAGCTCGGGCAGTCCATTCCACCCACACGGAGATCTAACGACACGGCAGTCGCGCCACCGTTCGCATCCTGCTCTGGGAGCAGTGCCTCGAATCGCCTGGTCATCGCTGGCGCCGCGGCTGCTCCCCCCCTCTGCGGCGCCGCACCAGCGGGGCGGCGGCGAAGTCACTCGCGGAGAGTGCGGGCGCGTCCTCGACGATAGCGCAGATCATCCCGCCTTCCGCAACCGCGGCCGTCCTTTCGGCCCGATCGACTAACCCGGCAAGCTCGTCCCGAAACTCCTGCAGCGCCGCGAGCCGCCGGTCCACTTCGTCAAGTCTCTCGGTCAGCGCATTTCTGACGGAACCGCAAGGACTTGCCTCACTATCGCTGAGGCGCAGGATGTCGCGGACCTTGTCGAGCGGCAGTCCAAGCGCTTTGGCTTTCCTGATGAAGCGTATGCGCTCCACCAACTGCGGGGTGTAGATGCGGTAACCGGATTCCGAGCGCTGCGCCCTGGGGACGAGTCCTTCCCGCTCGTAGTAATGCAATGTCTGTACGCCGACGCCGAGAACTCTTGCCACATCGCCGGCCAGCATGGCGCCACTTTGCCGCATCGTACTTCCCATTCGATCCTCCACGTTAAATCTTCAACCCAAGCTTGCTACGCGCCCGCTCGTCGTAAGGCCGGTCAAAGTACCAGCAATCTATCCCTATACCTAACTAGAGTGTCAAGGGATCGCGAAATCGCGGCTCGTCCGCAATCGGCAATCCGTAATCCGCAATCCAGCGCGGCTTAGTTAGCCACGCGGCCCACGTCCTCTTTTCCGCCCTACGGTGTATATTTCTGAGTGCCATCGGACAGCCAAGGAGACGTCGAGCCCGTCAATATGCTTCCCACACCAAATTCGAGTTCCGGCGTTTACCGCATTGTGATGCTGGCGACTGTTGCGCTGCTTTTTATCGGCGCAGGAACAGTTGGCGCATCGCAGCCCTCAGACGATGCTCAGTCGGCAATTCAGTTGGTCCCGCGCCCTCAAGCTGACACGCAACAGGTCGTCCTGAGGGTGAAGGGCATGACGTGCGAGAGCTGCGAACGGACGGTCACCATCATGCTCTCACGGACACCTGGCGTAATCCGCGCGTCTGTCAGCTACGCTCGCCGCGAAGCAACGGTGCTCTATGACGCTTCTCGCACCGCCCCGCCTGCGCTTATTGAAGTCGTGAAGCGGCTGGGCTACAGCGCCTCAGTCAAGCCGAGTGCAAAAGTGGGCGCGTAGGGAGAGGTTCGAGGATCAACCACTCGCCAACGTTGCCGCCAGCCAGACGAAGTAGATCGCCAGACCCAGAAGCGCCACTCCGCTAACAATTTCGGCGTAGCGCCGCGCCCGGTCGACACGCGCTAACCACGCCGACACCCGCCCCGCGAAAAGACCGAGCGCAAGGAAGGGGATTCCGCGCCCCACGCCATAGCTGAGGGACAACCCGGCTCCGTACACCGGACGCCCGATCGCTGCCGCGACGGTGAGAAGCAGAATCAGGGGGCCTGCCGAGGTCGTGATCGTGGCCACACTGAAGAGAATGCCATAAGCGAAGGCGCCCGCTACCCCGCGCCGCCTTCGAATCTCGGGGTCGGGCACGCGGCGCCTGATGGCCGGAGCAAACAGGGTCGCAAGGCCAGCCGCGAGCGTGACGGCGGCCGCTCCGAGCGCGAACGCTACGTTCCACTGTGTGAGCAGCCGCCCCACCATCGCGGCTATCGTGCCGAGAACCGTTAGCGCGAGCACCAACCCCCCGAAGAAAGCCACCGACAGAGCCGCCCCTCGGCCACGCAGCCGTCCGCCGAGAGTGCTGGGCGGGTGCTCGCTCTCCTGGGTTCCGACGTACCCGACGATCCCTACGCCCGCAGGGAAGGTGCAGGGTCACGTACTCGTGGAAAAAATTCCCCCCGCGATGGCGACGAGAACCGCCACGAGCGGATACTGCGCCACGGAGGCGGAAAGACCATCAATGAAGTCAGCCGGACTCATGATGCCTTCTTACAGTAAGGGATTGCCACCCAAATTAACGGAATCCCATTTCCGCGAGCTCCTGGCGGAGCCGCTCCTCGCTGACGCTCCCAGGCTGGTACGCCACGAGCACCTCCTTCCTTGCCACATCGGGCAACACCATCCGGACTCCGTCAATGGCGGAGAGCCCCTTCGTTATCTTGCGCGCGCACGACTCGCAGTGCATGCGCCGTGCGGGAATCACCGCCTCAGCCACCGCTTCTCCGGCGCGCTCGTCCGTCTCCGACGACCCGAGGTCGAGGCGGAGAAGCGACAGAGTCGACAGAAGCACTGCGAATACGGACGCCACGATGATTGTGATCGCCATGGGCGTCGTGATATTCCCCGAGATCGCGAGCCCAATACCGAGTACGTTGAACGCCACGGCGAGCGCGATGTTCTGCCGCATCTTGGCGTGCGAAGCGCGACCGAGCAGGAGAGCCGAGACCACTTTCTCCAACCGGTCGCTCACGAGGACGACCCCAGCCGACTCCATGGCAATATCCGTCCCGGCGCCGAGCGCTATGCCGACGTCCGATTGCACCAGCGCGGGCGCGTCGTTGATCCCGTCGCCCACCATCGCCACGGTGCGCCCTTCGCGCTGGAGCCGGTCGATCACGGCCACCTTCTCTTCTGGAAGGAGCTCCGCGTGCACCTCGTCCATTCCGATTTCCCGGGCGACCGCCTCAGCGACCTGCCTGCTGTCACCAGTGAGCATCACGCTCCGGATGCCCAGCTCCCGCAAACGCTGCATGACGCGCGCGGTCCCGGGTCTCGGCATGTCCTGCAAGGCGACGGCCCCGATGGGCCTCCACGAACCCGCAACCAGCGTATGTGCTGCCGCGGCATAGACAACCGTGTGACTCCCCTCGAGCTGCCCCGTGCGCTCCAGGTCAGAAAAAGTGAGCTCGACCCCTTCGCTCTCCAGAAAGGAGCGGCGGCCGACGAGCACGCGCTCTCCGTTAACGGTCGCGACAACGCCCTTGCCTGGCACGGCGCGGAACTCGGACGCTTCCGGCGCGCGAACCTCCTGGAACTCGGCGTAGCGCACAATGGCACCGGCGATGGGGTGCTCGCTCCCCGCCTCAGCCGCCGCCAGGATTGCAAGAACCCGGTTCGTGTCCCTCTCCCGCGTGTCGGGTCGTGAGCCGTTACCGAAGGCGATCACTTCTCGCACCGTTGGACGCCCATAGGTGAGCGTTCCTGTCTTGTCGAATGCGACCGTGTCAGTTCCGGCGAGCGCCTGAAAGAACTCCCCGGCGCGCACGAGCAGGCCCCGCGCTATCCCATGTCCGCCTCCAATGGCCAATATGAGCGGAGTCGTTAGACCGAGGGCGCATGGGTAGCCGAGAATGATGACGGATATCGCCACAAGCGCCGCGCGGCTCGCGTCGCGCGAGTAGATCAGCCAGCCGATGAAAGCCAGCGCCGCGAGCGCGTACACGACCGGCCCGTAGTAGTTCATCAGCCGGTCCATGAGAAGCTGGATTGGCGGTTTCCGCTCCTCGATCTGCCGCATGAGCTTCACGACCTGGGCGACGAAGCCCTCCGACGCCGGCCGCGTCACCTCTACCTGAACGTAGCCGTCGAGGTTCATGGTCCCGCCAACCACCTCACCACCCGCTTCGCGGTACACGGGCATGCTTTCACCTGTGACGGCCGACATGTCGAAGCTCGACGCGCCGCTGCGAATGACGCCGTCCAGAGGCACGCGCTCTCCAGGCCGGATCACAACGATCTCGCCAGGCCGCACATCCTCCGCGGGGACCTCCACCTCCTTGCCGCCCCGGAGAACGCGCGCTTCCTGCGCCTGCAGCGCAAGGAGCCGCCGCACCGACTCCGCCGCGCGCTTCCGCGTACCGAGCTTGAAGTAGCCGAAGAATAGGTGCAGGCCCATCAGCCACGAGGCCACAGGGAAGAAGTTGGGCCAGACGGCTGGCGCCATCAGGTGGCCGATACCCACGGCGAATGCGCCCCAGGCTCCCGTTGACAGGAGGACGTTCGCGTTGATCACGCGCTGGCGTGCAGCCATGAGCGTCTTGCGCAGAATCGGCTGGCCGATGAGCAGGAGGATCACCGCGGCTACGATCCCGCTCACGACAGTGCGCATGCGATCGGGCACGCCGAAGAAATTCAGCGGATCGAACACCGTGTCTGCGGCAACCAGCGCCATCGCCAGAAATCCGCGGCGCCGGATCGTGGCGAAGAGCGCTTCGTCCGTGCTGTACTGCTGCGCCTCCGTCGCCACCACGGTGTAGCCCAGATCCTCGATTTTGCGCGTCACGTCCTGCTCGGAGACGCGCTTCCGGTCGGCGTCCACGAGGATGATCCCGTGCACCAGATTGACCTGGACGTTGTTGACGCCGGGCAGGCGGCCGAGTGCCTTCTCCACCGACATGGTGCAGAAGGAGCACATGAGTCCGCTCGCCTTTACCTGGATCAGATTGCCGGATGAGCCGTTCGATTTACTCGCCATGGTTCCGCCTCCGTGCGCGGCCAAAATTCCGTTTTGAGAGGATTCTGTCTGCGAGGAGACTAATCTCTCTAGTCG
>JBPCJT010000134.1:0-6253 GCA_051005015.1 Gemmatimonadaceae bacterium | reverse complement strand
GCGTAAGCTCGAGCCACCTCCGGATATCGGCGCCTCTGGGTGCGCTAACGGATGAGGATCGCGCAGAGCTACGCGCGCGAAAGAATGAGTTACTGGAGCTCCTTGGGTCTCAGCCATGCGCGTCATGCGGTCGGTTCGCGTTCGATAGGGCAGGAGTTGTGTGTTACTGGTGTCGTCACCCGGGGTTGCGCGCGTGAGCCACCGCAAGCTCGCTTCCGCGCTTCACCCGAGGCGATTGGAGCATTGCCTGCGAGCCAAGGCCCGCACCGCGCATCCGCTCTCCGGGAGGGGGGAAGCTGGCGCGCTACGGGGTGTGTCATGACAATGGCTGAGATCCTTACGTGGCTCAGAGAGCGTTCTGAGGACTTCAAGCGGTTCAACGTTCACGTCGACGGTGCTCGATTCACGAGCGAACTGCTCACAATGCTAGAGACAGCGCTCGTCGCTGAAGCCGAGACGCTGCTTACGCTCGGCCAGGCCGCAGCACGTTCCGGAATGTCTGAGGAACATCTCGGCCGCCTCCTCCGACAAGGGCGCATACCTAACGCGGGGCGCCGGGGTCGACCGCGCCTCCGTGTTAGCGACCTACCGCGAAAAGCTCCGCGGATATCAAGGAGGATGGACGAACTCTCAACGCCCGTGTATAATCCCGATGCCGACGCCCGGTCCCTCGTGAGCCGGCGGAGAGGAGGAGCCAATGGCAACTCGGAAACCGCGGCGAAGTGAGTGGCGCGAGCGAAATGGAAAGTGGACATGCTCCCTCGGAGAGCGAGGGATGCGTGTCCGGCTGTTTCAAAAAAGAAAGGGTGGACCGTTTTACCGTGCGGTGTGGATAGCAGGACATGGCCGCGATCAGAAGCCGCTGCAGACCCGCGATCGGGACGAGGCCCTGCGCCTGGGCCGCCAACTTCTGGCCGCGCTGCTGCAAGAGGATTCGACTCGCGAGCAGTCCCGGCCCCTGACTCTGGGCGGACTCTGGCGACGCTTCGAGGCCGAGTCTGCGGAGTTTTTGGATAACACTCCGAAGACTCGCGCTGACACCGCCGGCCGGGCAAAGCTTCTTATGGCGCACTTCGGAAAGGACCTCCCGGTAGCTGAGCTAACAGCGGACAGACAGCGTCAGTACGAACAACGACGGCAACGGGGTGGCATCGTGCTGCCTGACGGCAGCGTCACGCGGCCCGTAAGAGCACGGTCCGTGGAGGCCGATGTCGTTGTGCTTCACGCAATGCTGCGCTGGGCGACGACTGTTCGCGGGGTAGGCGCCGGCTACCTATTAGACCGCAATCCCCTGCAAGGGGTCCGTCGGGTCCGGGAAAAGAACAAGAAACAGCCCGTCGCGACCTGGGAACGGTATGTCGCAACTCGGGAAGCAATGAGGCTGGCGGCGAGTGAGGCACGCAACGCGGCGGAGAAACTTCGCTGGACTAGAATGGAGTTCGCGCTGTTCCTGGCGGAGGCAACGGGCCGCCGATTGGGCGCGATCCGTCAACTACGGTGGGAAGACTTCCGTTTCACAAGCAACACCGTGATATGGCGGGCCGAAGCGGACAAGAAAGGGTATCAGTCGGAAGTGCCAATGCCGGCTGATTTTATGGAAGGGGCGCGGCGATTTCAGAAGTTGCTTGGAGCAATCGCCGGTTCCGTATTCTCGGCGGTGGCACGCTCCCGCGACGGATTCATGGACCGTCACCAGTTTGATCGGTGGCTGGTCGAGGCAGAACGAAGGGCCGGCTTACCCAAGCTGGACGGCAGCACCTGGCACGCCTATCGGCGCAAGTGGGTGACAGAGCGTAAGCACCTACCGGTAAAGGATGTCGCGGCGGCTGGGGGCTGGAAGGAGGTGAGCACCGTCCTCGACGTCTACCAGCATGCGGACCAAGCCTCTGTTCTCGCCGCAATGAGCGAGTCGAAGAAGCTTAGGGAGGCGGGGGTGGCCTGAACGACAAGAGGTGCCGACAGGGGTGAAACAGCACCCGAAACGGCACCTCAAGTAGCTAAGTGATCGGGACGGCGGGATTTGAACCCGCGACCCCCTGAACCCCATTCAGGTGCGCTACCGGGCTGCGCCACGTCCCGCCCGCGAACTCCACCTCACGGTCAGGCGCGCAATTTACCACACCGCGCCTGCCCCAACAACCGCAGGCGTTCAAATCACGCCGGACTCGTTCCCTCGCTCCCGCCATTCCCTCCGAACAACCACCGGAGTATCCAGACTCCGCACCACACCAGCATCACAATGAGGAGAACTGGAAACACGAGCTTCAGGACGGCGAGGCCCAATGCCAATACTGAAAATACTATCACCAGCAACCCGCCGCCGAATAACAGCACCAGAAAGACCGGAAGTCCGAATAGCAAAAACATGCTGAATACTGGTATCGCCAACACCGCGAGCACAAGAAACACCGGCCACCCGATGGCCTTCAGCAGCAGGGCCAAAGGAAGGAGAATTCCCAATGATCCCAGACCCTTGAGCAGAATCCGGAACAGTGTCCACTTGGCGAGCAACGCCTTGATCAACGACCACATGAAGTGTGCCTCCCCTCGGGTTCGCGCGCTCAGAGCACTACGACTGCGGAGACCACAGAAGTTTCAAGGCGATACGGAAATTGGAAGATCGGCTTGAAGCAGCTTCGAGCCGCGACCACATGCGTCCGCCACGATCCTCCAGACTTCATCCCGCTGCACGATACTCCACCCGGCAATGCGCAGCTTGCGTCGACATTCGCTTGCCTGTGACGTCGATGCCAATGGCCGCCAGAGCAACCCTCGCTCCATCACGCCCCCGATTCCACTCGTACCACCTGTCGTCCCTGGCAAGCATGTATCGTCCAACGTACTTGTCGCTCAGACACTCCCGAATCCAGGAGGCCCTCTCCTCGCCCAACCTCGGCAACGCCGCCACCACGGCAGGTAGCGCATTGGCCGACAGATCCCGAGTCAGATACAATTCGTCCAATTTCCCCGTACTCTCGAATCGCCAGATATTCCGTTCGGCAATCCACCCCTCGTGATTCCAGTACAAAAGCGCCACGAATGCCAGCGCGCCTGTTAATGCAGCGTGCCTGGTTAACCTGCCAACGCTGATCCCGCCCCGAATCTCAAGTCCAAGCAGCGCCAGCAAGACCAGCATCACAAGCATGTACGCCTGCGCATACACCCGTGACGTCGTATAGCCGTACGCCGCTTCATATAACGTCACGCGCCTGAACGCCGACACGAGCAGACAGACCAGTTCCACGACAACCACCAGCTCAATTCCCCTGATCATCGCGTCACGCCGCCCACGCTCGGCGTATCGCTCCAGCACAATTATCATCAGGCCACACAGCGTAGCGACGATTGTAAGCTCCGCAAATCCCCTCCGCGCATACTCCGCGAAGGTGAAACCGCTGCCGACTACGGCGGGCGCATTTCCAAACAGGTAGCTCACCTGCAGCGTCAAAAAGAGCGCGAAGAGCGATGCCACGGCTCCAATTACCATCAGCCTCTCGGTATCACCCACACGCACCGTTGGAAACAGAGCTGCATCGAGAGTTGGAGTTCCCAACGCCGCTCCTCGCGCCGCAAAACCGTAGGCGCCAAGAACGATTGTCAGAAGACCAATGAAGAAAACGATCTTGGGCACAGCGACCCATTGCGTGATCGTCTCCCAGACTCCATCGCGAAGCGATGCGAACAGCGGGTCGGCATTGGCAAGCAGCAGCGCGAAGACGACGACAACCGGGACTGCGAGCGCAGCGCCGCGCACGGCTGGCAAGGAGCGACGGGCCAGCACCAGCTCAGCACCCTCGGAGCTCCGCCGAACCGCTTCCGTCAATGCGCGCATGCCCGCGATGATCGGCGACCACGCCATGAAGCTGATTTGTACTCGTTCCGCCCGCTCATCGGTGGAAAGCAGCATCGCCATGGCGAGGAGCAGACCCACCGACATGATTATCAACGGGTAAGCAATCGGATTCGCCGACATCCCCGCCGCGAAAGCGATGGCGCACGCCAGCAGGATCGTAACCAGCATGGTGGCACCCATCCGCCCACGCGTCCGCCACGTAAACGCAATGAGCCCCGCACCTGCAAGCGCCGTCCAGATCCCCCAATTGATCCCCGGCGCTCCATCAAACAGAATCGCGACACCTATCGAAGCCATCGCAAGCGACGCAACCCACAACCACAGCAGCGTACTGTCAGGTCTCAGCCGGGTCATTCTTGCCTCAGTAGCAACTTTGATTTCTTCACTGTTCACTATTCACTGTTCACTATTACTGATCACCGTTCACCCCGCCGCAGCAGCCGGAACCTCCCCAAAGCGTCTTTGCCTGTGGTGGAAATCCGCCACCGCTGCCTCGAAGTCGTTCGCATCAAACTCCGGCCACGCCCGACTGGTGAAATGCATTTCAGCATACGCTGCTTCCCAGAGAAGGAAGTCGCTCAGCCGCTGCTCGCCACCAGTGCGGATGAGGAGATCAAGATCGGGGGCGACGTTCTCCTCGCCGTACGCATCCGCGAGCAATTGCGCGAATTCCTCACGCGATGTCTCACCGTTGCCTCCGCCCAGGCTGGCCGCCCGCACTATGAGATCGCGAGCCGAGTAATCGATGGCGACGCGCAGATGCAACCTCGTACCGCCCGAGGTTTCACTTTCCGCGGCGTCAATGGCGGTGCGCACGGAAAGCGCCAGCCGGTCACGCCGCCCGATGACCGAGAGCTTCACTCCGTTCTTTTTGAGCTTGGGAGCTTCGGACTTGAGATGCGCGCGAAAGAGCCGCATGAGCGACGCAACCTCGCGGGTCGGCCGTTTCCAGTTATCCGAAGAGAATGCGTACAGCGTAAGCGTCCCGACACCCAGCCTGGGTGCCGTCTCCACAACTCGCCTTACGGTCTCGGCACCCTCGCGATGCCCCGCCACGCGCGGCAATCCCCGCGCCGCCGCCCAGCGACCATTCCCATCCATGATCATGGCAACATGCAGCAACTGAGAGCGTGTTCGCCCCAAATGGCTAGACTTCATCTATCCTGGGAGAAAAGGTATTTCCGACATGCAAGAAGCAGCACTCACGATCCCGCCGCATCACGTATCACGTATCACACAGTTCCCTGTTCACTTCCCCATCGTATTCCTGGTCGCGTGAATCAACGCTTCCATGTGATTCAAATATTGCTGTAGCGCACGACGACCCGACGCAGTGAGACGATACTCGGTCCTCGGCCGTCGCTGTTCGAAGCGCTTCGTACAGACGACATAGCTCGCGTCTTCCAGCTTTCGAGCGTGCACGCTGAGGTTGCCGTCGGTCGTCTGCAGCAGAGCCTTGAGCTCGTTGAAGCTGACGGACTCGTTCGCGGCCAGTGCGCTTATAATGCCGAGCCGCATTCTATGATGAATGAGAGTGTCGAGCTCAATCGATTCGCTCGATGCCGACCGACCCCGCACTCCGCGAAGCCGCGCTTTGGAGGGAAGCGCGTCATCGCCATGCCGCTTCCGCGGCGCCGTGCCCCCGTTAGCCACCATGTCTCCTGGCGATAAAAAGTCCGAACAGCACGTGCAGCAAGCCGAAACCCGACACGAGCCACCAGTTGCCCCACGCGGTCGGCGTAAAGAGTGCGAGCACGCCGAGCGCCATGAAGCAGAGACCCATGACAGGAACGATACGCACCGAGAATGCGCCGCCGGTTACGACGCCTGTGCCATACAGTAGAAGCCAGGTCCCCGGCACTGCCTCGGGTAGTCCAGCCCGCACCAGCACCCCCGTCAGAATGGCGCCAACGAGAATCGGCGGCGCAAAGCTGAGGACGAACTTCCGGATGGGCCCCGAAAGCAGCGGCATCTTGGCGACGCGTCCCTTCCACGCGGTCGCGAGCCCACCGATCGCTATGGAGAGCGCCGCCTCAGAAAGCCACGTTGCAAGCCACCGCATGGAGCCGACGTTCTGAGTGGCGAACAGCCCCGCGGCAATCGCTGTTATCCCGATTAGCACTTCACCCCATCCGGAGATTACCGTGAACGACGACGAGTTGAGCATCGTCTCGCGAATGAAGCGCAAGTCGTCCATCGCTCGCGCATGCAGCGCCGGTGATTCCTGCGTGGCTGGCTCGACGAGTTTCAGATTGGGCATGGGTGCATGATAACGAAGCTGTGGCGACTTGGCAAGTACTTTGTTTTGCAAAGGCGCGGTCCGGACCGCGCTCGCCAGCAGCGCCTTCTGCCTGCCCTGTATTGTTTCGCGACTTGCCGCCTGCGGCTGTTTCCTTTTTC
>JBPCJT010000133.1:0-6155 GCA_051005015.1 Gemmatimonadaceae bacterium | reverse complement strand
GAGGCGCGCTATGGCCATCCGGTGGTGTTGGCCGAGACCTTCGTCGACCTCAGCCGTTTCAAAGGGACCTGTTACCGCGCCGCCAATTGGCGTTACCTCGGCACCACCCAAGGCCACGCCAAGCGGAGCAATGCCTACCAGCGGCACGGGGTGGCGAAGGCGCTCTATCTCTATCCGCTGCAGCGCGCTTTTCGAGAAACACTTACCGCACCGTGACCCGCGAGGAAGCACTCGCCATCCTGGACCTGCCGCGGGCGCAAGCCGAAGCCGCACAACTCGCGCTTTGGGAGAAGGCTGAACAGTGGGAGCGGCTACAAACACCGGGCGCCTCCGAGCAGCCCCAAGTGACTCCCACCACACCCTCGGGGATGACGCCCGTGTACTTGAAGCCCCGGGCCCCTCGGCGTCGCAAGCGCCCGGGCCGCAAAGTGGGGCATGCTGGCGCCTGGCGCCGCGCCCCGGCGCGTATTGATGCGAAGCGCGCCCACCGCCTGAGCCGCTGCCCCGAATGCGAGGGGCCGGTGAGGCTGCCGATCCGCACCCATCGTCGGCTCATCGAGGACATCCCGGAGGTGACCCCCGAGGTTGACCCCCGAGGTCACCGAGCATACCGTGCACGGTCATTGGTGCCCTCGCTGCAAGAAGATAGTCATCCCCCGGCTGACCGCGGCGCTGCCAGGGGCGACACTCGGCCGGCGCTTCATCATCTACACGGCGTGGCTGCACTACGGCATTGGCATGAGCGTGGCCAATTGTGTGAAGAACGCCAGCGTAGCCCTGGGCTTTCCGGTCAGTCCCGGGGAACTGACGCTCGCGTGGAAAAATCTCGCCGCACTTCTCGAAGCGCAGTATGAAGCCATTGGCAACCATACGCCAGAGCGCCGTGCTGCACGCCGACGAGACCGGTTGGAGAATAAACGGGGTCACCTTTTGGTTGTGGGCGTTCGCCACCAAGCACTGTTGCTACTACCTGATCGATAGACACCGTGGCGCGGCGGTGGTCAAAGATGTGCTGGGCACCTGGTTCCCCGGTATCTTGATCACCGATTTCTGGGGTGCCTACAACGCCATTCAGGCCTTGGCCAAACAGCGTTGCTACTTTCATCTCTTCACCGAGCTCCTCAAAGTCGATAAGCGCAATCACTTCACCGAGTGGAAGCGCTTCCGCAAAACCCTCGCCCGTCTCCTCAAGGACGCGGTACGGCTCGGGCAGCGACGCCACGCACTGGCCCCTGAGACGTACGCCCGCCGCAAAGCGAAACTTCATAAACGCCTCGATGACCTGATCGACAGCTCATTCGACGATGCGGACGCTAAGCGGCTCATCAAACGCTTACGGCGGCATCGCAACGAGCTGCTCACCTTCCTCGACCACGAGCAGGTCAGCCCCTATAACAATCATGGCGAGCAACAGATGCGCCCCGCTGTCCTCACGCGTAAAATCAGCCAACAGAATCGCTCCGAGGACGGCGCAAAGGCGCACGCCATCCTCATGACCCTATTTCGCTCCGCAGAGCTCCAAGGACTCAACCTCGTCAAGCATGTGCTGCAGTTGGCTCAAACGACCCTCACAACCAAACCCACCCGCGCAGGCGAATCGGAAGATCTCAAAAAAACTGCCTGACCGTTTCAATCGCCTAAAGTCATACAAAATTCTTATTCTCTATTCTGTCTATTCTACCACGACCGTCCACGTTCTCACCGACTATTCGTGTAACTGACCACCCGCCGACCCAGCGATCCGACATCGTGGCGGAGCCGACTCCATTCGTCGCATGGGCCGCGGCGGGTACGTACTCGACGGAGAAATTTCTCACCCAGGTCGCACGGCTGCTGCTTGCTCCGGGTCCTCCGACGCTCTCAGCGGCAGCCGCCGGTCCGCCGGTCCGCCGCGGCTACGTGGGCAGCAACGACATCCGCTATCTCCTGCAGCGTGGCATTCGCAAGCGTGGACGCGTCGAGCTGCGCCGCAACGCCGTATTCCGCCGCAGTCGCTGCAATGAGATCGGTGGCCTTGATGGAGTCGAGATTCAAATCGTCGAGCAGACGCATCTGCAAACCGATGGAATCCGCCGGATAGCCCGTGCGCAGCGCAACGAGCTCCAGGATGCGTTGGTCCACCGGCAGTGCATTCGATCCGGGCGCGGCGGGCTCAATCGCAAGGCCAACAGTATTGTGCTTCGCGGCGGGTGGGGTTTCAGGCGCGGCGCCGGTTGAAGCCGAATACTGCATGTCGGCACGCACCACCTCGGCGATGAACCTGCCGCGGCGGGTGAGGTATTCCGACATCTCGACAGCGGAGACGCCCAGCAGCGCGGCGATGGACGAATCCTGAGGACCGATCGACGACGTATTGCTGCCGGGCGCCAGGTCGGAATACACGCGCTCGCATGGATTCTCGATAAACAGCTTCTCCGAAACGGGAACGAACGGGCGCACCAGTCGCCCTGCGTAAAGCTCCGACCAGTGAATCGCCACGCCACGCGCATGCAAATGGGCCAGCAGCGCGTTGAGATCGCGATCCCGGCCAGGCTTGCTGGCCACGGGCAGCGCAGTGACGTCCTTGTCGATTTCGCCGACCAATCCGCAGAGCACGCCGCCGGCCCCGACCTCGATGAGCACATCGCAATGCGGCTGCATCGCGGCGATCATCGCGATGAAGTCGACCTGATTGATCGCTTGATCGGCAAAGTAATCTCTCAAATGCAGACCGGTTTCGACCAGGCCGCCGGTCATCGCGCGGAACAGCAGCACTGGTGGATGTCCCATGCGCTCGGGCAGGTCCAAGTAGCCACGCAATCCATCGGCGGCAGCGCTGACGTATTCCGAATGAAACGCATTGGATACCGGCAACATCCGGAAGCCGATGCCCCGGCCCTGAGCCACGGCGCAGACCTGCTCCACCGCCGCACGATCACCGGACACGACCGTTTGCCGGGGGCTGTTGAGATTCGCGACGACTGCGTAGCCGGAGGCCTCGGAAAGTATCGATCGCGTAACATCCTCAGCGCACATCAGGACGGCCATAGCACCCGCCGCATCCGACGGTGCGGACATCAGCTCGCCGCGCCGCGCGGCGAGCTGCAGCAGGGTCCTTTCACCATAAGCCCCTGCCCCGTGGAAAGCCGTCAGCTCCCCGAGGCTATGTCCGCCCACGGCGTTCGGAGCGATGCCGAGCCGCTGCAGATACCGCAGCCAAAGCAGCGAAGCCAGACAGATGGCAGGTTGTGCATTTTCCGTGCGGCCCAGCGCGCTCGCCCAAGCCCCGCGTTGATCCTCATGCAACGCACGATCGAGCGCCTTGAATATCACCGGGCTGATCGGTTGATGACCGGAACTCTCCAGCCACGGGTCGGCCTGATCGATCAGCTCGCGTGCCCAGGAACATCGTTCCACGAGCACGCGCGCCATATTGATCTGTTGAGAGCCTTGCCCGGGGAACAGGAATCCCAGCCGGGCTCCGCGCATGGCGTGACCAAGGGCGATCGACTGTTGCGGGTTGACGACGACGGCGCCCGACGCCGGCGGGTTGTCGCGCAACAGCTTGGTGAGAGCGTCCAGGTTTTCGAGCAGCTCGTCAGGCGTCGCTGCAATCACCGCCGCACGGACCGGAAGCTGCGACAGTTGGTCGACGAGATGAGCACCGAGATCGGTCATCTCGGCAATGCTGATCCCGAAGGCCGCCGCGCGCACCTCCTCCGCCCGGGCCATGAGTCCTCCGACGTCTTCCGCATCCATCACGAACAGCTCTGTATCCTGGCGCGACCAGAGCAGCTGCCGCTCGTCGAGGTGCGACGCGATCCGAGGCGAAGGCGGATCCGCGGATTCAATCGTGACGTGGGAGTTGATGCCGCCGAAGCCCATGGCCGAGATGCCGGCGCGCAGGGTTTGCTTCGACGGCTTCACCTCGCCTTGCAGCACCGGATACAAACTGCACGATGGATCATTGAACGCGTCATTGAGCTGCTGACAGCCCGCGGTGGGCGGAACGATGCGCCGATTGACGGCCAACACCGCCTTGATGAAGCCGCCGATGCCCGCTGCCGCCTTGGTGTGTCCAACCAGAGACTTGAATGACGTGACCCCGTGCAGGCGCAGCTTCTCGCCATCCTCGCGCGGGAGCTCGGATCCTTCGCGATTCAGCGAGAGCATGATGCCTTCCAGCTCCACCTTGTCCCCGACGGGCGTGCCCGTGCCGTGGCCTTCGAAGAAGGTGACGCTGTCCGCGCTGTATCCGCTTCGGCAGTACGCGCGCTGCAGTGCAAGCGATTGTCCGGCCTTCGTCGGAGCCCGCCTTTGCCCTCTGAGGAGATTCCCCATCCGCGTATTACCGCATATACGTAGTTGCCATCTGTGCGGGCGTCCTCCAGACGCTTGAGCGCCACGAAGCCGCATCCTTCGCCGGGAATGAAGCCGTCCGCGCGGCGATCGTAGACGCGCATGTCACTGCGCGACAGAGCGCCTGTCTTCGCGAAGCCGATCATCTCGAAGGTATCCAGGCTGACATCGACGCCTCCCGCCAGCGCGAAGTCCAGATCCCCATTGCCGAGTGCCGTGGCGGCCGTCGCGATCGCAAGCAGTGACGATGAGCAGGCTCCATCGACGGTATAGCCGCCGCCATGCAGGTTCAGGAAATTGCATATACGTCCCGCTATGGTGTTGGACAGACCGCCGGCAAGCGAATCTTCCGTCGTTGGCGCGAATACCGATTTGAAGTAACCTTCCATGGTCGATTCGAGGTCCGGTATCAGGCGCTCCAGGCCTCGCGCCTGCGCAGCCGTCCTGAGCGCGCGCCGCACGAACGGCCAGCGCTGCCGTAATACGTTGGCGCGCGTCTGCTCGCCGGTAAGAGTGTTTCCCAGCAGCACGCCCGCATGTGCATTCGCAACCGTCTCGCGCGTATAGCCAGCATCCTGTAGGGCTTTGACCGCTACGTCGAGGGCCAGCCAGTGCACAACATCCGTCGCCTCGTACACGGATCTGGGCACGTGCCATCTTGCCCAGTCGAACTCGAAGCCGTCTATGACGGCGGCCTTGGTACCGTAGGTCTTGTCCGGAACGGAAGGATCGGGATCGTAATATTCGGAGAGCGGCAATCGGCGATCGGGAACGCGTCGGAACTGCTGGCGCCGCGACAGTATATCCCACAACGTTCTGAGGTCACGTGCGCCTGGATACCAGCAGCTGACACCGACCACAGCGATGCTATGTGTGGGCATGGACGCGGACGCCACTTTGAGACTCGACTGCAGTGTAGCGGGAGTAGAACGGGCGCGTGTGTGCACTGTGCATGGCTCACCATCTACCATTGGGAAAACCTGCTAACGCTAAGGAAAAATGATTGCGATCCTATGAACATCTGATGAATTTTGCGTGACGCAACCAGGGCGTTCCAGCCCCCGCGGGATTATATCCTGCCTTTGGTCAGATCGATTGCGCTGGCCTTCGATCAGTTTTCGCTTATGGTCGAGTGCCTTGTTGAAGTATGTTCGAGCACTCGGTCGTCACTGGTGCGGTCCAAATGGAACCAGTGCGTGCGCCATTCGAGCTGACGGTGCCGGTTGGCGTAGTCAGGTCTTTGCACCCGCACATGCTCTTGCTCGTGTTCTTTGCTTGCCATTTTACTTTCCTGATTGATCATGTCTGTTTAAAACCAGCAACTTCGTCTAACGACGAAGCTCACCGGCGCGCCGCTTTTTGGCGCGTCCGGTGCGGCGCCGGGTTAGCCTTTACATCCACAAGAATATCAAATGCGCCTTGGCTTGTTCAGTGACTTTTCGCACAAAGTTTTTGTGACATATTCACAATCTGTCGCGACAGAACACCGAGCACTTCTCAATGAGTGAATCATGTTCACGGAGGCCTTTCGGGATCAACAACCAATGCAGGAAGCTACCATTAGGAGGTTGCAGCTTGGCTGGGCAGAGGCAACCGGTATCCGACAGTCCCGCCCAAGTAAAGGTGCCTCGGGAGTCGGCAAAGGACGTCGCAACCCGAAGGATATGGTTAGGGTTTTGCAGAGACTGGGTTGTAGCTCGGTCAGCACGCGGCTAAAGCCATTGAGGGCGGAGAGCGAACTACAGTCCTGCATCTGTGCCAGGATAATGAAACGGCTGGAGCGTTCGACCAAGGTGCCCACTGCCGAGCGGTTAGCT
>JBPCJT010000132.1:0-4250 GCA_051005015.1 Gemmatimonadaceae bacterium | reverse complement strand
CGCAGGCGGAGATTGCGAGCAGAAGCGGCCAGTGGAGTCGTGCGGCAGGGCTCACCGCGGCACCTCTTCGTCCACCCAGAGCTTCTCTATGTTGGTCTTCGCATCCGCCCGGAACGGTGTGCTCAGTCCCCGGATGCGCCGGTGCGCGAAGGTAACGTCGTGCATGAAAACGAGGCGCGTCAGCGGCAGCTCCGCGCGGAATATCTCGGCCAACTCCCCATAGAGACGATCCTCCTCGTCCAGATCGGCCGTGGGCTTCAGGAGTTCCATCTCCTGGACAGCTGGAATGGCATCGACATTCCCGCTCAACAGTTCTGTGATCACCGGCTCACCGTACTTGAGCACAAGGCGATCGATTCTGGGCTTCCCGAGGAAGTACTCCTGGTTGGCCGCGAACTCCATCATCGTTTTCGGAAGGTGGCGCACATACCGGTACGGACCGGCACCCACCGGCCGCGTCCAGAAGTCCCAGTCGTAGAACTTTTCCGGATCCAGCTTCTCCAGCAAATGTTTGGGGTAGATCGGACCGAAATAGAGCCAGTACTCGCTAGGTTTCCGGCGGAACGCGATCGTGACGGTTGTATCATCCAGCACATCTACGGAAAAAGAGTTTGGCGCCTCGCCGCCGACGGCTGGATGAGCGCGAAGATCGAGCGAAAACTTGACGTCGTGGGCGGTCACAAGCATGCCGTCGTGCCATTTGACGTCGCTCCGAACATGAACGGTCCACGTGCGCCAATCGCCCGAGTGTTCCCATGAGCGCGCCAGCCAGCCGTGGAGCTGCCCATCCTCGCCACGCTGAGCCAGTGGGAGAAACACCAGGAACTGCGCGGGAAGGTAAAAGGCCCAGCTCCGCTCGTCCCCTTGAAACAGAACAGTGAGCGACGATGCCTGGCCCTCGCGCCCGCTTCCGCGATCACAAGCGGTTGCGCTTAGGGCCGCGATTACGAGCGCGCCGTGTACCAAACGCGGCAACACACAAGCTGAAGTAAGGGTCGTGGCCAGATTAGCTATGAGGAGAAGCCGCCAAACAACGCTCCCCGACAAAAAGAAATCAAGCCATCAGACGTTTCGCGATTCGCCGCCCAGACTGAGCTTGGCTTACGGTGCGTTCAGGATTGCGGTACTTTGGTCCGCCATGTTCGCACTGCGGCATCCGGCGTCAGAGCACTCGTTCACCACCAGTCGCCGGACCCGCCGGTGGCTTGCCGCTGGCGCGGTTGTAATTGCCGGTTGCGAGGCGGCACCGCCGAAGGAGCCGAATCTCGCGACTATGACTGTCCTTGTCCCTGGTGGCGAGGAGCAGATGCTTGGACCCGGCTGGGACGACGACGCGAAGATGCTCGTCTTTCTCCCGCTCGTGCGGTACGACGAGTACTACGGCGGCACCGCGCCGAAGCCGGCAGCGGCGGCGCGCTGGGAACCATCGCCCGATTACCGCACGTGGACCATACACACGAACTCCGCGGTCCGCTGGCACGACGGCGTGCCGTTGACGGCGCGCGACCTCGCTTTCACGATCGCCCTGTGGAAGAATCCGGACGCCAACTACTGGGCCGGGCCCGCTTACGGAGATGTGAGTGTCGTTGACGACTCGACGCTCACGATCACGTATCAGAGGCCAACGCGTCATCCGCTCGGCGGGTGGGATGTATTCTACCCCGAACACGCCCTCGCCAAGTTGCCGGCGAAGGGCTTCGAACAGTGGGATTTCTGGACGCGTCCGATCGGCAACGGCCCCTTTCGCTACGTCCGGCACGTCCCAAAAACCTCCATCGAGCTACACGCCAATTCCGATTTTTACCTGGGGAAACCACGCATCGATCGGTTGATTCTGAAATTCGGCGGTGGCGTCCCGCTCAACGAGCTGTTGGCCGGTGGAGTGGACGTCGCGCGGATCGAAGGCGCGCAAGTGCAGAGGGTCGAGAGCGACAAGCGGTTCCGCGTCTACCACGATCTGGCACCTGCCCGCTACCAGGTATTCTGGAACCACCGGGATCCGCTTTTCCGGGAAACCGCGGTACGCAAGGCACTGACGATGGCGATCGATCGCCGCACGCTCCACAGAATGCTCTATTTTCCGCCGAGCGTGCCGCTGTTCGACGGAATCTGCACAGGCCGGCAGTTTCGAAACGGGCAATGTGGTACCGCACTTCCGTATGACGCCGCCGCCGCCCGGCTGGCGTTGGAAAATGCGGGCTGGCGCGACACCAATGGAGACGGCGTACGGGAGAAAGGCGGTCGTACATTCACATTTTCTTTGCTGGTTGAATCCCAGAACGACCGGGTGCGCACCGCTGTCTTCGTGCAGGAACAGCTTCGCCGCGTCGGCGTAGCCGCCGAAATAAAGCAGCTCGAGTCCGGAATCCCGCGCCAGCGCGTGCTGGCCGGCGATTTTCAGGCGGCGCTCGGGCTCACACCCAACAGTCCATCGCACCACCTCACGTTTTTCGGCAAGAAATCCCCCCTCGGCTACGGCAACGCGCGCGTGCACGCGCTACTCGACTCCGCGACGGTATCGGTGAATCCCGACGAGGTGGACCGGATTTACACCGCGCTGGGACAGATCTTCGCGGAGGATGTGCCGGTCACCTATCTCTATCCGCGTGTCACGTTCTTCGCTGTGACCCGTCGAATCCGCGGTCTCGAAAGCCCGTTCCGCGCCAATCCGGTGTGGGGAGCCGAGCGACTCTGGATTGACGACGGTTCTTGAAGCGGAGATCGCCCTCAGGCCCATCTTCGCGAACGGGCGCCGCATTAAAAGGAGTGCTCGGGCCGCGGATTCGCTGGTGGACGAACCCAACGTACCTGCCTGACTGGCGACATGTCCATCCTGGCGAGCGCCAAGCGGTGGATCTACTCCATGGCGCCCGCTTCCTGGAGCCCGCAAATTCTTGATCGTCATCCGAATTGTCGCCTAGCTTTATCATCCATATGCGCGCCTTGGATACATCCGCGAAGGCGGCAGCGATTCAGCGCCGTCTTCATCAGGCACTTGGGCCTGAAGGCCGCTTCGTCCTGGCGATGAATTTGAGTGACCTGGCGCGCGAGTTCGCCAGAGCTGGCCTCCGGGAGCGCCACGCCGGCCTCACGGAAGACGAGCTGCTTCGCGAGCTGATACGCCGGTTTCACCGAAAGTCGACAGTTATCAGGTGACGGTCACCGACTTTCTCGGGCTGCTGGTCACCGTGTTCGAGCGAACGCATATCCCGTACATGGTGACGGGCTCGTTTGCAAGCTCGGCGCACGGTCGAGTCCGGGCGACCGAGGACATCGACATCGTGATCGCGCCGACCGCCGAACAGCTCCGCGCGCTGGTTGCTGAATTTCCAAGCGACCGCTACTACGTAGATGAGGATGCCGCACTGGATGCGCTACGGGAACACTCGCAGTTCAACATCATCGATCTAGTGAGTGCATGGAAAGCCGACTTGATCGTTCGGCGGCAGCGCGAGTTCAGCCGCACGGAGTTCGAACGCCGTCGCCCCCACATGATAAGCGGGCTCGAGGTTTACGTGGCAACGGCTGAAGACGTTCTGATCGCCAAACTTGAATGGGCCCGGATCGGCGAATCGGATCGTCAGATCGAGGACGCCGCGGGAATTATCGAGAGCCAGGGCGCCAGCCTGGATATCGCCTACGTCGAACGGTGGGTACGCGAACTCGGTCTCGACGAATCGTGGCAGCAGGCGAACGAAAAAGCGCTGTAAGACGGCGCCACTATTCCCGGTGGTGGATCAATCGAAGAGCGTGCCGGTGGACATAGGCCCCGCCCGCCAGCACCTTAGCGCCGGTAATCGGGCGAATGATCCCATCGCTTGGCCAATCGCCCTTGTAGTTCGCCTCTGGGGCTGCGGGTGAGCAGGGGAAGAAAGACAAGGAACTTGGCGTCCATGTCGTGCGCGGGATTCAGAGCCTCCTTGCCACAGCAGTAGGCGACGGTGATAGTCGAGCCGGCATCGCTAGCGCGCTCTTCTGGCGCGCATGCGCCGAGCAGCATCGTGAATGCAACGAGCGTGGCGACGACGACAAATACGCGCCGGCTCATTTCTCCACCCACAGATCCTCCATGTACGTGTCGGGCGATGCTTTAAAAGGAGTGCTCAGGCCGTGGATTCGCTGGTGGACGAACCACGACCTCGAACCCGGGATAAGGCGAACCATCGGAGGATCGGTCCGAAAAATCTCGGAGATCTGCCGGTAAATCCGGTCCTCTTCGTCCGGATCAGCCGTCTGCTGCAGGCGGTCGA
>JBPCJT010000131.1:0-6174 GCA_051005015.1 Gemmatimonadaceae bacterium | reverse complement strand
GGCCGGTGGGCGCAGCCTTGTTGGCGCTCTCCCTCGAGATGCTACTTTTCGCCTGGCGAGGACCGCTGCCGTGATGGACGCCCTCGAGTATCCGTGGGCGCTTGTGCTTGCTCCTGCTCTCGCCCTGCTGATTGTCATGTTAATGCTGCTCGGCGCTCGCCGTCGATCGCGGAGGTTGGCGCGCATGGGCGATGCCGAGGTTGTGGGACGATTGGTTCCGCCGTCAGCCAAACGCAAGCCGGCTGTGCGCGCCCTTGTGCTCGGATTGTCCGCGGCGTTTGCCGGGATCGCGTTTGCCGGTCCGCGGTGGGGAACGGAGCGCGCCATAGTTCGCAGCAGCGGCGCCGACATAGTGCTCGCGCTCGACGCCTCACTCTCGATGCTGGCCACCGACGAACGCCCATCGAGGCTGGGGCGAATGAAGCAGGAGGCGCGCCGTCTGATCGCGGCGAGTTCCGGGGACCGTTTCGGGCTCATCGCCTTTGCTGGACGAAGTTATATCCTGACACCGATTACCGCGGACAGGAGCGCACTTTCGCTTTTTCTCGAGAATCTCGATCCCAGCGTCGTGGGCCAGGCGGGTAGCTCGCTAGCGCGGACTATCCGTCAGGGCACGGAGCTCCTCATGCTGAGCAAGAGCGGAAGCGATCGTGCTCTCATCGTAATGGCTGACGGCGAGGTCTTTGAGGAACGGGAGGAAGTCATCGCGGCGGCGCGCAAGGCGGGCGAAGCCGGCATCGCGGTCGTGATGGTCGGATTCGGCACGTCAGCGGGCTCGACGATTCCAGTTCAGTCGGAAGAAGGGATAGTCCCCAAGCGCGACGAGAATGGATCGATCGTGGTTACGCATTACGATGAACAACTCATGAGCGCGGTGGCAGAGGCCGCGAAGGGCTCATTCATTCCAGCCACGGCCACGGACAAGGCGACGCGCGCCCGCCGGGCGCTAGCGACTCTCAGGCGCACTGAGCGATCCACAGATACTGGTCCCAACCGTCGACCGCGATTCCAGCTCTTCGTGATTCCGGCTCTTCTACTGGCAATCCTGGACACACTGTTGGCCGAGCGCCGCGGCCGCCACCGGAAAGCACCGGCAGCGGCAACGGCGACCGCGGCGGCACTGCTTCTGATGCTGCTGACGGATACGGCCGGAGCGGCACCTTCGGGCGAAGGTGACCGGCTTTTCCGTAAGAAAAAATACCGCGAAGCCGCGGCGGCGTATCAGGCAGCGATCAGGAAGGGAGACACGTCCGCAGTAACGTCCTACAACTTTGGCACGGCGCTGCTCGCCGCGGGTAATGGTGATGCGGCGATCGCGCCGCTCCAGCGCGCCGGAAGCTCCAGGGATCTCGAGATACGATTTCGTGCCCTCTTCAACCTCGGGCTCGTCTATCTGGAAAAGGGCAGGTCGACGCAAGCTGAAGCCGCTGACCAGGCCTTCGCGGCGGCCGTGGAGAGTTACAAGCGCGCTCTCCGGGTGCGGCCAGCCTCTCTTGACGCCAAATGGAACTATGAGCTGGCTAACCGGCGCAAGAAGCAGCAGAGCGGTGGTGGTGGAGGAGGGGGAGGTGGGAGTCAGGAGGAGCCGCAGCCTGCTACTCCTGCTGAGGCGCAAGCGCCAGCGGAGCGGCCATCGGGCGCGCTCGATCCGCGACAAGCGGAGCAGATTCTAAACAGCGCGGCACGCGAGGAGCGAGACGTGCAGGGGAAAAAGCAGAAGCAGAACCAGCCGAATCGCCCGCCTGGAGGTAAGGACTGGTAATGATCGGAACGATCGCGGTGCTTGCTCAACTGGCCATCTCCGTCTCCGCCACCGACACTGTCGCTCTGGATGGCGTAGCGGAGATCACGGTACGCGTCACAACGTCAGCGGGGACCGCATCAACATTGGTGCCGCCATCCTTCCGTCCGTTCATGCTGGTGAGGCACGCACTGGCGCATCGTGTCGAGATCGATCTTCATGGACAGCGCCGCGCGCTGGTCGAGCACCGGTACTCGCTCGCGCCAACGCGGGAAGGGTCATTCGTTCTTTCTCCTTTCGTGGCTACGGCGGCGGGTGAGACGATCCGAACATTGCCAGTTCGCATCGTTGTGCGGGATCGCCCGCATGGCCGCGGAATCCGTCCGGCCATAATCGCGCGAACGCGCATCGATACGGACGCCCTCGTGAATTTTCGCGCATATGTCTCTCCAGAGACGGTTTTCGTCGGGCAACAGGCGAGATATCAACTGGGGGTCTTTCTGGACGAGTCTGTGCGCGACCGCATCCGCCGGATGGAGGCGCTGGCGCCCGACATGCGCCGCGTGATGGCCTACGATCCGGCGCAGCCGCTGGAAGTCTTGCAGCTAACAGCAACCGGCGGCCGGCGCTACGAGGCACATGTGTACCAGCGGGTCGTGGTTCCTCTCGCCTCCGGCAGAATCGTCATCCCGCCCGCGCGTCTGCTGTACTCACTTCCGCTGACGTTCAGCTTTTTTAGCCGCGAGGAGAATTACGAGCTCAAGAGCGACAGCGCGATAATCATCGCGATTGATCCTCCGGATGCGGGCCGCCCCGCCGCCTATTCCGGTGCGGTCGGCCAGATTCGCGCCTCGGTACGGCTCGATACGACGGCCGGCCGCGTTGGAGATCCCCTGGCGCTCACAGTCCGCCTGAGTGGGGAAGGAAATGTAAAATTGTGGCCGCGTCCGGAGTTGAACATTCCGGGCGCATCCGTCGTCCCCGCCGGCGACCGCGTGACTCTCGCGTCCGACAGAATCCAGATTCGTGGGACGAAGGAATTCGAGTGGGTGCTCACGCCCGAGCGCGATGGGCAGCTAATCGTTCACTCCATCCAGTACTCCTACTTCGATCCGTCGATGCGCGAGTATAGCGTCGCGCAGACGGTACCCGAGACGCTGTCAATCGCCCGCGGAGCGCTTGCGGCGCTGGACAGCACGCGGAACGATTCCGCCGCGCGTCTCGTGATACGTTCTGCCTATCGTGGTGAACTCCCCGCGCCACTTTATTCCCATGGGAACTTCTGGCTGCTTCTCGCTTTTGTGCCCGCTCCGGCCCTTACAATACTGATTGCCCGGCGGCCCGCGGGGCGCCGTCGTACCCGCACTCCCGCGGCTGCGCTCAAACGCCTCGCTGTACAGCGAGACGACGGGTTGCTTGCCGCCGAGATTCGCCATGCGTTCATCGCCGCGAGTGCCGCGCGCATCGGCGTCGATACAGCTGATCTTGCGGAGCGTTCGGCTCTGCCGCGAATGGCCAGGCGCGCGGGCGTATCCGCGCAGACGGCGGCGGAAATAGACGCGCTACTCGACGTGATGGATCGCGCCGCGTTTGGGCTCGGTGGCCGGGCACCGTTCGGGCTCGCGCGGCGAGCGCACGACGTGTGGCGCGCAATTGACCGCGAGGCTCGTCCGCTTCGCAGAGCAGGCATCGCGAGCGCTACGGTGGTGGCTGTCCTTCTGGCGGCCGCTCCCCTGGTGGCAGAAACACGACTTGACACGGCAAGAGAGGACTTCACACGCGGGGTGCGCGCTTATAAGCAGGGACATTACATGGTTGCAGCGCGTACGTTCGCAGCGGTAAGCGAACGTGCGCCGAGAGCTCCCGATGCATGGGCCAATCTTGGCACCGCCGCCTGGGCTGCTGGGGATAGTGCGCTCGCCGCGGTGGGTTGGCATCGGGCGCTGCTGCTGGAACCGCTGGCAATGGATCTCCGCGAGCGTATTCCTCTCACCGGCATAACCCCGCGCGAGCTGGCGGTTCTGGTTCCACCCGTGCCGCCGCGCGTCCTGATTCTGGCGGGCGCCTTCCTGTGGATCGTAGCCTGGCTGTGGAGCGCTGTTCGCGCCGCGCGTCGTGCGCGGACGACACTGCATGTTCTCGGCGGGAGTGCCTTCGCCCTGCTTCTTGGCGGTGCCGGATGGGCGCTCGATTCCAAACTCCAGGGGCGCGATATAGGAATAGTCCAGCGCCGATCGTCCGCGCAGGTGCTCCCAGCGCTCAGTGCCGATACCGCGTTCTTTTTGCATACGGCGGAAACCGCGCTGATCGTCGAGCGGCGAGGTGGCTGGGTGCGCGTCATGTCGGTGCGTAATGAGGATGGATGGGTTCCGGCGTCGTCGCTCCTGCCCCTCGTGCGCGACTGACGCTTCTGCGCTAAAGCCGGTAGCTTACCGCATGCATCAGATCGCCATTCTGCCGAGCGCGGTCGTGGACCAGATCGCGGCGGGCGAAGTGGTCGAGCGCCCCGCATCCGTAGTGAAAGAGCTCGTTGAGAACGCGCTCGACGCCGATGCCAGGTCCGTAGATATTATCGTGGAAGATGGTGGGCGCACCCGCATCACAGTAGCGGATGATGGCTTCGGTATGCGGCGCGAGGATGCGCTTCTAGCCATTCGGCGCCACGCGACTTCCAAGATCCGGGACGCTTCGGATCTCGTGGGCGTGAGCAGTTTCGGTTTTCGGGGCGAGGCGCTTCCGGCGATCGCGTCCGTTTCGGAGATGGAAATCGAAACGTCGGCCAATGGTGGCGGAGGAACGTTAATGCGCGCGGCGGGTGGAGTGATTACCGAGGTAAGGGATGCCGCCCGCCGCACGGGCACCACGGTGACAGTCTCGCGACTCTTCTTCAATGCGCCGTCGCGCCAGCGCTTTCTTCGCTCCGCCCGGTCGGAATGGCGCGCTATCGCGGATCTGATCGCGAGCACGGCGATGGTTCGGCTCGCTGTGCGTGTTCTGGTTTCGCACGACGGCCGCGAAGTGATGAACCTCCCAGCGGCGAGTTCAGCCCGAGCGCGCGTGGCCGCGCTCTGGGGGGCGCAGTACGCGGAATGCCTTGTAGAGGTGGATGACGTCCGCGGCGAAATTCACATCGCCGGACTGGTTGAGCGCCCCAGCGATGTCGGTACTGGCACCCGTCGCGTTCACGTAGTCGTCAACGGGCGCGCAATCCGTGACGCGGGCATGGTGCGTGCGGCGGAGGCGGCATACCGATCCACCATTCCGGCGGGAACTCGTCCTTCGATTCTGTTGCACATCAGCGTCCCTGCCGACGCGGTAGACGTAAACGTACATCCCGCCAAAGTCGAGGTTCGTTTCCGTGACCGCTGGCCCGTCGAGCACGCAGTCGAGTCGGCAGTTCGCCGCGCGCTTGGTACTCCTGGCAGCGCTGCGTCGATAGGTGCGCCGGCTTTCTGGGCGGTTCCAAAGATTGCGTTCGCCGCCGTTGACGTGGAGATGCTGCACGGGGTAGACGACGAGTCGCCACTTCTGGGCGGGGGCGCGGCAACGCTGGAAATGGTGCCGGGGACGCCCGAAACCGAAGAAGGCATTCTCGTGCCCCCACTCCGTCAATTGCGCCACACCTACATCATGTTCGAGCGCGACGATGGTGTCGTTCTCATAGACCAACACTCGGCACACGAGCGCGTGCTGTACGAGCGCTTCATGCACGCGCTGGAGCATGGCGCCGAGCCGTCACAGCGGCTGCTTTTTCCGCTCACGCTGCACGTGGGTCCGCAGGAGGGGGACGCGTTCGAGGAAAATCGCGAGATGTTCGAGCGGCTGGGGTATGAAATCGAGGGATTTGGCGGACACACGCTCCTCGTTCAGAGTGTGCCGGCGCCGCATCCTCGCTTCGACGCGGAGCGGTGCCTGCGCGAGTCATTGGACGCCCTCACGGGCAACCGGATGCCGGGCACGGCATCCCGCCACGAGAAACTGGCGGCCACAGTGGCGTGCAAGGCCGCGATAAAGGCCGGAGATTCCATGTCGGATGGTGAGATGCGCTCGCTTTTCAGCGCCTTGGCGAGAACCGTTCTGCCGGCACATGATGTTCACGGGCGGTCAACGGTCGTTCAACTTCCGTGGGACGAGATTGAGCGACGGTTCGGACGGCGATAGGCTTCGTGTGATTTGCGGCCCCACGGCGGCCGGCAAGTCCGCTGTCGCCATGATGCTCGCCGAGCGATTCGGCGCAATGATTGTGAGCGCCGATTCGCGCCAGATCTATCGCCGTTTCGACATAGGCACGGCAAAGCCGTCCATCGCGGCCCGCGCGCGCGTATTGCACAGGTGCATCGATCTGGCTGAGCCCGAGGAGCGTTATTCGGCCACGCTGTGGACGGAGTTGGCGCGCGGCGCTCTCGTGGAAGCGGGGCAGACAGGGCGGACAC
>JBPCJT010000130.1:0-11967 GCA_051005015.1 Gemmatimonadaceae bacterium | reverse complement strand
TCACTTACGAGCCCATCCTGCTAATCCTGTTAATCCTGGTCATCCTGTCAAAGAAGGCAGCTTTTTTTCGCCGAACGGCAGCGGTCTTTGCGCTGGAGGAGGCGTTTTCGACGCCCCCGATAAGTTGCCGTATTTACGCAACCTGGCACTTAGTCCGGCTCTGACCACTGGCCAATCGCCACCAGTCACTGGCACTAACCCGCCTGACCCGTACGAGCACCAGCGCCACATACTCCTTGAAGCGTTGCCCTCCTAAACCTTTGCGAACTGGGCGGCTTCTGTCGATCCGCGCAGCGCTCCTGTCGCTGCCTGGCCGCTCGTCACCGCCATCAAAATCTGATCGAAATACCCCGTCCCCGCCTCCCTCTGGTGCTTCGTGGCAGTGTACCCGTCCCTTTCGCGCGCAAACTCCTGATCCTGAATTCGCACATAAGCCGGCATCCCCTCTTCTCTGTACGCGTCAGCCAGCTCGAATGTGTGCAGGTTGATGAGATGCCAGCCCGCGAGCGTAATGAACTGGAATTTATATCCCATGGCGCCCAGCTCTCTCTGGAACCTCGCGGTGGTCTCATCATCAATGTTCCGCCGCCAGTTGAAGGATGGTGAGCAGTTATACGCCAGGAGCTTTCCCGGGTGCTGCTCGTGGATTGCCTCAGCGAACTCTTTGGCCTCGTCCAGGTCAGGCTTGGAAGTCTCGAACCAGAGAACGTCGGCGCACGGCGCATAGGCGAGCGCGCGAGCTACCGCGGCCTCCATCCCGCCGCGAACGTGAAAATACCCCTCCGGAGTCCGCTCCCCCGTGCAGAACGCCCGGTCGCGCTCGTCAACATCGCTGGTGAGCAGTGTCGCCGAGTCGGCATCAGTGCGCGCAATGAGCAACGTGGGCACATCGAGTACATCGGCCGCGAATCGAGCGGCGCTCAATGTGCGCAGGAATTGCGACGTCGGCACCAGCACCTTGCCCCCCATGTGGCCACACTTCTTCTCGGCGGCGAGCTGATCCTCGAAGTGCACACCGCTCGCACCGCCCTCGATCATACCCTTCATCAGTTCAAAGGCGTGAATCGGACCGCCGAAACCCGCTTCCGCATCGGCGACGATCGGCACCATCCATTCGCGACTCTTCTTGCCTTCGCTCCACTCAATCTGATCAGCGCGCAGAAGAGCGTTGTTGAGCCGGCGCACCAGACTGGGAACGCTGTTGGACGGATACAGGCTCTGGTCCGGGTACGTCTGCCCGCCGAGATTTCCGTCGGCCGCAACCTGCCACCCGCTCAGATAGATTGCCCGCAGCCCCGCCTTGACCATCTGCACCGCCTGCGCACCAGTGAGCGCCCCGAACGTGTGCACGTAGTCATCAGAATTCATCATCTGCCAGAGCCGCTCCGCGCCTTGCCGGGCCAGCGAGTACTCGACGCGCACCGAACCACGTAGCCGCACGACATCTTCGGCAGTGTAGGAGCGCTCGATGCCGCGCCACCGCGGATGTGTCTCCCAACGCGTCCATAATGCGGACGCCTGCGCGGACAGCTCTTTCTGGTGCATGGCTACTCCTTGCGCCGCCCTTTGGCGCTCTACTACAGGTGGCTTGAAGCGGGAATGGTGAGGAATTCCGTGAACTGATCGGCGAGCACTAGCAGGTCGAGTAGCTCGGCTGCTTCACGGTACCGAGAGTTCGGTGTGAAGCTCGGGCCGAGCGATGCCAGCTCCTGCCGCCGCATCTCGAGGTACAGGTCGGGGGTAAGCACGGATCCGTCGCTCATCCGCGCGCGGCAGCGAACCCACTGCCAGAGCTGCGAGCGTGAGATCTCGGCGGTCGCCGCGTCTTCCATCAGATTGTTGATGGCGACCGCACCGGATCCCCGCAGCCAGGCCTCTATGTATTGAAGCGCAACGCTGATATTGGTCCGAACGCCAGCAAGTGTTATCACTCCCCGGGGAATGCGGAGGTCCAGCAGCGCCTCGGCGTCAGCCTTCACGTCTTCACGCAATCTTTCCTTCTGATGCGGACGGGCGCCAAGAGTCCGGTCGAAGACTTCCTTCGCGACCGGCACGAGGTCCGGATGAGCGACCCATGTGCCATCGAAGCCGTCCGCTGCCTCACGTTCCTTGTCCTCCCTCACCTTCCGGAGGGCGGTCTCATTTACTTCCGCGTCGCGACGGCTTGGAATGAACGCCGCCATGCCCCCAATTGCGTGCGCGCCGCGGTGGTGACAGGTGCGCACCAGAAGCTGCGCATACGCGCGCATGAAGGGGACGGCCATGGTGACCTGCGCGCGGTCCGGAAAAACCTCGCCCGTACATTCCCGCAGTTTCTTGATCGCGCTGAAGATGTAGTCCCACCGCCCTGCATTGAGCCCTGCCGCGTGATCACGCAATTCATAGAGAATCTCGTCCATCTCGAAAGCAGCGAGAATCGTCTCGATGAGGACCGTGGCGCGGATGGTGCCGCGGGGGACCCCGAGTGTATCCTGAGCAAAGTTGAAGACGTCGTTCCACAGCCGCGCCTCGGTGTGGCCCTCCAGCTTGGGCAGGTAGAAGTACGGCCCCGTTCCGCGACGGGCGAGCTCCTGCGCGTTATGAAAAAAGTACAAGCCAAAATCAAAGAGACTCGCGGAGAGTGGCTGGCCACCCAGGCGAACGTGTCGCTCCGTCAGGTGCCACCCGCGCGGGCGAACAACGAGCGTGGCGGTGCGCTCAGCAAGCTGATAGTGCTTGCCTTCCTCGCTGGTGAACTCCAGCGTGCGCCGCACGGCATCCATCAGGTTTGACTGACCTTCGACGACATTATTCCAGGTAGGTGACAGTGAGTCCTCGAGATCCGCCATGAAGACCATGGCGCCGGAGTTGAGCGCGTTGATCATCATCTTCCGCTCTGCCGGCCCGGTGATCTCGACTCGACGGTCATCCAGGTCCGCGGGAGCCGATGTGACGCGCCACGATCCCTCGCGCATGCGCGCTGTTTCGGAGAGAAAGTTTGGGCGGATGCCTGCGTCGAGCGCGCGTTGCCGCTCCACACGCTTCTCGAGAATTGCCAAACGCATTCCACGGAACTGGCTCTCGAGTTTTCCGACAAACGCCAATGCTTCGGGTGTCAGAACACGCCCACTCGCCCTTGAGACGAGATCGTCGAACTCCACGCGCAGGTGCTCGGCTGGGCCGTTCACCCCTCTGCCACCCGTCGCTGAGCCGAACCAGAGCGTTCGCGGATCAGGCCGCGGTAAATCATAGAATTGCAAGTGTGTGCCGGACGACGCAGGTGGTGTTCAGTGTGCATGAACCGATGTCGGACTTCCCTGGTGAAAGGCAAGAGGGGGGCCGTGCGCGCTGGTGAGCAATTGCGAGTTGCGACGCAGGTGCACCGAGGGCCCCGGCGGCTGCCGGAGCTACAGTCCGTAACCGCTGCTACAACTTGTGGTTGCCAATCGGCGTGAGCGCCGCATGAGTGGCATTCGACACCCCTTACAACCGCTATTCCGCGTCTTCCACTCGACACCTCATTCTCAGGCCCGCGGCAAGTCCGGTTGCGGCCTCGCAACGCAGGTTCGTCGCCCGCCTGCGTCAACTCTGCATCCCTCCCGCAAGGTCCGCTCGCCCCTCCCGCAAGGTCCGCTCGCCTGACTCGAGGGCGTCAGGTGCCTTAGCCGCTTGGGGGATGCGGGCTTCGCTTTGTTCACCCGTCGTTCGACTCCCCTTCTTGAGGGCACGAACTCAAACAAGGTGGGCCTCGATTTCTCGAGGCCCACTCCAGTCGAACGAAGCCGCCCTGAACGGCGGTGAGCGCGTTCGAAATGTGAATAGCAGCGACGCCGGTGATGCATCTGGTACCGGAAGGCGCTAGGTGCGCTCAAGCGGAACAGTGAGTTCGGCGAGTAACGTACCGGGCCAGGATACCGGCGGTCGAATCAAATCACTAGCAGTTCCAACTCAGTCCGCTAGATCTCGTCGTCTATCTTGCGTTGCGCTTCACCGAAATTTTTCTGGGCCTTTCCCTTGAGCTCCTGGGCCTTTCCCTTGAGCTGTTCGCTTTCGTTATCGGTAATGTCGCCAACAGTGCCACGAAACTTTCCCTCCTGTTCCTTCGCCCCACCCTTAACCTCATTTTCGACGCCACGGGTGCCTAGATCCTTGTGCTTATCCATGGTACTGCCTCCATCGTTAGTCGGTTACATGAGGCGACCGAGAAGCCGGTCCACTCGTGCCATCTGAATAGCAAGTGATGTGCCCTTGATGGATGGCGGTGTGGCATTTTTTCGCTGACTTTTCATGCCACTTTTGTAAGTGGTGCGCTGCCCGAATGTTGCGCTGGTTTCGGAAATTTATTGATCTGTTCTGAGGCCAGATAAAATGACTGCGGGACGTCCTCTTGCGGCCTCCGGCTCACCGTCCCATAGTAAAATCCTGCCTCTCACCCATGTACGTTGCCGCAGGAGAGCAAATGCGCGCTTCAATCTACCCCCGACAGTCCCTCTCCTGCATGGCGGTTGTGCTGGTAATGGGTTCCCTGATGGCCGATCTGCACGCGCAGCAGCCGCGAGAGTCATCGCCGCGCCACACTCCCTCGCGCAGAGCAAACGGAGAAACCGCCGCCGAGCCCCTCGACATGTTCGAGCAGCAGCGGCTCTGGAAGCAGTTCAGCGATCTCTCGCTCTTCACACAGCTCGGCCCCGACATGATTGTGCGGAAGATCCGGTACGCAGGTGCGGACGGTATGACAATCCCTGCCTACTTCTTCGCTCCCAGGGATACGACGGTCAAGCGGCCGGCAATCATCATGGTGCACGGTGGAGTACATGGCGACTTCACTGCGAGCCATGTGACGGATGTACGGTCATTGGTCGCTCGCGGATACTTGATCGTTGCACCGGAATATCGCGGAAGCACCGGCTACGGCCGTGAGCATTACGACGCCATCGATTACGGTGGCAAGGAAGTAGAAGACTGCATTGCCGCACGGGACTATCTCGCAGCGCTGGTTCCGAACGCCGATATGCGCCGGGTTGGCATCATGGGCTGGAGTCACGGCGGGTTCATCAGTATCCACGCAGTGCTCAGACGACCGGAACTGTTCCGTGTGGCGGTGGCGCACGTTCCTGTCGCGGACCTCCCAGCGCGCATCCGGACTCATTCGGAAGCGTATCACCAGATCTTCGCTGCCCAGAAGGGATTTGGCGGCCGTTTGGAGGAAAACCGGCAAGCCTACATAGAGCGTTCGCCAATCGCTCACGCGCGCAAGCTGACCGTTCCGCTCCTTGTTCACGCGGCCGATAACGACGACGACGTGTTCATCATCGAGAACCGCGCCCTGCGCGATTCCATGGTGGCGGCCGGAATGGACAAGCGCGGGCTGTACACCTATCGAGAGTGGCACGAGCCACCGGGAGGACACTCCTTCAGCCGGTACGACACACCGCAGGCGCGTGAGAGCTGGCGCGAGACGGTGGAGTTTCTGGACCGGCATCTTGGCAACCGACAGTAACAGTCGTAATTCGGGCACTGCGGCGCCCTCGGCCAGCTTTTCCGGCACCCCCACTATCGCTTCAGAAAGCAGGGCGAACAATAGTTTCTATCTCCCCAAGCTGGAGCCGAACGCTTACACTATGGTTTCGGCGTTCCCCCAGCCGAGGCTGCCCGACCAGGTCACCAGGAGATTCCGTCCATGCTAGCATCTATTTTCGGGACTCTGCTTCTCGCAACACTTCCAGCGACTACCATACCCACCGACTCGGTTCCGTTGTACGACAACCTCGGAGCTCATCACTTCGCCATCGCCACGAAAATCCCGCTGGCACAGCGGTTTTTCGACCAGGGACTGCGGCTCACATACGGCTTCAACCACGGCGAAGCGATCCGGGCATTCAACGAGGCCACTCGTCTCGATCCAGGCTGCGCCATGTGCTACTGGGGAACCGCATTGGCGTACGGCCCTCACGTCAATGCGGGCATGGACTCGGCCGCTGGCGTTGCGGCGTATGCCGCCGTAAGGAAAGCCGAAGCCCTCGCTCCGCGGGCTACCGCACGCGAGCAAGCGTATATCCGCGCCCTGGCGCGCCGCTACTCAGCCGTACCTCCGGCCGATCGGGCAAAGCTCGACTCCGCCTATTCGCGCGCGATGGCCGAGGTAGTGAAGCGCTATCCAGGCGACCTCGATGCGGCCACGCTTTACGCGGAATCGCTAATGGATCTTCGCCCATGGAACTACTGGAAGAAAAACGGCCAACCGTATCCCGGAACCCCAGCGATGCTGGCTCAGCTCGAGCGGGTACTGAAAAAGAACCCGAATCATCCCGGCGCTTGCCACTACTTCATCCACGCGGTGGAGGCGGTCACACCGGAGCGGGCGGTACCGTGTGCGGAGCGCCTGGCGGGACTAATGCCGGGTGTGGGGCACATGGTCCACATGCCGGGGCATATCTATATCCGCGTAGGTCGCTACGAGGATGCGATCACGAGCAATGTGCACGCGGTACACACCGATGAATCATACATAGCGTCGGAGAAGCCGACGGGCGTGTATCCCATCGGCTACTATCCTCACAATTATCATTTTCTCAGCTTCGCGGCGACAATGGTCGGGAAGAGCAAGCAAGCCATTGACGCCGCGCGCGCTCTGGTCCAGAAGGTTCCGGTTGAGATAGCCCGGCAGGTTCCACCGGTCGAGCCGCTCGTGCCATACCTTCACCTTACGCTGGCGACGTTCGGTAAATGGGACGATGTGCTCGCGGAACCGGCTCCCCCCGCAGATCTGCGGTTTGCCACGGGAATGGTGCAGTACGCGCGCGGGACGGCTTTCGCGGCGAAGCAGCAGTGGGTGGACGCACAAATGGCGCTCGATACTCTCACCGCCATTCTGAACGCGACGGAAGTTGGCAGCAACAAGTCGGTACTCGAAGTCGCGATGCACGCTTTGACGGGTGAGATTGCCGCGCGTCGCGGCAAGCTTGACGACGCCGCGATGCATTATCGGGTGGCAATGAAGCTCGAGGATGGCCTGCAGTACATCGAGCCGCCACTCTGGCACTATCCCATAAGACATTCGCTTGGCAAAATTCTACTCCAGGCCGGCAAAGCCGCCGAGGCCGAAGCGTTATACCGGGAAGACCTGAAGCGCTTTCCAGGGAACGGATGGTCGCTCTACGGACTTGCTGCGAGTCTGCGTGGTCGCGGCGCCATCAAGGATGCAGAGCAAGTCGAGGTCGAGTTCCGGAAGGCGTGGGCGGGGGCGGATGTCGCGCTTGTAGCATCGAGATTCTAACCGCCTTCATTTTCCACCGGGCCAGTACCTCGGAGTATTAAGGTTAACTCCTCGACTACGACGGGTGGACTGTCACCGGCAACCTCACATTTAGGATCAGAGTAGGGGGCCACGCGGGTTTTCTCAGAGGTGAGGGGACGCAGACTGAGCGAAGAGAGAACGGCTCTTGCCAAAAGATGAGCGCCACCGAGCCTCATTTTTTGGCTGCTCTCAGGGGCCCGACATGCTGGTGAGCGATGGCTCGGCCGTGGCGGCAATTGTTACCCAACCCATTGCGCGACGATATAACGTTCGTTATATCTACCATTCCGATATATCTTTGACCTATCGCTGGAGGCCAATGTTTGGTACATACGGAAGTTGCGGAGGTGGGCGGCACGCTGCCGGACGCGGATCATGGGGTTTCGATCCCGGTCTTCTTATGGGCCTTTGGGGAACCCAGGGCTCAAGGCGGGGCGGGCCTTTCCGCGGTGGACGCGTCTTTGAGCAGGGGGACCTCAAGTACGTGATCCTCCAGATGCTCGACGAAAAACCACGACACGGCTACGAGATAATCAAGGAGTTGGAAGACCGTTGTGCGGGCGCATATTCGCCAAGCCCGGGTACTGTCTACCCTACCCTCACCATGGTCGAGGATCTTGGCTACGCCACCGTGCGCACCGAGGAGAGCGGAAAGAAGATCTACGAGATTACGCCCGAGGGGAAAGCTTACCTGTCGGAGAACAGGAGTACTGTGGACGACATCTTCGAGAGAGTCGCTGAATTCGGCTCCAGCTTTCTCGGTGACGCCATGAAGGAAGTACACGTCGCGTTCAAGAAGGTGGCGGTTTCAACTTATTCCACCGCGTCGCGGCATCCCAGGGATCCCGATAAATTGCGGGCTATAAGGGAAATCCTGGAACGGGCGGCGAGAGACATTGAGGAGGGGGCAAAATAGTGGAGCTGTAACAGGCCGGTATGAGTCTTCTGGACGCCCGGCATTCCTGCTGTACATTGTCTTAGGTCGCGGTGACTCGTTCCCGCGACCTAATTTTTTCTGTGCCAAACGACGCCGAGCGTTCAATAGAGTCTCACGGATAACAATCAAGTAATGACCGTAGAACCACCACCATCCCCTTCCCCGCCACCGTTTTCATCCGGCGGATCCGTCGCCCCCACTCCCTCCGCTCAGCACCTCACCCGCCACCACCCGGAACAGAATCCCACTGGACGGAAGCTCGCCATCCTGGGTCTTACCGCGCTGGGCGTCGTTTACGGCGACATCGGGACGAGTGTTCTGTACGCCATCAAGGAGTGCTTCAGTCCGCAGTTCGGCGTGGAACCGCGCACGGAGAACGTGTACGGCGTGCTGTCACTCATCTTCTGGTCGCTGACCCTCGTCGTCAGTGTCAAGTACATCGTCTTCATCATGCGCGCCGACAACCGCGGTGAGGGGGGAATTCTCGCCCTGCTGGCGCTTATCCAGCAGAAGTATCCCCCCGCGCGGCGGACTGCACGTTACGGGGTGTTCGTCGCTCTGGGACTGATTGGTGCGGCACTGCTATACGGAGACGGCGTCATCACTCCTGTCATCTCCGTGCTCAGCGCGATGGAAGGATTGATGGTCGTCTCGCCCGCGTTCGAGCGCTTCGTCGCTCCGCTTACCGCGGTAATCATCTTCTTCATATTCACATTCCAGCGCTTCGGCACCGACCGGGTGGGTAAGGTGTTCGGACCTGTTACCATGCTGTGGTTTGCGAGTATCTCGGTGCTCGGCGTCGTGGAAATCGCGCGCGAGCCGGAGATCCTGCTGGCAGTGAACCCATGGTTCGCGGTGCAGTTTTTTGCGCACAACGGAGCGCCCGGCTTTTTCATTCTTGGCTCGGTGGTCCTCGTCATCACGGGGGCGGAGGCCCTGTATGCGGACATGGGGCACTTCGGGCGCAAGCCGATTCGGCTCGCCTGGTTCTTGATTGTCTTCCCCGCTTTGCTGCTCAACTACTTCGGGCAGGGAGCTCTGCTTCTCCGCGACCCGAGCGCCGCCGAAAATCCGTTCTATCGACTTGTTCCACCGGCGTTACTGTATCCAATGGTGGCGCTTGCGACCGCGGCCGCATGCATCGCGTCGCAGGCGATGATCTCCGGAGCCTACTCCCTCACGCAACAAGCCCTGCAACTCGGCTACACACCGCGCGTGACCATCACTCACACCTCCAAGCAAGAAGCGGGACAGATCTACATCAAGGAGGTCAACACTCTCATGATGCTCGCCTGCATCGCGCTCACTTTTTACTTCGGCTCTTCGACGAAGCTCGCCGCGGCCTACGGCATTGCAGTCACCGGTACGATGGTGATCACCACCATTCTTTTCTACGTGATAGTGCGTGAGCGCTTCGGGTGGCCGGCATGGAGTGCAGTCCTCTTCCTCACCTGCTTTTTGATAATCGACGGTGCCAACCTCGCTGCCAACATCGTCAAGATCGAGCAGGGAGGGTGGTTCCCGATAGTCGTCGCAATCGTTGTCTACATCATCATGTCGACGTGGAAGAAGGGACGCGACTCGCTGCGGGACATTCTCCGCGAAGCGAGCCTCCCGCTTGAGTTGTTCATGGACGACATTGAGCGGCGCAAGCCGTCGCGCGTACCAGGTACCTCCGTATTCATGACCTCGGATCCGCAAGGTACGCCAGTGGTTTTACTGCATCACCTCAAGCACAACAAAATGCTCCACCAGCAGGTGATCCTGCTTTCTGTTCTCACAGCGCAAGTACCCGAAGTCGGCGACTCGGAGCGCGTCAAGGTAGAACCACTTGGGGAGAACTTCTACCGCGTGATCGCGCGTTACGGATTCATGGAAACACCGGATGTACCCGAGATCATGGAATGCTGCGAGGCGGCTGGCATTCATGCCAAGCCGCTGGAGACGTCCTACTATCTGGGACGCGAGCGGCTCATTGCGCGAGGCAAATCGAACATGATGCGTTGGCGCAAGAAGCTCTTCATCTTTCTGTCGCGCAACTCACGCTCGGCAACCGAGTTCTACGGTATTCCGCCGAACAGGGTGGTCGAGCTGGGTACCCAGATCGAGTTTTGAAGATCTTGCGTCTGTCGCGCAGCTGAAGAACCACTAATCCACGTCCCCAAATGCGCCTCCTCCTCGTCCTGGCACTGAGCGCCCTTCCACTCGCGGTCCGCGCACAATTGCCTTCGCGCGCCGACTCGCTCCGCGACGATCGCGCATTCAGCTTCTATGACCGGGGTCCATATCGCGCGAGCGTACCCCGCCCCGAGAGCATACTCGGCTATGACGTCGGGATAATGAACACGCAGTTTGCGTCACAGGAGCGCACGCTCCTCGCCATCGCCGACGCGGCCAGGGATCGCGTGCGGATCGAGGAGATAGGATCCTCCTACGAAAGGCGGCCCATGCGCCTCTACATCATCTCGGCGCCTGAAAACATCGCCCGCCTCGATGCCATCCGCACGGATCTGGACAGGATCGGCGACCCACGCGGCCAATCCCAGTCGGAGCTCAACGCGATTGCCGCTCGCACTCCCGCCGTTGTGTGGATCAATGAGAGCGTTCACGGAAATGAGTCGCCGGGATTCGAGACAGCGATGCAGACCCTGTTTCAGCTTGCGGCCAGCGAGGAGCCCGCGACGGTAAATGCGCTCAGGAACGTGATCGTTGTCCTCAACCCGAGCACCAATCCGGACGGGCACGAGCGCTTCACGGTCTGGTACAACTCGATCAGCGTCGGCGATCCCAACCCGGGAGCATCGGAGCACCGCGAGCCGTGGAGCATCCAGGGACGCTACAATCACTACCGTTTCGACATGAACCGTGATGTGATGACCACCACTCAGCGCGAGCCGCAGGCGCTTGTGCGCGGAATGCTGCGATGGCACCCGATGGTAGCCATCGACCAGCACGGACAAACGACGAACTACTTCTTTCCACCCACTGCCGCCCCCTTGAACGCGAACCTGGGCGCCAACTTCGTGAAGTGGATGGAGGTTTTCGGTAAGGGTAATGCCACGGCGTTCGACCGCTACGGCTGGATATACTACTCACGCGATGTCTTCGACTTCTACGGCCCATTCTACTGGGACAGCTGGCCCTCGCTAACGGGCGCGATCGGCATGACTTACGAGACCGACGGCGGCGGGTGGAAGGGAATTCTCTGGCGGCGGGAGGATGGGTCTCTCCTTTCATTGCGCGATGGGATCGCGAAGCATTACGTGACGGCCATCGCCACCGTCGAGACCGCGGGAGCGACACGAGCGGAGCGGGTGCGTGATTACCTGGCCTTCCGCCAGGGGGCGATCAACGATGGACGCACGGGACGGATGAAGCGAGTTGTCCTTCTTCCAGGCGACGATCCAGGAAGAGCAGCCGAACTGGTCTCCACTCTTCTCCGCTCAGGGATCGAAGTGCGCCGCGCCACTGCTGCGCTATCGTCGGCCCGCGCGCATGCATACTCGGACGATGCCGCGCGCCCACGCCGCTTCGAGGCTGGCGCCTACGTTATCGACCTGGCGCAGCCGCAAGGGAGGCTGGCCAAGTCGTTCCTGGAGGCCAGCCCCTCGCTGGATACTGCATTCTCCCAATCGCAGCTCGAGAAATTCCGCCGCAACCTTCGCCGAGGTGCGAACGTCAGCAGAGAGGGATATGAATTTTATGATGTCACTGCGTGGTCTCTCCCCGTCACATTCGGGGTCGAGGCATATTG
>JBPCJT010000129.1:0-11135 GCA_051005015.1 Gemmatimonadaceae bacterium | reverse complement strand
CATCACGGACCTCGGCGCGCTGGACCATATCCTCTTTCTCCTGGTACTCGCCGCCATTTACCGGCTGGGCGACTGGCGAGAGAGTCTGTGGGTTGTCACCGCGTTCACGGTTGGCCACTCCATCACGCTTGCGCTCGCCGTCACTGGGGCGCTCCGCATGCCAACCGACCTGATCGAGTTTCTGATACCAGTCACGATAGTCGCGACCGGCATCGAGAACGTCATCGTGCGAGAGCGGAAAAATGCACCGTGGCGCGGACGCTACCGCCCTGTGTTTGCCTGTGTTTTTGGCCTCGTACACGGCGCGGGATTCGCCAACTACCTCAACAGCCTGTTCGTCGACCGCATTGCCCTGCCGCTACTTGGTTTCAATATCGGAATCGAGGTCGGACAAATAGTGGTTCTGGCGCTGATCACGGGTGCGCTGTTCGGAGTGGACAGGCTCATAGGTCTCATCCGTTTGCCTCTCACGGCGCCCGCCCCGCATCGGTTACGCGCCGTCGCAGTGTCGCTTACTGTCGCGATGGTGGCGACTCGATGGGCTGTGGAACGAAGTCCGTGGTGAAGCGAGCTCGCCGTGCGTGGCTGGTTGCGGTGCTCGGCGCCGGAGTCATTACGGCGGGCACAGCGGTTTCCCTACACTCGCATCCGCTGCATACGACCCTCACGGAGATCACTTTTTCGCCGCGCGAGCAACGCATCCAGGTAATGCTCCGGGTGTTCGCGGACGATCTGGGCACGGCAGTCGCTGCATTTGCAAAGGTGAAGCAAGGGAGCGACCACGAAGTGCCGGATCGGGCCTCCTATGCTTACTTGACACATGCCGTCGCGCTCGCTGAGCGCGGAGGAAGGCGGCTGCCGCTGGAGTGGTGCGGCACGAAGCGCACGGCTGATCTCGTGTGGATTTGCCTGCGCGCGAAGTCTGCTCGCGGGCTCGGCGCGCTAGAGGTGCACAACCGTGTCCTCTTTGACCTGCACGACGATCAGATCAACATCGTACAGGTGACGGATGGGCGGCGTCGGCACAGCCTGCTCTTTACCAAGGGAGACGGGCCCAAGAGACTGCCTTAAGGGTTCCGCGGCGTTTTCTACAGCGGCCGGCAGCGACTCCCGGCCTGCGGATTTCCGCCCAACTCCTCCGCGATTTGTGCGAGCGCGGCGTGGGCATGTGCGAGCTCCGCCAATGCATTCGATCCTCCGCGCTGGCCGGCAGCCGCGTAAAGACCAGCGAGCAGTGGAGATCACTGTTCACTGTTGAATGTTCTCTGTTTACTGTTCTCCCATGTCCACCACTCCAATCCGCGCGGCGCTTGTTGCCGCCACCGTTTCGCTAGCGGCCGCCACGTCACTGGCCCAGCGCCCTCCCGCCGATCTGATAGTCACCAACGGCCGGATCTACACGGTCGACGACAGCCGCCCTCTCGCCGGGGCGATGGCTATCGCAAGTGGCAAGATCCTCTTCGTTGGTTCCGACCGTGGGGCTATGGTCTTCGCCGGGCCCAACACCAAAACCGTAGACCTGGGCGGCCGCACGGTAATCCCCGGTATGGTGGATGCGCACGCGCACTTGCTCGGGCTTGGCGTCGCTCTTCAGAGCGTCGATCTCGTCGGCACGAAGTCGTCCGCGGCCATAATCGCAACGGTGGCCGAGCGCGCGAAGCAGTTGCCCGCGGGCACCTGGATCACGGGTCGCGGCTGGGATCAGAATGACTGGGCCGACACGCGTTTTCCCACTCACGAAGCACTGTCACGCGCGGTTCCCGATCATCCGGTTTACCTCACGCGCGTGGACGGTCACGCAGCATTCGTGAATGCGAAAGCGATGGAGGCCGCAGCCCTGACGGCGGCGACGCGGGATCCGAGCGGCGGACGCATCGAGCGGCGCAAGGCTGATGGATCACCATCAGGAGTGTTGGTAGACCGGGCCATGGAACTCGTTGGGCGCGCGATTCCACCGCTCACGCGCGAGCAGACGCGCGAGGCGGTGCTCGCAGCCGTCAGGGAAGCGAACCGCTGGGGACTCGTCGGCGTGCACGATGCCGGCGTCGACCGGTCGACCATCGATGTATACGAAGAGCTGGCGCGCGAGGGACGCTACGACCTGCGCAACTACGTCATGATCTCGAGCGACGACTCCACGCTCGCACACTATTTCGGGCGCGGGCCCCAGAGTTTCCTGTACGACGGTCGCGTCTGGATACGAAGCATCAAGATTTCGGCGGACGGCGCGCTGGGATCACGCGGCGCGGCACTCCTCGCGCCGTACAGCGACGAACCGAGTCATTCCGGGTTGATCCTCGAGTCGGGTGAGCGGATTCAGGGTGTGGCGACGCGCGCGCTCAAGAGCGGATTTCAGCTCAACGTTCACGCCATCGGGGATCGCGGCAACCGTGTGGTGCTGGATGCATTCGAGGCCGCGCTGAAAGCGGTTCCGGCGGCGGATCACCGCTTCCGCGTGGAGCACGCGCAGATCCTGCATCCCGACGACATCCCGCGCTTTGCAAAGCTCGACGTCATACCTTCGATGCAGGCCAGCCATCAGACGTCGGACATGTATTGGGCCGGCAAGCGACTTGGCGCGCGGCGACTGCCCGGAGCATATGCGTGGCGGGCGTTGCTCAACACGGGTGTCATCATTCCGAACGGGAGCGATTTCCCCGTTGAAATGGTGAATCCGCTCATCTCATTTCACGCCGCGGTCACCCGGCAGGACGCGAAGAAATGGCCGGCGCTGGGATGGCATCCCGCGCAGAGGATGACGCGGGAGGAAGCGCTCAAGTCGATGACGATTTGGCCCGCGGTGGCGGCGTTCCAGGAATCCGTGATGGGTTCGCTGGAGGTAGGAAAGTGGGCGGATTTCGTCGTGCTCGATGCCGACATCATGCGGGTGCCGGTGACGCGGATTCTGAGCACGAAGGTGGTGGGGACATGGCTGGGCGGGAGGGCAGTGTGGGAAGGAAGGTAGATCGCCCGGTTCCACTCTGAAATCAGGCCAATGTGGACACCATCCAAGGAATGCATTATAGTAAGAAAGTAGTGCTCTCCTTTCCTAGGTGCATTCCCATGACCCCAGTCGCGAAGATTACGGCCAAAGGCCAAACTACGATCCCGCGAGAAATCCGCGACGCGCTAGAGGTCAAGCCTGGCGACCTGATCGCATGGGAGATTCGAGACAGCGGGCGCGTCGAGGTTCGTCGCGTCCAGCCCGCTGATGTCGAGTATCTGCGCGCCATACAGGAAACGCTCAGCGAATGGAATTCCCCGGAGGACGGGGATGCCTACCGTGACCTTTAGCCAGTTCGATGTTGTGCGCGTGCCCTTTCCCTTTGCCGACAGGACTGCCGCGAAGAACCGGCCGGCTCTGGTACTGTCCCACGCGGCCAGCTTCGGCATGACGGTAAGGCATTCGGTGATGGCCATGATAACTTCAGCCGGGCATCGCCCCTGGCCGCTCGATCACGTGATCGCTGACCTCGAGGCAGCGGGACTTCCGGCGGCCTCCATGGTTCGCTTCAAGCTCTTTACCCTGGATCACCGTCTTGTTAGAGGGGCACTCGGTCGGCTTTCACAGCGGGATGCAACTGCGGTGCGAGAGCATATCTGCGCACTCTTCGGTCTATCCGGCCGACATGAGTGACCGCGCTTACTCCCTTGGCGTCAGAGCGCCGGAATCCAGAACGTCGCCTTGATCGCGAAAAAGTTCGTACCCACTTCGGAGAGTCCGTCGAATAGATCGCCGATTCGCACGCGATCACCGAACGCTCTGCCTCCCTCCCGATCCTGCTGCCACACAAAAAACAGTGTGCTCCCCGGGCGATACTCCCACCGCAGCACCATGTTGCTGCGGACGGCCCGCACGTTGAAGTCCCGGAACGGCAACGTGAACGCGCTGGGATTCCCTTCGATGTCGGTGACCCTGGAATCCGTAACGACATAACTCTTGTCGCCCTGCTGCTGGATCGTCGTGCCGTCCTCGCCGTACTTCCTGAGAAGGCGTGTACGAGGAGCCGACAGCTCGCCAAAGTCGGAGTATCTCCCGCTCGCCGCGAAGGGCTGCGCATAAAGCTCGAAGGTTATGTCCGGCTTTAGCGTGTAATTGAGTCTGATGTCGGTGAAAAACGTGCTACGGTCGATGAATGCAAAGATGTATCGTTTGTCGAACGTTTCTGATGGCCCGTTGTTGAGAGTGGCCACATACTGCCGCGCGTCCTGCGCTAACAGATAGTTCGGCTGCAGCGAAAGCTGCCAGCGTGGACCCGGCCTGAACGATACCAATCCACTGATGCGATTTGTGATAGCGCCAAACTCATCCTTTCCGTAATAGACGCGCGCTTGCCATCTTGTGCTTGCGGCGAAGCTGTTGGTGAGGGCGACGATGCCCACGTTGCTGTAGCCTGTAGCCGTGAGCGGGCCGCCGCGCGTAAGACGACCGTTGAGTCCCCGGAAATCGTGCCACGCCGTGAAGTTGAGCGTCCAGAAATTGAGGAACGTGGCATTGGCGTCCGTGCGAATGGCGGCAAATTCTCGATTGTGGTCGAAGTTATATGCGTTCTCCTGCGTGAAGCTGACGCCGTAACTCCGGAGATTCTTCCCTGGCTGCGTCTCGCGATACCGTACTTGGCCCGACGCTGACATGCCATCCGCCGTGCTGATGCGGCCGATATCGTTGATCTCGAACCCGGGACTTTCGAACCCGCCATTGAGGCTTCCCAGCCAGTGCTTGCCGCTATTCTTCGAGAGCACGAGAAAGCCGTTGGCGCCCGACAGCTTCGTGCGCGACGGATCCAGGTGATACGACCTGGCATCCGGGCGCTGGAAATAACGCGCGCTGGAGCGTTGCGCGTTCAGAATCGCAAGTGAATCTCCCGCTATGTGGCTGAGGCCAAGCAGAGCATTTACGGAGTATTCCCCTCCGTTGATCCGCCAATTGACATCGGCGCCGCCGGAATACGCCGAGCGATTCAGTAGCGCGCCGAGCGGCTCGTCGGACGATACGTCGCGCTGAACTCCCGTAAGCGTCAGTCCCAACGTAGACGCCGATGCGCCGAATTCCTTCTGAAGCCGTCCGACGCCATATCCGGTGAGCGGGGCTACGACAGTCTTTCCGAAGTCGCCGCTTTCGTCATTGTAGATCCTGGCGTGCTCGCGCGAAGTCACGGCTATGAGTCCGCCCACGGATGCTCCAGAGGCGAGCCGCCCTGTCAGCTTCGCGGCGCCGAGTATGGTGCTGGCGCCAGGATAGTCCACGAAGCTCCCTTCAGCGCGACCGCGGGGTCGAGCACCAATACGCCGCGAGTAAAAATAATTGCCGGCGCCCTCGAGGAGCTGGCTACCTTCCGTGAAGAAGGGGCGCTTCTCGGAAAAGAATGTCTCGAAGGCGGAGAGATTCACTTCGGACGGATCGGCTTCCACCTGCCCGAAGTCGGGGTTTACCGTCGCCTGTAGAGTGAGACTCGGCCCGAGTCCCATCTTGAGATCACCACCAACACGCGCTCCGAGGTTGCGGCCGTCGTCGAAAGGGTTGGCCCGATCGCGATTGCCGGTGAGCGTCGCATCGCTCGCCACGTAGGGCGTCACCTCCAGCCGCCGCCCAGACTCGATACCTTCGATTCCCACCAGCTGGCCCATGCGAGACGACCAGCCCGTTTCGTTGCGCGGTACCGGAATCCAGAAGACATCCTCGTTCCGCGAAGGAATCCAGTGGTCGATGTTGAGTCCCCATTCGTGCGCGCTGCCGGTGTTGAACCGGATCTGTGAGAAGGGAATGCGCATCTCCGCGGTCCACCCCTCGGCGTTCACATCGGCTGCCGCCGCCCATACGGGATCGAAGGACTCATCGATGTGGGTCTCGCTGTCCATGGGATGATACCAGTCGCCACGCACGCCGGATGCGGTTACGCCAAAGCTGTAGGCTGTCCGTCTGTCGCGGTACGAATCAATGGATATCCAGATGTGCTCGGCCTGGCTGATGTTGTCACGGCGGCTCACAGGCGCCTGGATAGCGCGGCCGCACACGCTGGTGACGACGCGAGTACCTACATACAGCGAAGCGTCGTCGAAGAGGAAGCGTACTTCCAGACGATCTGTTGGCGCGGATCCTTCCACCGGCTCCTTCTGCACGAAGTCGGTTACCGGTGTGGCGGATTCCCACGCGGCATCATCGAGCTTGCCATCAAGCACAACCTTCGGCCGAATTCGGGTCGCCGTCGCGACTTTTCCAGCGCGCTCCGTGCCGGGCAAACGCGCTCGGCCTGAGTCTGGAAGCAGGATACTTCCAGTATCGGGACGCGTTGCGGGCAACTGTGCGGCAGCGGCTGAGCCTATAACCGCGCTCAATACCATCGAGGTGAGTTTGGTTCGCATATGTGATAGAGTACGTCAGGAGGATTCGAAGAGATTCGGAGGGTTGCCGCACTCTGGAACCGTGAGCCATCGCCGGGCACCCCCCAGCCGCCGGCCGCGATGGGCATGGCCCCATTTTACTTGACGCTGGCAACCATACTGATGATATTGTCAACCGTTCCTCGGCACCACGAAATTGTATTCACCTGCACGCCCATGCCGGATACCTCCCTCTCCCAGCGTGTCGACGCCGTACGGCGCTTCAACAGATTCTACACAAAACAGATCGGCGTCCTCAACCAGGGACTGCTGCGAAGTCCCTTCTCCCTCACCGAGGTACGAGTTCTCTACGAGCTGGCTCACAGCGACCGGCCCGCGGCGTCGGAAGTCGCGAAAGCGCTCGGACTCGATGCGGGCTACCTGAGCCGCATCCTCCGCGACTTCGAGGAGCGCCGGCTCATCGAGAGAGCTCCTTCGGAGGCCGATGCGCGTCTGAGCCATGTCTGGTTGACGAAGAGGGGACAGAAGGCGTTCGCCGCACTAGATGTTCGCTCCAATACCGAGATCGGGGATATGCTGCTACAGCTGAGCGACGCCGAGCAACGCCGCCTGATCGATTCGATGCGGAATATTCAGAGGTTGCTCGGTGACGAGTCCCTGGCCGCCAGGCCCTCGAAAGCACCGTATCTTGTCCGCCAGCACCAGCCGGGCGACATGGGCTGGGTGGTGCAACGCCACGGAGTGCTGTACGCCGAGGAATACGGGTGGGACGAGCGCTTCGAGGCGCTGGTGGCGCGCATCGTGGCGGACTTCATCGAGAATTATGATCCCAGGCGCGAGCGCTGCTGGATGGCGGAGCGGGACGGCGAGATCGTCGGCTCCGTCTTTCTAGTCAAGCACCCGGACAGGCCGAAGAGGGTAGCCAGGCTGCGCCTGCTTCTCGTGGAGCCTTCCGCGCGCGGGCTTGGCCTTGGCAAGCGCCTGGTGGATGAATGCGTGCGCTTCGCCAGGCAGGCAGGATATGGCGAGATGACCCTGTGGACTCACACAGTGCTGCACGCGGCGCGACACATATACGAGCAGGCCGGCTTCGAGCTCGTACGAGAGGAAGCGCACAACGCCTTCGGCCAGGATGTGGTAGGGCAGACCTGGGAGCTGCCCCTGTGAAGCAGCCGCCTGGTGGCCCGCGCCCAACATGCTCGGCACGAGCCCAGGTCATGGACGCAAGCGTGACGCGCGCGCGGCGTCACGATAGATTCGTGCAATGAACGACAAGCGCGCTCTCCTGCGCCACTATCTGGCCGCGCTCGCATACCGCACGCAGAAAGCCCTGCGCGATGCTCCGCCCCATTTCGCTTCGTTCCGGGCCGGAGATCAGGTGCGCGAGCCCATGGAGCTTGTCCGCCACATGACCAGCGTGCTCGGCTACGCGCGTACCTTTTTCGCCGGCGGTACTTACTATCCGGAAGCGCTGCCGGACCTCGCTGCCGAGGTGGAGCGTTTCCACAGGATGCTGGAGGACCTCGCCCGCTACCTTGAATCCGATGCCCCGCTGGGACACACAACTCCAGAGCAGCTGTTGCAAGGCCCCCTCGCGGATGCCATGACGCACGTGGGGCAGCTTGCCATGCTCCGGCGCCTGGCTGGCACGCCTGTACCACCGGAGAATTTCATCGTCGCCGACATCCGGCAGGACCGACTCGGCTCGACGCAGTCTCAGCCGGTGAGTCCGGACGCGGAATGGCCCGAAGCGCCCGCTGGCTGGACGAGCGACCGTAACACCGGGCAGCCAGACAGCGAGACGTAAGGCAAGCAGCCGACGTGCAGGCGGTCAACCCACTGGCCGGGCTGCTACACAAACATCTCGGGGCTGATCTCGATAGACACGACAGAGATCCGGTCGACCGGCAGCCCCGCCCGGCGCGCGTGCTCGTAAATAGCCTCGACGTTCGGCGCGTCGTATTCGCAGTAGATCTTCCCGTCGCTGTCTGAGACATAGCTCTTGATCCAGACGACGCCTTGCATTTCTTCCAGAACAGCGTTCGACTTCCGGCCGGCGGCGTTCAACTGCTCCCGTGTCAAACCGGGTACGGATCGCTCAATGATATAGCGAGGCATACGTTTTACTCCTCCAACGTGGTGGGCGCGTCAATCTGGTTTGTATTTGTAGACTCCGCCAGAAGCTTGCCATCCTGGCATTCTGTTGCGATCTGGGCGGCTTCGGCGGCGAAGGAGCGGGCCGCGACCGCGTCTCCCCGGGAGCAAAGCACTCTGGACAACTGAAGGAGCACCCACCCCTCTCCACGGCGATCACCAATCTCGCGGCGTATCGCCAGCGACCGCTCGAAACTGTCCTGTGACTCCGCAAGGCGTCCCTGGGCACGGTAGACCTCGCCAAGGGAGGAAAGCGAGTGCGCCTCGAGAAGACGCTCCCCTGTTTCACGGTTATGAGACGCGGCAGTTTCGAGCGCCGTCCGTGCTTCGTCGTAGCGCTGCAGGCGCGTCAGGGTGACGCCGATGCTGTTGATCATGAGCCCTTCGTGTACGCGATCGCCCAACTCCCTGAACACCTTTGCTGCCCTCTCGTAGTAGCTGAGCGCTAACTCGTAGTTTCCACGCTCCCACTCCAGAATGCCCAGCGTATTGCAGAGCGTCGCCTCGCGGCTCCGGTCTCCCGTTTTTGCTGCGAGGCGCACTGCCCCGTCATATTGGTCAATCGCGGCGGTTGCGTTACCGGCCTTTCAATTTGCGCGCGCCATGCCCTCAGCCGCACTGAGCTCCGCCTGCGCGTCGCCTGCGGGACTGTACAGCGAATGCACCGACTGCCACGCTCCGACGGCGTCGTCGTAGCGCTCGAGCCGTTCGCATACCGTGGCGAGACGGCTCCGCATAAATGCCTCTGCATCACGGTGCTCCAATTGCGCGAAGAGCGTGGCACCTTCAGTGAAAATTGGAAGCGCTTCGGCATCGCGGCCCAGACCGAATAGCAGCTCGCCCAGCATTCGCAGCGACTGGGCCAATCCATCGGCATGCCGTAAACGCCGGCTCACCTCCACTGCCTCGCGATAAAGTTGCAACGATTCCTCCACATGACCCTGCTGGAGCTTCAGGTGCGCGATGGAGGTGAGTTGGAAGGTCCGCAGGAGCGGCAGCTTCCTTGACCGTGCTATCTCATCTGCCTGGTGAAAACATTCCAGGGCCTTGTCCGTGTTACCCAGCGCATGGTGGACATTCCCTAAGCCGTGAAGAATGTAGCTCTGTTTCACGGGATCGCGCAGACGAATCGAGATCTCCAGAGCCTCCTCAAAGGCTTGCAGCGCGCGTTCGTGCTGCCCTATCCCCTTGAGGATCTGCCCGATGTTACTCAGATCGCCCTCGACCGCCTCCTCGTCCCCCCGCTCGCGGTCGAGAAAGAGCGCCTGCTCCACCAAATCGAGCGCGGCGTCGCTCTTTCCCTCGTGCCAGCGCAGCAGCCCCAGGCTACGAGTCGCTTGTCTCTCGCCAGTCGAGTCCTCGCAGGAGCGGCTCGTCCGCAACGAGGTGTCCAGCGCTGTATCGGCGGCCTCGAATTGGCGAAGCAGCGTGCACACGTCGCCCTTCCGAAGGTACGCCTCGGCAAGGAGCTTCGACTCGCCCTGAGGCGTCAGGAGACCTATGAGGTCGTCTACGATGCGCTGCTGCCGATCCCGTAGACCAAGCGTCTCGCTGAGCCGTTCCTGACGGAACAGGATTTTTTGGAGCAGGTCGCGGTGATCCTCGTTATCGGGGATGCGGGCCAGCCACTCCTGTGCCCGATCCAGCGTGTTCAGCGCCTCAGCGAACCGGCTCAGTTTCGCCGCACGCTCCGCAGCCTGGATGCTGTATTGAATGGCCTTTGGCCACCGCTCGGCCCGGCTGAAATGCCGCGCGAGAAGCTCCACATGCTCGTCGATCCGGTCCGGGTAGAGACGCTCCATGGCTCGGCCGGCAGCGTCGTGCAGCAGTGTTCGCTGGTGCTCCAGCAAGCTGTCGTAAGCGACTTCCTGGGTGAGGACATGCTTGAATCGGTACGCCGGCTCCGGCCCCACCGAGGTCTGCTGCAATAGTCCGGAAGCCTTCAGCCGATCGAGCGCTTGCGGCAGGTTAAGTTGCGAATCTGCAATCTCTTCCAGTATGCCGCGCCCGAACTCCAAGCCGATCACCGAGGCCACTCTCAACACCTCACGCGCATCCGGATCGAGACAGTCCACGCGTGTGCGGATCACGGCTTGCACGGTGTGTGGCAGTTGCACGATACCGGTTGCGTCCGCCACCCGCGCCACCCCCGACTCGGTACCCGCAATACCTGTCTCGACGAGCGTCTGACAGATCTCCTCCAGAAAGAAAGGGTTGCCTCCCGCCCGCTCCATCACGTTGTTCACGAGCTGCTCGGAGATGCGCTCCACACCGAGCACTGATTTCATTACGGCGAGAGAGTTGACGGCGTTCAGGGGCCCGAGGTGCATCAGCGTCTGGTGGTCGCCGCTTCCCCATTCAATGGACGGATCAGGCCGGCTCGACACGACAAGGAACAGCGGGTAGGCGGGCACGATTTCCTGCAGTTGCCGCAGAACCATGCGGGAGCCATCGTCCGCCCAGTGCCAATCCTCGAGCAGAAGAATCGTGGGCGTGCGCTTCGCCTGCATCGTGAGGATCGCCACGACCGCTTCCATCATCGCAGCCGGCACCAGTTCTCCCTGTAGATGCCGCGGAAACGGAAAGGCATCGCTGGTAACCGACAGCAGGTTCAGATACAGCGGGATGTAGTCCTCGAG
>JBPCJT010000128.1:0-7136 GCA_051005015.1 Gemmatimonadaceae bacterium | reverse complement strand
AAAGTGGAGTTCGGCAATTGGAACGCCAGATCGGCGCTGTGGCGCGCAAGGTGGCCCGCAAGATCGCGTCGGGCGTGTCCGGAACCATCACCGACGAGACCATAACCGCCGAGGAGGTGCGCATCCTTCTGGGTCGCCCCAAGGTTCACCCGGAACACGCGGCTGAGGAGAATGAAGTCGGCGTTGCGACCGGCATGTATTACACACCTGCCGGTGGTGACATCATGTTCGTTGAAGCAGCAATTCGCCGGCTACACGGAGTTCAGCCCTCGGACAATAGCGTGCAGGTGAGCGGATGGGGCAACGTGTCGCTGATTCTCACTGGCCAGCTTGGTGATGTCATGAAGGAGAGCGCGCGCGCGGCGCTCACCTACGCGGCCACGCACGCGTCCACGCTTCAGATCCCGGAAGACCGGCTTGGCTCAATCGAGGTGCACATCCACGTTCCTGCCGGTGCGATACCCAAGGATGGTCCATCCGCTGGAGTAACGATGTCGACCGCTCTTGTCAGCGCCATGTCAGGACGTCCGGCTCGCAAGGATGTAGCGATGACCGGCGAAGCGACGCTGCGTGGACGCGTGCTGCCGATCGGCGGAGTGAAGGAGAAGGTGCTCGGGGCACACCGCGCGGGCATCACCACCATCATCCTTCCGAAGGAGAACGAGGCAGATCTCGAGGATATTCCGGAGGAAGTGCGCAACGTGCTCGAGTTTCATTGCGTAGGCACGCTGGACGAGGTATTCGATATCGCGCTGCTACCGGCTTCGAGGCCGGTGAGCACGCCGAAGACTGAGATGGAAGAGGCTGAGGAGGCGGCGGAGGCGGTGGTGGGCGCGTAGGCAAGCCGACGAGGTGGTGTCAGCTCTTTCCTGCGCTCAAAAAGTGCAAACTCCAGGAGCACGTGTGCCTATCAGCCAGCTCGGCCTCGGAACGAAACCATGCTTGCACCAGGTGTCAGCAGTCAGCCACCGCGCTCGCTCCCTTGCCGGGCATTACCCCTGTGGGCCGGCACTGCTGCTCGTGTGCGCCCTGGCTGGCATCCCCGGCTGCGTTGGCAAGGAAAGCGCCAAGGCTGCGCCACCCGCCACGATCGCGAACGCCGCCACGGAATCCGACCTTGCCACGGTGACCCTGACGGCGGAAGCCGAGGGACGGCTCGGCCTCCAATTGGCGACGGCCGAGCGCAAAATGCTTGGACGCACACGAACCTTTGGGGGCGAAGTAGTCGTGCCCACAGGCCGTGCGATTACCGTTGCCGCTCCAGTAGCAGGCACCATCATGGCGCCTGGGTCCGGATTCCTTCCCACTACCGGTTCTCGTGTTGGGCGCGGACAGGTGGTGCTGCGACTGCTCGCGTTGCCAACTGGGGCCGACCTCGTGCGCGGGGAGGAGGACGTGACGGTGGCCGAAGTTCGGCTTCGCACTGCCACCGCGCAGGCTAGGCGTTACGAACAGCTTGTCGCGGAGAAGGCGGTCACGCAGAGCGAGTACGAGCAGGTGGAGGCCGAACGCGCGAGCGCGGACGCGGCGCTTCGCGCTGCGCGCGCGCGCCTCGCGCAATCGCACGGCACCACCACGAGGGACGATGAGCGCTCGCTCACGCCGCTCACGATTACCGCACCGCAGGATGGCATCGTCAATGCGGTCCATGTCGGAGTCGGCCAATCGGTGGCGTCCTCGGCGCCCCTGTTCGAGATTGTCAAGCTCGACCGTGTGTGGGTCAGGGTGCCCGTGTACGTCGGAGATCTCGCCACGATCGCAGCCGGCCAACCCGCGAGCATTCACGGCATCACGGACTCTCCGGGAGGCGTGGTGCGCATTGCGCGCCCGATTGCGGCGCCGCCTTCAGCCGATGCCAACTCCGCGTCGGCCAATCTCTTCTTTGAGCTCTCCAACGCCGACGCGACGCTTCGTCCCGGCCAGAAAGTCGGTGCGACGTTGCCGCTTCGGGGAGAGAGTGAGGAGAGCCTGGTTGTCCCCTGGTCCGCGGTGGTAGTCGACATCAATGGAGGCACGTGGGTCTATGAAAACATCGCACCGCACTCGTACGCCCGCAGGCGTGTGGAAATCAAGCACGTAACAGGAGATCTCGCCGTGCTGGCACGCGGTCCCGCCCCCGGCACAAAGGTGGTTTCAGTGGCGGCCGCGGAGCTGTTCGGGACGGAATTCGGAATCGGCAAGTGATGCGCGGGCTTATCGCCACTGCGCTACGGCTGCGCGTCATCGTAGTAGCGCTTGCCGTCGTCCTGATGGTGGTGGGTGCGCGGCTTCTCCCAGACACCCCCCTCGATGTGTTTCCGGAGTTCGCACCGCCGCTCGTCGAGATCCAGACCGAGGCGCCTGGGCTCTCCACCGACGAGGTCGAGAGCCTGGTCACGGTGCCGATCGAAAACGCGCTCATTGGAACGTCCTGGCTCAAGACCATCCGCTCCAAGTCCGTGCTCGGACTGTCGAGCGTCGTGCTGATCTTCAAGGAAGGGAGCGACCTGCTCGACGCGCGGCAGCTCGTTCAGGAGCGCGTCGCGCGGCTGCCTGCGCTCCTCCCCTCGGTAGCGCACGCGCCGGTGATCCTGTCGCCGCTGTCGTCCACGAGCCGCGTGATGAAGATCGGAGTTTCGTCCAAATCCCTGTCGCAGGTCGAGCTTACGACACTTGCGAAGTGGACGATCCGCCCACGCCTCATGGCGGTGCCGGGCGTAGCCAATGTCGCGATCTGGGGACAGCGCGATCGGCAGATGCAGGTGCTGGTGGACCCTGACCGTCTGAATGCGAACAGGGTTACACTCGACGCTGTTATCACCGCGGCGACCGATGCGGCCTCGCTCGGCGCGGGCGGATTCATCGATACGCCAAACCAGCGACTCGCCGTCGCACACCGAACTCCGCTCACGCGCCCCGAGGACCTTGGTCGCATCACGGTGGCGTTCCGGAACGGCGCCCCGATCCGAATCGCGGATGTCGCCGAAGTCACGGAAGGACACCAGCCTCCTATCGGCGACGCGGTGATCAACGATGGGCCCGGACTCCTGCTTATCGTCGAGAAGCAGCCGTGGGGCAACACGCTGCAGGTGACGCACAACGTCGAGAGCGCCCTGGCCGCGCTCCGTCCGGGCCTCGGCGACGTGGACGTAGACGCGTCGATCTTTCGGCCGGCCACGTTCATCGAGATGTCCCTTCACAATCTCAACCGCGCACTTCTCATCGGCTGCGTGCTCGTGGTGATTGTGCTGGCATTTTTTCTGAACGACTGGCGAACCGCGCTAATCAGTCTCACGGCCATTCCGCTCTCCCTCGTCGCCGCGGCGCTCGCTCTGCGCTACCAGGGCGGCACGATAGACACGATGGTGCTCGCCGGGCTCGTCATCGCGCTCGGGGAGGTAGTGGATGACGCTATCATCGACGTAGAGAACATCGTGCGCCGGCTGCGACTCAATCGCGCTGCTGGATCGCCCAAGAGTTCCATGCGCGTGGTGCTCGATGCTTCGCTCGAGGTGCGCAGCGCGGTTGTGTACGGAAGTCTCATCGTCGCGCTGGTTTTCATTCCTGTATTCTTCCTCGGCGGTCTGGCCGGATCGTTCTTTCAGCCGCTCGCGCTTGCGTACATCCTCGCCATTCTTGCCTCGCTCGTGGTAGCGCTCACGGTCACGCCGGCACTGTCCCTCATGCTGCTCCCGGGAGCTCCCGCCAAACATGGTGACGCACCGCTGGTCATCCAGCTCAAGGCACGGTACAACGGATTCCTGCCGCGGCTCCTGGACAAGCCACGGAATGCGGTTGTCGGACTCGCAATCGCCATGGGACTTACGGCTATATCCATCCCGTTTCTGGGTGAGGAGTTCCTGCCGAACTTCCGCGAGTACGATTTTCTCATGCACTGGGTTGAAAAGCCGGGTACATCGCTGGAAGCCATGAGGCGCATCACGGTTCAGGCGAGCCGAGAGCTTCGGTCGATTGAAGGGGTGCGCAACTTCGGGGCGCACATCGGGCGCGCGGAAGTGGCGGACGAAGTGGTCGGCCCGAACTTCACGGAACTGTGGATCAGCCTGGACCCAAGCGTCGACTACAATCCGACGGTTGCCAGGATCCAGAGCGTGGTAGACGGATATCCGGGGCTGTACCGCGACCTGCTGACGTATCTGCGCGAGCGCATCAAGGAGGTGCTGACCGGCGCCAGCGCGACCATAGTCGTACGGATCTTTGGGCCTGATCTCGACGTGCTGCGCACGAAGGCGCAGGAGGTCGCTTCCGTGATGAACCCGATCGGTGGGATCGCCGATCTCAAGGTGCAGCCTCAAGTGCTCGTGCCGCAGGTGGAAGTTCGCTTCCGGCCCGAGGCCGCTGAGCGATTCGGGCTGACGCCCGGCCACGTTCGTCGCGCCGTCACGACACTCGTCAAGGGAACCAAAGTCGGCGAATTCTACGACGATCAGAAGAGTTTCGACGTAGTCGTCTGGGGAGTGGGTCGGGTCCGAGCCGATCCACAAGCGCTCCGGACGCTGCCGATCGACACGCCGGATGGCGGTCAGGTTCCGCTCGGCGATGTTGCCGACGTGCTGATAGCCCCAACGCCGAACGAGATCACGCGCGAGGGCGCCTCCCGCAGAATCGACGTTACCGCGAATGTTAAAGACCGAGATCTGGGAAGCGTTGCGCGTGATGTGGAGAGCGCCTTGGACACGATCAAATTCGACCGGGGCTATCACCCCGAATTGCTCGGCGAGTACGCGGCGCGCAAGGAGTCATCCCAGCGGCTCATGGCGCTCGCGCTATTCTCGCTTGTCGGAATCTTTCTCATCCTGCACGCCGATTTCGGGTCGGTGCGGTTGGCGACGCTGGTGTTCGCAACGCTCCCCTTCGCGCTCATCGGCGGTGTCATGGCGGCGTTTCTCACCGGCGGCGTACTGTCCCTTGGTTCGCTTGTCGGCTTCGTGACGGTGCTCGGCATTGCGGCGCGCAACGGCATCATGCTCGTGAGTCACTGGCGGCATCTGGAGACGGAGGAAAGCGTTCCGTTCAGCCGCGCGCTGGTGTTGCGCGGAGCGGAAGAGCGTCTGTCGCCGATCCTGATGACGGCCCTTGCAACCGGACTGGCGCTCGTGCCGATAGTGGTCGGAGGCAACCGGCCGGGTCATGAGATCGAGCATCCAATGGCGGTGGTAATTCTCGGTGGGCTGGTGACCTCGACGGTGCTGAATCTGTTCGTAATGCCGGTGCTGTATCTGAGATATGGCCGGACACCAGAGTGATTGCGGATAGCAAACCGCCCGGGAGGAGGGAGTAGTGAAGAGGCGAATCGACAAAGTTGAACGCGGGCCCCCCCGCTTCTAAAATCGCATCCTTGGGTTTGCCGATCACCATCGACGTATTGCCTCTCGCATCGATCCCACCCGCGCCTCCCGCACCGATCCACCCGCGCCTCTCGCCCCTCCGTCCAATCCGCAGTCCGAAATCATGCCTGATCTCCGGTCAGAATCCGCAATCCGCAATCCCATATCCAGTCCCGGGTTCTGGCCCTCCATCCGCGACGCCATTCGCGGAACGCGTCACGATTACACGACGGGATCCATAAGCCGAGCGATAATGCTGTTGGCTGTCCCAATGGTGCTCGAGATGGCCATGGAAAGCGTGTTCGCGGTAACCGACGTCTTCTTCGTTTCCCGGCTCGGTTCTGATGCGGTCGCGACGGTCGGACTGACCGAGTCAATGCTGACGCTCGTCTACGCTCTGGCGATGGGGCTCGGCATTGGCGCGACGGCGATGGTGGCGCGGCGAATAGGCGAAAGGGACGCCGATGGCGCCGCGCGCGCGGCCGTGCAGGCGATCGTTCTGGGGCTGCTTGTCGCCCTCATTCTCGGAGTTGCCGGTGCGGTGCTCGCTCCGCGCCTGTTGGGTTTGATGGGAGCTTCCGCCGGCGTCATCGCGCAGGGTTCGGGCTATGCGCGCGTCATGCTCGGCGGAAACGCCGTTATTCTGCTTCTCTTTCTGATAAACGCAATCTTCCGGGGCGCGGGAGATGCAGCGATTGCGATGCGCGTGCTCTGGCTCGCGAACCTGCTAAACATCGTGCTGGGTCCCTGCCTGATTTTTGGCCTGGGCCCATTGCCCGCACTTGGCGTGACTGGCGCGGCCATAGCGACAACCATAGGAAGGGGAGCTGGAGCGCTCTACGCGCTGAGCCGACTGGTGCGCCCAGGGTCCCGCGTCGACATACAGCGCCGTCACCTTCGCCTCGAGCCGGCTCTCATGGTACGTCTTATACGGCTCTCTGCGTCCGGCACCTTTCAGGTATTCATCGGGATGGCAAGCTGGATCGGACTGATCCGGATAATCTCATCGTTCGGGAGTGACGCGCTGGCCGGCTACACGATAGGCATTCGAGTCATCGTCTTTGCGCTGCTGCCTTCATGGGGCATGAGCAACGCCGCGGCGACGATGGTAGGCCAGGCACTCGGTGCCCGCAACCCGGAGCGCGCGGAGCGCGCCGTATGGCAGGCCGGATTCTACAATATGTGCTTTCTCGGCATAGTCGGACTCATGTTTGTGATCTTCACCGGGCAGATCGTCGGGATATTTACGTCTGATCCAAACGTGGCGAAGCACGCAGTGGATTGCCTGCGCGTCGTGGCATGCGGCTTTCTTTTCTACGGCTACGGTATGGTGCTGACGCAGTCGTTCAACGGCGCCGGAGACACGTGGACGCCTACAGTGATCAATCTCTTCGTTTTCTGGTTATGGGAAATTCCCCTCGCGTATGCGCTTGCGATGGTGTTCGATTTTGGCCCATTTGGAGTTTTTCTCGCAATGACAATCGCGTTCTCGACACTGGCGGTTGTGAGCGCGGTGATTTTTCGGAAGGGGACGTGGAAGGGGAGAGTGGTGTGAAAGATGGGTGACGCATCGAATCCATCGCATCCGCAGAGGTATTTCAGTTCCACATTCGACCTGGAGGAAGGCGATGTCGATTACCAAAAAAGCAACCCGGAAGTCGTCCCGAAAGCAGTATGGCGAGGCAGCTAGTGTAGTGTCGCAGAAATGGCTTTCATAATGAGTGGACCGGTGGTATCTTGTATTTCATGCCACTTCCCATTCGTATCATCGCACTGCGTCGCGGGGATCGGAGCCGCTTGGAGAGCCTG
>JBPCJT010000127.1:0-24386 GCA_051005015.1 Gemmatimonadaceae bacterium | reverse complement strand
GTCACCAGGTTGCCGCCCGATTTCGTGTTTCGCAGAACGCCGTCCTCCGCACGCCACTCGTTGGCGCCGATGGCGCGCCAGCCATTCAGGTTAGTACCGTTGAAGAGACGCGCCGGCCCGGCCCATTTGGTGGCCGCTAGCCGTCGCAACGATGGCGCGCGTTTGGCGGTCCAGGTGTAGCGCTTCCCGTCAGGAAAAGACATCGAGCCCGCCAATTGATCGCCCTGCAAGCGCCCCTCGAATGACATGTCGTTTTCACCCTGTTCCCACTGTGGTGGAATGGAAAAGCGCAACTCGCCGCCGCTGATGTCGACGCGTGCGATCGGCCGGGCGCTACCGCCCTCTCCCACGAACTGTCCGACAAACGTCGCGCGGCCGGACGGCCGAATCTCCAGCCAGGATGGAAGCTTTCGTTCGGGCGTTTGGATGGTGATGTCCCAGCGCCCGGCTATGCTATCCGGAACCCGGTTCAATCCGGAAGAGTTAGCGCCGCCGATCGATGGGCTCGACGCGACGAGCGCGATGAGAACTGCAAGGTACCTCCACATGACACTTGCTCCTCTTCCGGGGTTTGGGACCTAGCTGCTGGGAATTTCCTCGATCCTGGAAATCACATCACCCTCGAGGATACCATCGACGACTTCAATACCTTCAATCACCTCAGCGAACATCGTGTAGTCGCGGTTTAGTCGCGGGTTGTCCCTGAGGTTCACGAACCACTGAGCATCTCCGGTGTCATGCCCGCGCGTGCTCATGCCGACAGTGCCGCGCACGTGCGGCACGGTGCCGAGCTCATCGCGAAGGTATTGCGGCAACCCCACGTACTCGTTGGCTCCAGGGCTTCCTCCCTGTATCACGAAATCGTGCTCGACACGGTGCCAGCTGAGCCCATCATAGTAGCCCGCGCGAGCGAGGACGAGAACACGTGCGGCCATCATCGGCGCGACGTCTCCGCGCAACCGGACGGCGAACGATCCGCCGCCGCTCCATGCTGCCATGGTGACCCGCAACCGCGCGTCGGCGCCGAGCGCCAGCGCAACGGCGCGCGGGGGAAGCTCAGCGCTCACGCGCGGTGGCCGATCGTCGCTCGCAGGACGGCCAGCCGCCGCGAGCAGCGCGACGCGCGCATCGCGCTCGGACGCGCTCCCCCGCGCGACCCATCGCTCGAACGTGGCGTTGGCGGTCTCACGCACGTCCGCGCGCGTTGAGCCCTTGAGTGCCGCGGCCGCTGCCCGAACCACCTGCGGACCCTCGGAGCCGAGAGCAGCAAGAAAAATATCGTCGTCTGCGTGACCAGTCAGCTTCGTTAGCAACTCTATCGCTACCTCACTCACATTGGCATCCCCGTCGCGCGCGAGCGAGCGCAGGCGCAGAGTGTCGGACAGCACAGCCGCCGCGCGGGCTGCATACATGCGCACGTGATGCTGTCGGTGCGTCGCGAGCCTCCCGGCGCGCGCGCGTGCTTCCTCAGGGCGGAGCCGGGCGAGCGCCACGGCAGCATGCGCCGCGGCGTGCCAGGACACACCGCCAGGTACGCGATGCGCGGCGTCGGCCGGAAGTGAATCGATCCACCCGCGAAGTGATGCCGCGATTGAATCGTCGGTCGCGCAGGCAGCGGTGGCCAGATCCGCGGCACGCAACCGCACAGGCCATGCGCTATCGGCGAGTGCCGTGCGTAGAGCGCTGCAGTCGTTGCGCCGCTCCGTTAAAGCGCGATATCGCACCCGCCACGCGGGCTCAGGCCACTCCAACGGAGCTCGAAGTGCGGGGAGTGATTCGCGTGACGCGAAGCCGGGGTTGCCGATTCGTCCAAGTGCTCGTTGCGCGAGCACGCGTATGCGCGAATCCGCATGGCGTGAACCCTCGGCGAGTGCCGCGTCTGCAGGGTCGCGCCGGTCTTCAGCAAGAAGGATGCGGCCGGTCAGAGTAGAATCGCTAGCAAACAGCACTCCGTGCTGGGCGGACGATGCCGCGGGTAGGACGACCAGCGCGGCAAGCGAAGGCCAGCGCCGGTACATCACCGACGCGGAGCGATTTTCCAGAGTTCGCCGTTCTGCTGGTCAGTAACGATGTATAGCGCACCGTCGGGACCCTGCCGCACGTCACGCACGCGCTGACCGCGGTCTGCGAGGAGGTGCTCCTCGGCAGTCACGCGATCCTTCGCGAGGGTCAGGCGTACGAGCATCTTTTCCTTGAGGCTGCCGATGAAAAGGTTGCCGCGCCACATCGGGAATGCGTCGCCTGTGTAGAATTGCGCGCCCGATGGAGCAAGCACCGGGTCCCAATAATAGACGGGCTGCTCGAAGCCATCGCGCGCGGTCACCGCCGAAGGGATCGGTTGACCGGAATACTCCACACCATACGCGACGAGCGGCCAGCCATAGTTCTTGCCCTTCGCGAGAAGGTTCAGCTCGTCGCCGCCTCGCTGGCCGTGCTCCACCGCCCAGAGGCGTCCCTGTGCATCGAATGCGGCGGCCTGAATGTTTCGGTGCCCGATCGTCCAGATCTCGGGCAGCGCGTTGGGCTGTCCGACCAATGGATTGTCGGCCGGTGCCGAGCCGTCAGGACTGATGCGCACGATCTTTCCAAGATGGCTGTCTTGCCGCTGTACGTACTTCCGCATCGGTGTGTCCGAGCGCTCCCCCAGCGTCACGTACAGCATGCCATCCGGGCCGAAGGCGAGCCGGGAGCCATAGTGCATGATGCCATCGTAAGTCGGCATCACCCGGAATATCACGCGAACCTGCTCGAGGCTCTGCCTGTCGGCCGACAGCACTCCGCGCGCGACGCTGGTACCGTTCCCACCCTCTCTTGGCTCACTGTAGCTCCAATAAATCGTTCGGTCAGAGCCGAACGCCGGACTCAGCGCCACGTCCAGCAGGCCGCCCTGGCCGCGCGAATCGACCGCGGGTGTACCAACAATCGGCTTGCCCACGTCACCCGTTGCCGAGACGATGCGCAGGCGACCGGGCTTTTCGGTGACGAGCAGATCGCCGCCGGGAAGGGGCTCCACGGCCCAGGGGGTCTCGAGGCCCTTTGCGACCACGACGACATCAAAGTCAGCGTTCGACGTGTTTCCGCACGCTCGCGTCTGGCCGCCGAACGCGGGTTGCTGTCCGGACCCCTGCGGCGGGCGCGTTTCCAGGGGTGTGCACGTGGCAATGGCTGCCTTGCCACCAGGGATTTCCGATGCAGTGTCCGCCTCGGATTGACTGTAGCGTGGGCTGCAGGCCGCGCCGGCCAGAGAGAATGCCGAGAATAGCGCTAGGCGAGCTGTAAGCATGGGCCTCCTAAGACTGCGCGAATGGTCGCGGGAACAGGAACAGGGTTTTGGCCACGGTAATTGCAATAGCGGGTCCACTGCTTGCCCGCCCGAACAAGCCTAAAGACAAGCGAGACGAACGGCCTACTTGCCAACTCCCTCCGGCATCAACGTAACCTGCACATAATTCGCGGTATCCAGGTAACGCCGAGCTGCCTCCTTGATCATCTCCTCGCTTAACAGCCCTCGCATCGCGCCGCTGTCCAGCAGGGTATGTGGATCCTCTCCGTACCGGTCCGCGGAGATGAGCGTCGAAAGCCAGTACCCATTCTCCTTCCGCGAAGTCTCCTCGGCCCGCCGCTGCGTCTCGCGCACTTTCTCGAGTTCCTGCACAGTGGGTCCGGAATCCTTGAGGCTATCGATGACCGAGAAGACCGCCGCTCTCAGTGTGTCTATCCGATCGGGCGCCGCGCCGAATCCGATGCCGAACGAGTATTCCTGCCTCGGCTCGAACGAGGGTTGGCCCCCGACGCTCACTCCATACACACCACCGAGATCTTCACGCAATACCTCGCGGAGCCGGATGCGAAGCACTGCACTCAGCGACGCCATCGCGTAGCGATTCGCACGGTTCCAGGTAAATGGTCCGGTGAAGATGATCTGCGTTTGGCTTTTGGGCTCGGCTCCCTTGCGCACGACTTTCTTGATCACGCCGGTGGGATACCTGATCCCAATGTCGCGCCAGTTCTCCTTCCGTTTGAGCGATGGCAAGCCGCCGAGGTAAGTGAGCACGAATGGCTTGATCGAATCGACGGCGAAATTGCCGACAAAGACAAAGGTGAAGTCGCTCGCGTCGGCGAAACGTTCCTTGTAGAAGGTCATCGACTTCGCGAGCGATATGGAGTCGACCTTTTCCGCTGTCAGCGGCTGCGCGCGTGGATGGTTCTGCGTCAGCGTTGCCTGCAGCGTGTCGCCGAATACTGCCTCCGGTTGAGCCCCACGATTGGCGATGCTGGCCTTGACCTGTCCCTTGAAGGCGAGAAACGCCGAGCTGTCCTGACGCGGCTGCGTGAAGTACAGATTGATGAGCTGAAACAACGTCTCCAGATCCTGTGGCGAGGCGCTGCCGTTGATCCCTTCCTGAAGCGAGCTTATGGAGGGTGAGACGCTGGCCAGCTTCCCTGCGAGCGCCTTCTGCAGATCGATCTGGCTGAACTTCCCGACGCCGCCGGACTGCGCCGCCATGGCGCCAAAGCCCGCGATCGTGACGTCCCGGTCGGAGAGCAGGGAAGTGCCGCCCGGACTGTACGCGCGAACGAGTATCTGGTCCGCCTTGAAGTCGGTCGGCTTGAGAACGACGCGCACGCCATTCGACAGAGTCCAGTAGGTAACGCCAAGATCCTTGATCACGCGCCGCGCCGAGATCGTGCCAGCTTTGGGAGCGACCTCGATGAGTGGCCCCGAGAAAACGGTGTCGACGTATGCCAGGACCTGTCTCTTGCGCACCGAGTCGAATACGGCCAAAAGCTCGGCGCTGGTCGGCACTTTTGCACCTGCCTTGTCGGGCGCGCTAACCGCGATCACCCGGTTCCGGTCCGTAATCCATTCCCGCCCGAGCCGGTTGACGTCGCTCAGCGCAATGCCCGGAAGAATCTGCCTGACGGTCTCGAACTCGTACGCAATGCCCGGCGACGGCTCAGCGTCCAGGAAGTGCGACGCGTACTCGCTCGCATATCTCTCGGACTCAGTCTTGTCCCGTTCGGCGAAGGCCCGCTCCAGACCACGCAGCATCTCCCGCTTCTCGCGCTCCAGCTCGTTCTGCGTGAAGCCGAACTTATCGACGCGTTCCGCTTCGGTAAGCAGCGCCGCCAGACCCCGGACGATTCCGCCATCCTTTACTCCAGCGCCAATCGTATACGCCTCCTTCGGACCGACGAATGATCCCTGTCGCGAGCCCGCGCCCAGAAATGGCGCATCCGCTTTCTGGGTCAGCTCGTACAGCCGCTGGTTGAGCATCTGATTGTATAGCTGCTCCACAATCTCCCGGCGGTACGCAGCCAGAGTTCCGCGCGCAGCTTCCGGTTGCTTGTAGTAGATCGTAACACTCGAGCTCGTCGCTTCCTTGTCGGTCGCGATCGTGATCAGCGTCGAATCATGATCCGGAACGGGGAATATGGTTCGCGTGCGCGGTGATTTGGCGTGCGGGAGATCCGCGAAGTGCTTCTCGATCATCGCCCTGATTTGTGACTTGTCGAAATCGCCGACGGCGATGACGGCCATGAGCTCGGGGCGATACCAATCCGTGTAAAAACGCTTGAGCGCCGCGTCAGTGAACATCTCAAGCGATTTCAGGCTGCCGACTGGAAGACGTTCGGCGTAGCGGGAATTTTTGAGGAGCACCGGAAACTGCTTGTCGCGCATGCGGCTTCCAGCTCCTCTGCCCGAGCGCCATTCCTCGATCACCACGCCACGTTCCTTCCTCACTTCTTCGGCATCGAAGATCTGACCGTGCGCCCAGTCATCGAGTATCTGGAAGCCTTTGGCGAGCACGGCGGCGCTATCCGTCGGCAGTTGCAGCATGTACACGGTCTCATCGAAGCTGGTGTAGGCGTTCACGTCCGCGCCGAAAGTCATACCGATGGACTCGAGGTAGCTAACGAGCTCGTTCTTGGCGAAGTTGCGCGTCCCGTTGAACGCCATGTGCTCGACGAAGTGAGCCAGCCCGCGCTGGTCGTCGTCCTCGAGAATCGAGCCCGCGCGCACGACCAGCCGCAGCTCCGCGCGATTCTCCGGCTTCTTGTTGACGCGGATGTAGTAGGTGACCCCGTTCGCCAGGGTATCGACTGTGACACTCGGGTCGGCCGGAATTCGTGCGGCAGTGTCTATGGACGCGCGCGGAAGCTCGCGCTTCACCTGCGCGTAAGTGAGTGGCGCTATGGAAGCGGCGAGCGTGAAATGGATGTAGATGCACAGGATAGCGCGACGAAGCATGAATCACCGGGAGTTGCAAGGGCGAGCCTGAGTATAAACATGAGGGGCGCGTTGCGTTCCGTTTGATCGTTGGTGTTGTCCTAGACGAACCACACGGTGGCCAAGCGACTCAAAACCTCGCTCGCTCTCCCAGCCTTACCCCTCTCTGTCCCTCCGCACCAGAACTCGCTTCCCCTTGATGGTCGTGCTCCGCAGAATTTCGATGATGTCGTCAACTATCTCCTCCGGCACCTCCACCACCGAGAAGCGATCTGCGATCTCTATGGATCCAATAGCCCACGAGTCGACCCCTACTTCGTTCGTTATCGCGCCTACCAGGTCCGCGGGGCGCACTCCGGCTTTGCGGCCTGCTCCAACATACAGGCGAGCGACGCTCCACTCAGTCTTGCGGCGAGGGCGCTTGTCACGCGATTCGCTTTTCGGTCCGCGTGACCCATCTCCTGGCTTGCGCTCGGTACTGGTTCGTTCCGGGCGTTCCCGAGGCGCAGAAGCGGAAGGAATATCCGCGTGGTCATCCCCGCCACTCGCGCCGTGCGCGAGCTTGATGGCGGCCGCGGCCACATCCATAATGTCGAACTCGCTCGAGAGGGCTTCCACGGCGACACGAAAAGTGTCCAGCCCGCCGGCCAGCAGAGTTTCGCGCAGTGTTGCCTGCGTAAGCTCGAGACGGCGAGCGCGAAGATCCGAAGCTGTAGGTACAGTCGACACTTCGATGCGCTGCTTGGTTAACCGCTCGATGTTGCGCAACAAACGATGCTCGCGCGGTTCCGCGAGCGTAATCGCAACGCCCTCGCGGCCGGCTCGCCCGGTCCGCCCGATTCGGTGAACGTAGCCGTCGGCCGCCGCCGGGACATCGTAGTTGACGACGTGGGACAAATGCTCGATATCGAGACCACGGGCGGCTACGTCGGTTGCTATCAGTAGCTCCGCGGCGTTGTCTCTGAAGCGGCGCATTACGCGGTCGCGCTGCTCCTGTGACATTCCCCCGTGCAGGGCTTCGGCGCGGTAGCCGCGTCCGTTGAGCGACTCCGTCAGCTCGTCTACTTCGGTGCGCGTCCGGCAGAAAACGAGTGCCGCCGTGGGCGCCTCCATGTCGAGCACCCTTCCCAGCGCGGCCAGCTTGTGCGCTCGCGCGACAATGTAAGCCGTCTGTCGCACGCGCGGGGCGGTCCCTTCCACGATCCGCTCTGTCTCGACGGCGATGCGCACCGGGTTGGTCAGGTATTTCTGTGCTATTGCGGCGATCCGTGCAGGTATCGTCGCCGAGAAGAGCGCGGTCTGCCTCTCTGACGGGGTTGAATCTAGAATTGCTTCCAGATCCTCGGCGAATCCCATGTCGAGCATCTCGTCGGCTTCGTCCAGCACGACCACCCTTACGTGAGCCAGCGATAGCGTGCGGCGCTTGATGTGGTCCAGCGCTCGTCCGGGCGTAGCAATGATGACATCCACGCCGCGCCTCAGCACGCGAAGCTGTTGCTCGATCGATTGCCCACCATAAATCGGCAGAACGCTGACACCCATCTCCTTGCCGTAGCGGTGCACGGCCTGCGCTACCTGCATGGCGAGCTCGCGCGTCGGAACGAGAACCAGAGCCTGGGTATTCGGACGCTTGCCGGCCGTCAGGTCGATCCGCTGCAGCAACGGGATCGCGAAGGCAGCGGTCTTGCCCGTTCCGGTTGCCGCCTGGCCGATCAGGTCACGTCCGCGGAGCAGCACCGGGATCGTCTGGCGTTGAATGGGCGTCGGCTCTTCGTAGCCGAGCGCGGTGAGCGTTGCGACGATGCGTGGATCGATGCCGAGATCGGCGAAGCCAGCGGAATTAGCGTCGCCCGAGCTGCCAGTTGATGGAGAAGTCATGCGGGAAAGATACCCGCAGCTGGCTCGAGGTGCGTTGCGTCAGCGAAGCAGACGTGTCTCCGGAACGGTGAGGGTGCGCACCACCGCAGGCGTTATTGAGCCAATGAATCATCGAGACATTTGTCATGCAGCCGGAATGTGCACAACGGTACGTTCACTTGCGATCTGTCAACCAACGCACGTTCTTTGGGTTGTGATCGGTCAGCCCCCAGAACGGAGAGCCCATGGACGAAGAAACATTCAATCTCGACCTGCGAAAGTTTCTCAAGAAGTTCGGAATCACCGCCCAGCGAGAAATCGAAAGGGCCGTTAATGGCGCCATCGAGTCCGGTGCGTTAACGGGTAGCGAAACGTTGAACGTCAAAGCGACGCTCGAGATCGATGGTCTGTTAACTGACCTTGTGGTTGACGGGAGAATCGCGCTCTCATAACGGCGAATCACGATCCGCTCGGGCGATGCGGGAATTCATCAAACTTCACATTTTAATCCATGACGACCAAGCTGGCAAAGGAGATCAAGCGTGAAATAGAGATCGGCGGCGCGCCGTACACGGTCAGCATGTCACCGGACGGCGTACGCCTTGTGCCGAAAGGCCGCCGCAGAGGACGGGAGCTGTCCTGGCAGTCCATTCTCAGCGGTGATGCCGAGCTTGCGGAGCAGCTCAAAATATCGGTGGACGCCTACCAGCGCTGATGGCAAGAGCTGACGCGACGACGACGCGGGTGCTACGGTCGCTGGAGCAGGTTGTGGACATCGAGACACCCGAGCAGGTGGTGTTCTCCTATACAGTGGCGGGTATCGGGTCACGCGCCGCGGCCGCGCTCATCGACTATTTCATTTGCTGGGGTACGATCCTGGCGCTGTACTTTCTCGTCCACCGCATCTCTGGCGCAAAGAGTGAATTCGAGCAGCTGACAGAGGCTGGTTCATGGGCGCTCGCGATCGCGGGGCTGGTCGCCTTCGCCGCAATGTGGGGATACTTCGTCTTTTTCGAGGCGCTCTCGGATGGACAGACGCCGGGGAAACGGAAGCTCGGCCTGCGCGTGGTGCAGGACGGTGGATACTCAATGACCTTCTCCGCGTCCGCCGTCAGAAACCTTGCGCGAATAATCGACATGCAGCCGGGCTTTTTATTTGGCGTCGGAATTATCAGCGCACTGGTATCGAAGTCCGGGAAGAGACTTGGCGACATCCTGGCAGGTACTATCGTCGTGAAAGAGAAGGCGGCCACCGTCGCTCTCGCTCCCGGGCACGACACCGGGTCAGCCAGTACCGCCCCGGCGCCGGTGACTGCTCTCCTCACCGATGATGAGTACGCGCTGCTCGACCGCTACATGGCGCGCCGGCTGTCCCTAGATGAAGACCGACGGAGAGAAATTGCCGCCAAACTCGTCACCCGGTTCGAGGGACGCCTTCCGTCAAACAGGACGCGCACTTCTCCCCAGCGCATGCTGGTGGTGCTGCACGAGCGCGAGCAGACTGCGCGTGCCCAGGGCGCGAGCGGGCGCGGCAATACCGGTGCGGCGCGCGAGCAACATCTCATCGTCGCGCGCGGCACCAGGCGCTGGGGTGCGTTCGCGAAGATCCTCGAGAGCGTCCGGCGTCGTGGATTGCATACGCTCCCTGAAACGGAGGTAAGCGATTTCGTCTCACGTTATCGCGAGATTACGGGCGATCTCGCGCGGCTCCGGACGGCATCGCGAGGACACGAGCCGGAGTCGCTGTATTATCTCAGCCGCCTGGTAGCCGGGGGTCACAATCTGCTGTATCGCCGCTCCGGGACCGCGGCGCAGCCGGCCTGGCGGTACCTGGTCTTCGACGTTCCAGCCGAGATCAGGCGGTCGTGGCGACCAATCCTGCTGTCGACCGTGCTCCTCTTCGCACCGATGCTTGTTTCGTACAATTTCGTCGTGCGCCATCCGGAACGCGCGCGTGAATTGCTGCCGGCCGGGATGATCGACCGGGCCGAGGGAAGTACCGGCAGGAAAGCTTCGGGCAGGGGCTACGTCGAAGTTGAGCGCTTCGAGCGTCCCGTATTGGCGAGCAGGCTGATCGCCAACAACGTGCAGGTCACATTCGCGGCGTTCGCGGCTGGAATGACGGCAGGACTGGGCACTGCATTCCTGCTCATTTTCAACGGAATTGGAATCGGTGCCGCTATCGGATTGTATGCGAGCAAGGGGATCGCGCAGCTGATTCTCTCCTTCGTCGTCGCGCACGGCGTGCTCGAGCTGAGCGCGATATGCATCGCGGGCGGAGGTGGCTTCCTGATTGCCTCGGCCATGCTGCTGCCAGGCGAGCGCACCCGCTGGCAGGCCATCGTGCTGCAGGGCCAGCGTGCAATTCGGCTCATAACGGCGACGACGCTGTTCCTCCTCGTCGCGGGCTCGATCGAGGGACTCATATCGCCGCGCGATGACTGGACGGTCGCGCCCAAGATCGCGGTCGCCGTGGTCAGCGGAGTGCTGATGCTGCTGTACGTTGCGACCGGGAGGAAGCTTAGGGCCCAACGGGATTGCGGATTACGGATACACTGACCGTAGTGACGATTCTTCCGGAATCAGGCCAAATGGCGAGTGCCCGAATCCGTAATCCAGTCCGCAATCCGCAATCCGTAATCCAACCCGCAAACCGCAATCCCGTTTACAGAACCGCGCGGGCCTTTACCTCCAGATAGCGGTTGATCACCGAAGCGGTGAGTTGGTGAGGGGAAACATCCAGCACAGATACGCCCGATTGGCGCATCCGGGCGAGGGCCTCTTCGCGCGCGGAAATCAGCTCTTCCGCCGCCGCGCTCTCGAACAGCGCGGAAGTTGCGTGACGGGCGGTTGGTACGGCCGCCGCCGCTAGCCGGTCGTTTCGCAGGGCGACCACGACGGGAAGGTGGCGCGCGGTGCTGCGAGCGGTGTGGGCGATTATCGCATGCGAGGCGCGGGTATCCACCACGTCCGTGTATATCACTATGAGCGAGCGCTTCCGGTGGCGCGTGGCCAGGGTTCGGAAGGCCAGCGCGTAGTCCGGCTCCACCAGCGTGGCCTGCAAAGGGATGAGTGCATCGTGGACGCGCTTAAGGGCGGCGGCGCCCCGCGCTGGTGGCACCCATGCGCGAATGGTGTCGTCGAACACCAGGAGGCCGACGAAGTCACCCGATGCGATCGCTATGTCGGCCAGAACCAATGCCGACGATAGCGCGTAATCGAAGCGCGAGTATGGATCCGCGAGCTGCGTCATCAGGCGCCCGGCGTCTACGGCGATCACAACCGTTTGCCCCTGCTCGGCCGTGTACTCACGCGAGATGAGCTTATGCCGGCGTGCGCTCGCTTTCCAGTCAATGTGACGAGGATCATCGCCACGCACATACTCACGCAAATTCGCAAAGCTGGTCCCCTCGCCGCGCCGCCGGATTGCGCGCACGCCGGCATCGCGGAGGCGATGCTGGACAGTGAGCAAGCGGAACCGGCGAACTCCAGTAAGCGATGGTGTCACCGTGATGCTCATCGCGCCCAGCTTCGACGGCGGATACACGAAAGTCCGCTGCACCAGGCCGAGCGTCCCGATCACGCGAAGAGCGGCGGGGCCAACGGGAACCTCACCTCGCGTCCGGCCCAGCGCGGAGAACGGAAAAAGCGTCTCGCCAAGTGGTTCGATCGTTACGCTACGGCCCTCCACGGCGCTTCCCCTGAGCACGGACGGGCTCAGCTCCTGACCCCCGGCCACGTGCTCGAGTGCACGGGGCAGATCCGCGTGCAGGCGTAGTCTGATGCTTCGGGGCCAATGCGAGCGCACCCGAAATTCTCCCACGACGAGATCGCCGATGCCTACCGACAACGGGAGAACGAGCTGTACCTCCAGGTCGGGCTTGCCTGGCATCGTGAGCGCATCATAGAGGACTGTGAAGATGAGAATCACGGTCACACCGATGGCTACCGTCGCACCAGTTGAGGTAGATGATGTGAGCCAGACTGGAGCGAGAAGTGCGGTGAGTGCCGCGAGTCTTCGGGTCGGAAGAAAGAGGCTCACCGGGGCGCAGGCACTCGCGTTAGCAGGGCTGTAATCACGTCGTCCGCGGAGCGTCCCTCTACCTCCAGCTCCGGCGCCAGTACAATGCGGTGCCGCAGAGCAGCGAGCGCGTACCCCTTTGCGTCATCCGGCGTTACGAAATCGCGGCCCGCGAGCAGCGCCGCAGCGCGTGATACTCGAAAGAGCGCGACCGTAGCGCGCGGCGAGCCGCCGAGTGTGAGAGCCGGGTCCTCGCGAGTTGCACGCACGATAGCGGCGATGTACTCACGCACCTCGGGCGCCACCTTGACGCCATCGACCGCAGCGCGCAGCGCTCTGCAGTCGGCCTCGTCAAGAACTGGCGGGGGCACGACGTCAGCTGACCGCTCGGCGTCGAAGCCGGCCGCGTAAGCCGCCAGAATTCTGAGCTCGGCTTCCTGCTCCGGGTATCCGATGCGGATCTTCACGAGGAAGCGGTCGAGCTGCGCCTCCGGTAGCGGATACGTTCCCTCGAACTCGATCGGATTTTGCGTAGCGAACACGGTAAACAGCTCCCCAAGTGGCCGGACGACTCCATCGACCGTGACCTGACGCTCCGCCATTCCCTCGAGCAGCGCCGCCTGCGTCTTCGCTGGCGCACGGTTGATTTCGTCACCAAGCAGGATATCGGTGAAGATCGGTCCGGCGTGGAACTCGAACTTCCCAACGTCGGGGCGCAACATGCTTACGCCAGTGATGTCGCTCGGCATGAGATCGGGAGTAAACTGAATGCGGCTGAAGCGCGCGTTGAGCGCACCGGCGAGCGCGCGCACCAGCATGGTCTTGGCGGTGCCGGGCACGCCCTCCAACAACACGTGTCCTCGCGCGAGAAAGGCAACGAGTGCTTCGTCTATAGCCGAGTCCTGTCCCAGAACCCGCTGAGCCACCGCGTCGTGCACCTTGCGGAGCGAATCGGCCACGTGCTCGGCGGTCGTCAATTGAGGGTCGATCGTCGTCATCCGTTGAGAGTTCGTTCAATATTATCGATGGCCCGTCCGACGGAGACGAAGTCAGAAGGCGGAAGCGCCCGCTGCATGGCTGTCTCCAGAGCGTCGACGTCGCCGCTCGTTTCCGGGTGACGCATTCTGATCGCGCCGAGGTAGCTGCCGTCGGTGAGCCATGCGCCGCCGAAGGGATGCCGGCGCCTGAGTCCGCGCACCATTCGCTGGGAGGCAAGTCTCGTAGCGCCTACTTGCTCGTAAGCGCGTGCCAACGCGCCAACGTGCTCGAGCGGCGAGCGGCGTTCGATGCGCTCGGGTGCAACCGGCGCGATAGGACGGGGGGCAAGCGCCAACAAGAGAATGAGGGCGGCGGCAACGACCTGCAGCGCGGCGCGTCCCGACGGGGAATCCAGCAGCGCCTCGGCGACCAGCCCGGAGACGTTGGTGTGCGTACCGAAGCCGTGGTGGTACTCGGCGAAGACCATCGGCGCGCCCCTGGAAGGCGTCACCCAGCCGAGCATTCGCGCTATCTCGACGCCCATCAGCGGGCGGCGGAGCGAACGGTTGCGAATGAGTCCCGGGTCCGCGAGCGCTACCACCCGCCCGCGGCCAAGAGAGAAGCCCGCCGCTATCGGGAGTCTGGTAAAGTACAGCCCCGTGAGAAAGGAAATCGTATCGGCCTTGACAGGCTTCTGCAAATTGAGTGTATAATCGGCCCACGCCGCCAACTTGTTGCTGCCGGATGCTGCGCTATCGCGAGCAGCCTGACGGGAGCGCACCACTACCATGCGCGGCGCATCGGAGCGGCGGAGTCGGAGAGAATCTGCCAGGGGTGTGCGATTCTGCGGGACGACAAAAAGTCCAGCACCCTGGCGAACCGCGTGGAGCAGTGCGCTGACTTCTCCGCTGGTGAGCGGCACTGGGGGCGCGAGAACTACATACACGGCGTTGCTGTCCAGTGGCGCAGCCAGCGGCGTCTCGCGTCGCTCGACGCGCCACCCCAGTCGGCTCGCGACCTCAAAAACGCCGCGCGCACCGGATCCATCGTACGAGCGTGTGGTCAGCGTCTGAAGGGCTTCTCCGAAATCCTCTTCCGGAAGTGCCAGAATCGCCACCAGCGTGAGTGCGCCCAGAGCCGTGAAAACGACCCGAGGTGTTAGCCAGCGCTCGATTGAATCGCCGGCGTTCATCGGGTGTCCGCGCCGATGATCGGGAGCGCGAGTGCGCGGAGTCTGTCGTACCGCTCACGGTCGCATTCCCCCAGGCCGTACATGACGACATCGTACCACCGGGCGAAATCGCGGAACCGGCCGAACAGAGATGAAGAGCGCGACTTGAGCTCCCGCACGTAGTCGCCGACTGTCTTTGAAGGGTGCACACGAAGCTGTCCCTGCCGCGCGCCGTGCTCGAGAAGGGCCTCGTACAGTGCGTGCGCGGCGCCGGTAAAATCTCCGTTGGCCGCCAGTCGCTGCGAGGTGCTCCAGGGATCTCGCGCGCCGCGGAGGCGTGCCGGTGCGGCGATGCCGCCGGCCTCTCGATTGCCGAAGCCGCGCCTCCGGTACGCCGCATATGAGATCCTGCCAATGATCGCGCCGGCCACAATCGTCAGAACGGCAATCATCAACCATTTCAGGAGCGGCGACTGCGCTGCAACGTCACCAATCGGATCGAGCAGTCGCCGCAGAGCTTCCCAGCCCGAATCCCACCATTCGCCGAGCTTCCGGAACACCCACCACTCTCCCTTCCCACCGTACCGGGCTGCGCTGAAGACTGCGGCAACCGTGTCCGCGATGGCCTCATCCGGCAGATCCGACAGCGCGCTCTGCATGACCGTCAAGCCATCTTTGTTTGCGCCGTGAGCTCCTGCTCCATTAGCTCGAGGTCATACCCTTCCTTGCGCACGCGGACATCATAATACAGCAGCGTCGTCACGACGCTGAAAAACGGATAGCTCAGCGTGTTGAAAAGGGACGTGATGACGTTTGCCGCGAGCGAAGCCATGCCGAACGGAATCATTACCGCAACGGATACGACAACGGTCGCGATACCGATGAGAAGCACGGTGAGCGCATATATCTTGCAGATTCTCCGAATCTCCCCTTTCGACAGCACCCGCGCGCGCGATAGTGCGGCGCGTGCGGCGAGATTTTCCAGAATCACTATTCCCGGAATCGCGAAGTACCTGGCCAACGCATACAACGTCCATGCCATCAATCCGGACATCAGAATAATCGTGAAGACAATTGCGAATGCCGCTGCATTGTCAGTCTGGAACACCAAACCAACGAGAAACGTCACGATCGTCCCGGCGATTGTGAAAATGATGAATCCGCCGAGAATGAATCCGTATTTGCCCAGGGAAGCCAGGATAATGCGTCCGCAGCGCGGGAAAACTGCTCGAAGGGCGGCGCCAGGAGTCATCGGCCGGCCGCGGTAATGCTCCGATGTAATGAGAATCATCGCGGCATCCGCGACCGCGTACCACAACAGCGCGGGAAGCAGGAGAATCACAAGTCTCGCCATAATCCGCGGGTCGGGGGTGCTGCCAACCCAGACGAACCCGATCGTTATGGCGAAGAATGGGAGAAACCCGATCGCCCCCAGCATGACCAGGGGGACAAATATGTGACGATAAATCTGAAAGGCGGCGTCCAGAAGCTCCGTGGATGAGAGAGGGCGCATCGCGATATTACTCATCAGGGATTCATCATAAGTCTACCAAGCAGGTGCGGCCGACCCGCTGCCAGGGTCGTCAGGAGACAGAGTCGTCAGGATGCCGGACTTTTTTACCGAAACTTCCCGCCCTGGAACAGCGCAAGGCGGCGGGGTATATGTGAACGCCGCGAGCTCCGATATTTTTCGCCGTCTCACCGGCCTCTGCGCCTGATCCAACCTACTGGACGTCCCCTTTCCCAAAACATGTCACAGGAGTTCGTAATGACCGCCAAGACCGCGGCCCTGGTCCTTCTCGTTGCTTCCTCTGCCACCGCGATCGATGCACAGAACTTCGCTTACTCTCCCGCCGCTGTGAAGTATCGCATCACTTCTACTGGGCAGGTGAGCCAGGAAATGATGGGACAGAAGCGCCAGGACAGCCTGAATTCAAAGATGCTCGTGTCCCTCAACATCACGGCGAAGGGCAAAGACACGCTGCACATCGTGTACGTCATCGACTCGGCGAGCAGCACCAATGCCGCCCTCGCCGCGCAGATCTCGAAGGTAGTGGGCGACACGATAAGAAGCCTCATCTCCCCAATCGGCCAGGTGTTCTCCTTCCTGCCACCCGGCGATAGCATCGATGGCGCCGGACAGCAGTATCAGGAATTCAAGACCTTTCTCATCCGCTTTCCATCGGCGAGGCCGAAAGCGGGCCAGCGCTGGGTAGACACCACTACCACCCCGTTCAATAATCAGGGCATCGCAGGCTCGGCTACAGTTGTGACCGCGTCAAAGATCCTCGGAGATACTGCTTTTGGCGGCGAGAAAGCGTGGCGGGTAGAGCGTAAGTCGAGTGTGTCGCTCAATGGCTCCGGCACCGCGCAGGGTCAGGCGATGGTGCTGGAAGGTACCGGCACCGCTGATGAAATTCGGTACATCAGCTCGAAAGGTCTCGTGCTCGGCGCGACAGGAAGGGAGAACTCCGACATCAACGTGTCGATCCCCGCGATCGGCGCGACCATCCCGATAACGCGGACGTCGACTTCGACGATCGAGCTGATTCGGGGAGCGAAACAGTAAGGCGACTCCGGATTGCGGATTGCGGATGCGCCGGTCAGCCGGAAGCCGTCAACGCCGCTCTGGCCGCATGCACGCGCTGCACCGCCTCTGCCGGCGTCGCGCCGGTCGCCGACAGGTGGCCCATCTTGCGACCCGGTCTTGCCTCACGCTTTCCGTACAGGTGAAGGCGGACCGCTGAATCACGCAGCGCCCGCACGAAATGCGGAGCACGTTCTTGTTTCCAGAGATCGCCCAGCAGATTTAGGATCGCTGCCGGTCTAACGACATCCACCGCGCCAAGCGGCAGATCGCAAACCGCGCGTACAACCTGCTCGAACTGGCTGGTGACGCATGCGCGCTCGGTGGCATGAAAGCTGTTATGCGGCCTGGGAGCGAGCTCATTGACCAGAAGACCGCCGTCATTCGTCAGAAACATCTCCACGGCGAGAAGACCTTCCACGCCGAGTTGTTCGGCGATGCCGAGCCCGATCTCCTGCGCCTGGGCAGTAAGCGTCTCGGAAATTGGCGCCGGGATGACAGACCAGGCCAAAATGCGCTCCTCGTGGTGATTGAAGGCCGGCGGATAAACCACCAAATCGCCACCTGGGCGGCGAGCGATGAGAACGGATATCTCCGCTTCGAGATGAAGCGCCTTTTCGACGACGCAAGGCTGCTCACCCAGCCCGATCCACGTATTTCGTGCTTCTCCCGGCGAAGTGAGCCGGAACTGCCCCCGTCCATCGTAACCGCCAGTGCACGACTTGGCGATGCAATCACCAAACTCTGCCACCGCTTCGCCAAGCGATTCAACGGAGGCCGCGAGACGGTAGGGCCCCGCTGGAAAACCGTGCTGCGCGAGCCAGGCCTTCTGCCGCCCGCGGTCCTGGATGACATCCAGCACTACAGCACCGGGACGCATGGGAGCGTAAAGCGCCGCCGCTCGAAGGCTCGGCAGCGCGACCTTCTCGATCTCGAGCGTGACAACGTCGCATGCGCGTGCGAGGGTGGAGGCTGCCACAACATCAGTGAAGTCGGCTACGATGCTGTCGTCAGCGAGAGGTCGCGCCGCCGCGGCTGGGTCGGGATCGAGCAGGCGAATACTGTAGCCGAATGACCGCGCTGCCATCGCTGTCATGCGGCCAAGCTGCCCGCCACCGAAAATTCCGATGGTTCCTCCCGGAAGGATGGGTTGCATCAGGGAAGCGGCTCGTTCGGAACCTCGCTGGTCCGAGCCTCCCGCCATGCGCGCAACCGCTCCCGAACGTTTGCGTCCCCCAGCGCCACGATGGCCGCGGAAAGCAGTGCGGCGTTGGCCGCGCCCGGCCTTCCGATTGCAAGAGTGCCGACTGGCACGCCCTTGGGCATCTGGACGATCGACAGCAAAGCATCAATGCCGCAGAGCGCAGTCGCTGGTACCGGGACACCCAGCACCGGGAGAATGGTGTGAGCCGCGACCATTCCGGGTAAATGTGCCGCGCCTCCCGCCCCGGCGATGATCACCCGAATGCCGCGCGATTCTGCATCCGTCGCGTATTCGGCCATACGCGCCGGCGTGCGGTGCGCGGAAACGATCTTCGTCTCGTACGGCACACCGAGCTCCGCAAGCATTTCGCATGCAGTGGAGAGATACTCGAAATCGCTCCGGCTTCCCATTATCACGCCTACGAGAGGCGCGGCAGGTTGCGTCATCAGGTTGTGGCTCCGATACAGGCGAGTGAGACCGGGGGCCCCCCCCGATTAACCAAGATATCCCGTCCCATACTCAGCGTGCCATCGCGTTCACGCAAGCTGTGACATATTCTTGCGACGGAGTGCGCCCATAAGCTCCGCGCTAGTGGTCACGACTCGCGGCTGGCATTCTACGGGCGAATTGCGTCCCGACCCACAGACTGAATCATCAGATGGTCTTCTACAAGGAGGCATCAATGCCGGACGAAAAGGAGTGGATTTCAAAGGACGACACTCGGGACGATCCCGTTGGGCATGGCGAGTGGCGCGGTATCACACCTGATGGGTCTGATGTGCCCGTTCAGGACCCGCAGGACAATGCCGAATCGGAGGGGGTTGAAGGATCAGTAGCCGGCGGCGATCCCGCAGACGATTTGCAACCCCACGATGGCGCACATGACATGAGCGCGGAGCTAGGACTAGGCTATCGCGACTACGGCGTCGGATCCGCGCCTGCAGAAGAGCAGCCCGATGAATGAGGACGCAACCTGCCATTCCCTTTCGCCGTTTGCAGCTAATCCTAAACTGAAAGCCGTCCTACTGCTCCGTCTCCACTCCTCTTCTCTCCTTCTTCCGCCTCCCCCTGCGTTTCTTAGCGTCGAGTCGCGCCTCCCTGGCTGCGCGGCTGGGCTTGGTGCGTAGGCGTTTATGCGGAACGGAGAGCGCCCGGCGGAGCAGGTCAACGAGTCTGCCTTCCGCGGCATACCGGTTGCGTCGTTGGCTTCGGGTAGCGCTTGCGACAACGCGCAGGAAACCGTCACCGTCAAGCCGGCTCGCCAGTTTTGCGGCAGCGCGGGCGCGCTCGCCGTCTTCAAGAGCGGCCGAGCCTAGAAGGTTCCAGCGAAGCTCGATTCTAGTGGACGACGTGTTGACATGCTGGCCACCCGGACCACTGGAGCGTGTAGCCCGCACCTCCAGCTCCGATCGTGGGATCGACACGCGACCGGTGATGCGCAGCGCATCATCCCTCACTCAGCTGTGGGCTGCGCGGGCACTCGATGAACGCGCACGGCGGCGACACGCCTTGCATCCATTGCTACAACCTCGAGCTCGCCCCGACCGAACGACACCCGGTCGCCCATTTTCGGCAAGCGGCCAAGCGTCGAGAAGACGTAGCCGCCGAGCGTAGTCCAGCTTCCTTCCGGGATACTTATCGAGTAGTCGGATCGTACGTCCACGAGCGACATTGAGCCGGCGAGCTCGAGAACGCCGTTCATCTCAACCGACTCGCGCGCCGCAACGTCGTATTCGTCGGCGATGTCGCCCACGATCTCTTCGACGAGATCCTCCATGGTGACAACGCCGGCGGTGCCGCCGTATTCGTCCAGCACGATTGCCATCTGCGCGCGCGTTCTTCGGAGGTCGTCGAACACACGTTCAGCCGGCCGCGTGTCCGGAACGTACAGGGCCTCGCGCACGAAAGGCTTGAGCGAGAATGGCTCGGCGCCATCGTGCAGCCACAGGTCCTTGGCGAGAAACACGCCGACGACCTCATCCAGCGATTCTTCATACACGGGATACCGCGAATACCGCTCGTGGCGCATGATGCTCCAAACCTCGTCCTCAGTCGCATCTTTGGCGATCGCGACAATCTCGGTGCGCGGACGCATCACGTCACGCGCGCGCTTGTTGTGGAAGTCGAATACGCCCGCGAGCATCGCGCTGTCGCTTGCATCTATCAGGCCATGGGCGTGCGTCTGCATCACCAGCATGCGGATCTCCTCGGGGGAGTGTACGCGATGCGACTCCGTGACCGGTTGAATCCCGAAGATACGGAGGAGTCGGTTTGCGGCGCCGTTGAGAACCCAGATCAGCGGTGACATTACTACCGAAAACAGCATCAGCGGACGAGCGATAACACGACTTACTCGCTCTGGGGCAAGCAATGCCAGCGACTTCGGCGCAAGTTCTCCGAGGACAATGTGCAGAAATGTGATGATCAGGAACGCCGTGATGATCGATGCGGGCAAGTGTCCGGCCCCCGCCGGTACGGCAATACCGACCACGCCGAAGAGAAGATCGATAATCGCGGCGAGTGCGGGCTCACCGATCCACCCCAGCGCAAGCGAAGCGAAGGTGATGCCAAGCTGGGTGCCAGAGATGTACCGATCCAGGTGAGTGATTGCCTTGTGCACGTCATGAGCTCTCTTATCTCCCTGCGCCATCATGTGCTCGATCTTGCTGCGTCGTGCCCCAACGAGAGCAAACTCGGCAGCCACCATGAATCCGTTCATGAGAACGAGAACCATGACTGCCCCAAGACGCAGCGCAATGGCCCCTGCCGTCAACTGCTCGTGTGATGTCTCCACGTAACCTCAGTATGGGTCGGTCGTCCAAGATATATAGCAAAACGCCATGCTCGGCTGCAGACCAGTCCTTGCACTCTGCAAGACTCTCACCGCGCGCTAGCCATTCCGCCATGTCCGACTCCGTACGCATCTCCCAAACAATGTTAAGTCCACGTCGCATTCTGCGCTGGATGTACATTGGACGCGTCTCCGTTGGTGTCGCCATTTTCGTCGCGGCACTGTCGCGCTGGCGGAATGTGGATGCGGGCGACACTCTGGCAGCGACGCTGGCCCTCTTCTGCGCTATAGCGTTCACGTCCGCATCGGCCTGGCTTTCGTCGTCAAGCCAGCGGCTTGGCCCGTCTTTCTTTCTCGCGCAGTCCCTTTTCGATCTGGGTCTCGTAACGACAGTCGTTCACCTTACCGGTAGCGACGCCTCGCAATTCACGGCCCTGTACATCCTCGTTATCACCGTCGGGTCACTCGTGCTCCCTTTCGCGGGTGGCTTGCTGGTGGCCGCGATCGGGATCGCGATGTACTGGATCGACGCGATATGGGGACTCGGCTTCGCGCTTCCGATTGGCGTCGCGCTGCATCTGGGCGTATTCGCCATCGTAGGATTTGGTAGCGCGTACATAAGCGCACGCCTTCGACAGGCGGGAGCAGGCAAGGAGGAACTCGAGGCCCAGCTGGTTCTCGCGCGGCTCCAGGCGGATGACATCCTGCGCAACATCGGCAGCGGCATTATCACGGTTGACGAAGCCGGACGGGTGCTGTACGCGAATCCGTCCGCCGGCCGCATGCTTGGGGTAACGGCGGAGAGCCTGATTGGAAAGCAGGTAGCTCGATCGCTCGCCGAAAATGCTCCAGGCCTCGCGGCGGCGCTCGAGCGCACCGTACGCGAACGCATCCGCATTCACCGTGGCGAGGCCGTGATTACCAGTTCCGGTCGCCGCTTCGCCATCGGGCTCACGACTACCACCATCGAGGGTCGCACTGAACAATCGGGCGTGTCCGCCACCGCGATCTTCCAGGACATAACGGACAACAAGCGGCTCGAGGAGCTCCGGTTGCGCACAGAGCGCCTGGAAGGCGTCGCGGAGCTGAGCGCAAGCCTCGCGCACGAAATCAAGAATCCGCTCGCATCCATCCGGAGCGCCGTGGAGCAGCTCGCGGCTTCCCCTCGCGCCACCGAAGACGACGAGGTGCTGGGGAAACTCATCGTGCGCGAGTCCGACCGCCTCTCACGCCTTCTGTCCGAATTTCTGGATTTCGCCAGGGTTCGCGTCACACTGGTGGACCGCGTGGATATCGGCGCGATCGCGAAGACCGCTACGAGCCTCGCTGCAACGCACCCCGATTGCAGGCGCGGTGTCCAGGTAACCTGCGTAGCTCCGCAGGATCCGTTGCTCGTGGAAGGGGATGAGGATCTCCTTCACCGTGCTGTCTTCAACATTGCGCTGAACGCAGTGCAGGCGGTATCGGAGCGCGGAAGCGTAAAGGTCGATGTCTCGCGCTTGCCTTTGGAGCAAGTGCCGCGCGGAACGCCATTCCAGCAGGACGCCATCGCGCTCCGCGTTACTGACAACGGCCCGGGCATTCCGGACGATATAAGGGAACGCGTCTTCGATCCTTTCTTCACCACCAAGTCCGGCGGCACGGGACTCGGGCTTCCAATAGCGCACCGCGCAATTGATGCTCACCGCGGCATTCTGCTCGTGGAGAGCACCGCGAACGGAACACAATTCACCGTTCTACTTCCTCATTCGCCTTTCGGCGCAGGAGTTCCAGCGTGACTGCTGTTACCGCTTCTCTACCGAGCATCCTCATCGTCGATGATGAGATGGGCATTCTGGACACATTGCGCATCCTGCTCAAGAATGCCGGCTTTCGCATCAATACCGCGTGCGGCGGAAAACAGGGACTGGCGCAGCTCGAATCGGAAATGCCCGATATCGTACTGACCGATGTGCGAATGCCGGTGGTCGGCGGCCTGGATGTCCTCAGGGCGGCCCGCGCCAAGGATCCCGATCTACCCGTCGTTCTAATGACCGCGCAGGCGGACTTGCGCTCGGCGATCCAGGCGGTAAACGCCGGCGCCTATCACTACATCCAGAAGCCGTTCGTGAATGATGAGATAATCGCGGTGATGCGACGTGCCGCGGAGCACCGGCAGCTCCGCGTCGAGAACAAGTCGTTGCGTCAGCAGATAAGACGCAGGTCCGTAACCGATGCAGGCAGGCCGGTGGGACAGAGCAAGGCATGGATGGAAATACTCAGACTTGCGGAGACAGTCGCTCCCACCGAATCCACTGTGCTTATACAGGGGGAATCTGGTACGGGAAAGGAAGTGATCGCAAAATACATCCACGATCTCTCCGCCCGCGCGGAAGGGCCGTTCCTGTCCATCAATTGCGGCGCGCTTCCGGAAAGCCTGCTCGAGAGCGAACTGTTCGGACACGTGAAGGGATCCTTCACTGGCGCGGTGAAGGACAAGGCGGGGCTGTTCACGGCCGCGGGAGGCGGCACGTTCTTTCTTGACGAGCTGGGAGAGACGACGCCGTCGACGCAGGTAAAGCTCCTGCGCGTGCTTCAGAACCGCGAAGTAATCCCCGTGGGCGCGACGGAAGCATTGTCGACTGATACGCGCGTTCTGGCTGCCACCAATCGCGATCTAGAGGAAGAGATGAAGCGCGGCTCTTTCCGCAGCGATCTTTTCTACCGGCTCAACGTATTCGCGCTGCATCTCCCGCCATTGCGGCTGCGCCGGGACGATATTCCCCTGCTGGCCGATACCTTTCTCAATCGCAGGGCCGAAGTGCGCAGTGAGAACGTCAAGGTGCTCTCGGAAGCTGCGAGGGAGATACTGCGCGAGTACTCGTGGCCCGGCAACGTACGCGAGCTGGAAAACGCCCTCGAGCGCGCTGTCATTCTGACGCCGGGCGACGAGATCGGCGCCGATGCGTTGCCAGAGCGCGTTACCGCGCGCAAGAGCGAGCCTCTTGTGTCCGAACGTGCTCCCGTGAATCCCGCGCTGGATGTTATTGAGCGCAGTTACATCATGTGGGTTCTGAATAATGAAGGCGGAAACAAGACTCGCACCGCCGACGTGTTGGGCATCGATCCTTCAACGCTGTACCGAAAGCTATCCCGCTACGGGATGGACGTGTGAGCACTGCAGGGACCAGGAGCTCTGCAGCCACCGGAACGCTTACCGACCGCGTGCTGCTGCGGCGCTACGCGCCCTTCATGGTCGCACTGGTCTCCCTGCTGGTTTACGCCAATGCGCTGGCGAACGGGTACGTGCTCGACGATCGCGGAGTGTTGTTGGGGAATCCGCTGGTCTCCTCACTGAGCGGTGTCTGGGAGGCGTTCGCCAATCCTTACTGGCCTCCTCCCAACACGGGCGGGCAATACAGGCCGCTCGCCATCGCGAGTTTTGCCGTCGACTGGGCCATTTCAGGCGGGGCGGCCTGGTGGATGCACGCGGTGAACATGCTGTGGCACGCGGCGGCGGCGGTAACCGTTTTTATGCTCGCCGCGGAGTTGCTGGCGCACACGAA
>JBPCJT010000126.1:0-4791 GCA_051005015.1 Gemmatimonadaceae bacterium | reverse complement strand
AATCGAGGTCGTTTCAAGCGGCGTAGATCTGAATCGCGCCATCCAGCCAGCGAGCCGGGACGAGTTAGCCGCGCTCGGCATTCCAAATGACTCGCCGTTTGTGATTCTCGTCGCGGCGTTGGTGCCGCATAAAGACCCGGTTACGTTCGTTCGCGCGGTCTCCGCCGCTCGCAGGCAGATTCCATCTCTACACGCTTTGATTGTGGGAGATGGTCCGCTGCGCAGCGCCGTGGAAACTGCCGTAAGCGAAAACGGGCTTGAAGGTGCCGTTCATTTCGCCGGCTTCCGGGAGGACGCCGACTCTCTGCTTGCCGCGGCGGATATCGTCGCGCTGAGCTCCAAGGAGGAAGGACTGGGGACAGTCCTAATGGATGCGCTCGTGCTCGGGCGGCCAGTGGCCGCGACGTCGGCTGGTGGCATCCCGGAGATCATTTGCCATGGAAGCTGTGGCTTGCTCGCTCCGGTTGGTGAGGCGGAGGCGCTCGGAGCGTCCTTCGTGCGCATTCTGCGCGATCCCGCGCTGGCGACGCGGCTCGTAGCGGGTGGACGCGAGCAGGCTCGCCAGTTCTCGGTTGAGCGGACCGCGGAGCGAACCGCCGCTGTTTACAAGCGCGTGCTCGCCGCCCCCGCGCGGCCGGCGTAAGCGTTCCGCGCTACAGCGACCTTGCCGAGAACATCGCGCACCTGAATGCGATTCATGCGTCCGGGGCGATGGGCAGGAGAAATTGGGTAATTTTCCCCCGGATCGCCATACGCGTCCAGAATCAGATCGTGAAAGCGCCGGTATGGACCAACGCGCCTGGGATTATTGTATCCCATGAGACTGATTACGGGCCTATCGAGTGCCACCGCCATGTGCAGCGGACCGGTGTCGAGCGAGATGACGAGCTCCGATCCGTCGAGAATGCCTACGAGCTCTCTAAGCGGTACGCCGAGAGTAGAAACGGGGGGATGACGTGTCGACGACATGACAATCCTTTCGGTCTCCAGTTCGCTCGCTGACCGCCCGCCGGCGAGCACCGGTTGAAATCCATGGTCTTCGTACAGCGCATCCGAAACTTCGGCCCACCGCTGAGGAAGCCAATCCTTGTGCGGATTACTCGTGCCGATAACCAAAGAGACAACCGGACGCTCGATTTTAGCGAAGAACTCGCGTTGCTTCGAGCGCTCATTGGGATACGGTCCCAGATTCCACACGACGGGATTGTGCGGAACCCCCAGAACGTCCAGAAACTCAAAATATTGATCCTGTACGTGTTGTTGCCGGTGCGGTGGAATCGCATGCGTTGTAAAGAGGGTGTTCAGGTCGCGCACGCGCGCGCGATCAAAGCCGAGCTTGATGGGGGCCCGGGTAAGCCACGTGACGATGCCGGCCTTCAGGTACACCTGGAGGTCGAGCACCACATCAAAAGAGCGCGACGCGAGCTCACGCCGCAACTCGATATAACCCCGCAGGCTGCGCTTCTTGTGAAAAACTACAATATCATCGATGTCTGGATGGCCCTGGACAAGGGAAGCAGGACCTGGCTGCAGAACCCATGTAATCCGGGCATTCGGCCTGTAGCGCTTGAGCGCGGTGATGACGGGAAGAACGTGCACAGCGTCGCCGATGGCGGTCAGCATCACGATACCGATGCGGTCGAGTGGACTGGAGATCATCGTTCCATCACACCCTCGTTGACGCGGCTGGCGAGCGACTGGATGTCGCTATCGTCGACGGATATGCCGTGCGACTGGCGCCACTTGCGCAGCGATCGCGTCAAACGGCGCATGTTGGCCTCGGTCACGCGGCGCTCACCAGGCGCATCAAACCAGACGCGATCGACATCGAGCAGCCACGCCTCGCTCGGTTCGTTCTCGCCAGGAACGATGAGGATATTTTTGACGTTCAGATCTGGATGACGCGCTCCAGCCCGAGTGAGTTTGATCAGCAGCGAAACGGCGGCCTGAAGGAGTGCCTCCTTCCCGGTTGCGTCCAGGTAATTTGTCAGCAGAGTCCCCAGGTCCATCGCACCTGGCACCTCGCGCGTAACCACGTCCGCTCGGCGAAATGGGCCACCGGCGCGATATGTCGCGTATGCGATTACTTCCGGGGTCGGGACACCCGCACTCGTCAGCCGGACCGCGGCGGCCAGCTCTCGCGGAGCGCGTGTTCGCCCCAGGAACCGCTCCCCCGTAATCGCGCGCAAGAGCCCTCCATGGCGCGACCGCCGGATGACCACGCGAGCTGCACCGCCCGGGAGCGGCACGCCGTATACGAGCCCGCGGCCCTGGTACGTGCGGACTTCCGCGTGATGAGCGGCATACTCGTACATTGAGCCGTTCAAGAGCGCTTCACGCACCGGGAGCGCCATCGTCTTCAGCACTACAATGTCAGCCCCACCTTCGTGGATGCCGACGTATCCCGGCGGCATCTCGGACGCAAGGCGCGTCATGCAGTGATGCGATGGACTGCAACGCGATCGTCAGTTCCCTTGAGAGCAAGAGGGGGGTGTTCCTGCATCTCGACCGGAGAGCGCAGCGCATTTCGTACGGCATCCGTGATGAGAATTACGCCGCCATTGGCGGCTGCGCACAGTCGCGAGGCGGTGTTTACCGCACCGCCGATAACGGTGAACTCCAGTCGTCGTTCCGAGCCGATGTTGCCCGCGAAAACTCTTCCAGTGTCTATGCCGATCCCAGCCTGAAGCGTTGGCTTCCCTTCATTTCGCCACTTCGCGTTCAGCCGTTCCAGCTCTTGCAACATGTGCAAGGCGGCTCGCACCGCCCGGTCGGCGTCGTCAACGCCCGAGATGGGGGCTCCCCACTGCGCCATGACGGAGTCCCCTATGAACTTGTCGAGCACTCCTCCATGCTCGAAGACACAATCAACCATGACCGACAGGTATTCGCTCAACTGTGATGCCGTGTCAGCCGGCGCCATCGCGGCCGACAGCGCGGTGAAGTCCCGGATATCGCTGAACAGAACGACGACCGTCGTCTGGATGCCACCCAGGCGTACCGCTCCCGGCGACTCCGCGATCCTCGCGGCGAGCGCCGGAGCGAAATACCGCTCATAATTCCCCCTGACGAGCGCTTCGCGCCTGATTCGCTCGGCGAAGGCGCTGTTCTCGATGGAAACCGCCGCGATTCCGGCAAAGGCTACCAGATATTCCAGATCACCGTCTGTGAAGCGATGCGTTGTGGTGAGGTTGTCCACATAGAGAACGCCAAGTACACGATCTTCACTCCCAATGAGTGGCGCGCACATCGCCGAGCGCACTCGTTGCGCGATGATCGACATGCCTCCGAATCGCCCATCCTCGGGCGCATTGTCCGAAACAATGGCCACTCGGCCATCTACCACCTTTCGGGCAATCGACTGCGGCACTGCGCGATTGGCATCGGTACCCTGCCTGTCGCGCGACACCCTGGTGACCAGTGTGCCGTCATCTTCCACCAGCATTATCGCTACCCGATCCACATCCATGATCTGGAAGACGTAACGTGCGACCTTATCGAGCAGATGATCCACGTGCACCGCGCGCGTCAAACCTTTCGCTACCTCGAGCAGAGTCGCGAGCTTCCGCGCGTTGAGATCTCCATCCCCAGGTGACTCGGTAGGTCGGTTTGCGGCAGCTTCGGCGTCGGGCCACGCAGGCGTGGCGACAACCGGAAATTCGCGCAGCGTCGCGTGTCCAGATACCGTGGGGACTGTCGATTCTTCGGATGCCACAGGAGGATCCGTCTGCACGAGACGAAACGCCATGGCGCCGAATGCGATCACGTCTCCCACCGCCAACGGCGCAGAAGCAATGCGGGCGCCATTGACGAAGGTTCCGTTGCTGGATCCCATGTCACGCACCCGGACGCCGTCCGCATCGAGAGTTATCTCCGCATGCCGTCGGGAGACAGTCTGGTCCACAACTGGAACGTCGCAGCCGATACCTCGGCCGACCACGAGCGGCGCCCCCGGCAGCAGCTGAAAGCCCTGTGCGCCCTGCTTACTAACAAGCTTGTAAGGCATTTCCATCAATATGGTGATCTCGCGTGTCGCCGCCAACCGAGTCTCTGGCCGCGCCTTGCCCCTGGTCTGCGGCCCCGCGAAATTGCGCGCATGAAGTCATCCATGGCCGCAGTCGTGACGTCCATATGCATTGCAGCAGGAAGTTACGCTCCTCCAGCATCAAGCGCTCAGGCCTGGAATGACACCCGGACTCAGGTGCTCGTCGAGCGCGCAACCGAACGGCGGGCACAACAGCTCGCCGACACCACTCTCCGGGATTATACCTCGCAGGCTCACGGCTACCTGACCTTTCTGGCGCAGATAGGCGAGGGGTTTACGGAGCCGCCGCGCATAGTCAAGGCGGATGAGCTTGCGTTGGAGATCTTATGGCGCGCTCCAAACCTGAGCAGGCAGCGCATCATCGGTCGTCGAGACACACTGCTCCTTCCGACAGACATAAACTATCACCGCGATCACCTGGGCATCGTTCAGAACAACTTTCCGGCCATTATCCGCCTGGGCGATGGGGATGAAGTCGGCGATGTGCCGCACCCGCTTTCCGAAGCAGGCATGGGCACCTACGATTTCGCTATCCGGGACTCGCTATCGATTCGTCTGCCGGACCGCACCATAGATGTGTACGAGGTTCGCGTGCGCCCCCGAAATGATCGCGAGCCCCGCATCATCGGCGCTGTCTACATCGACAAGGGATCCGGCGAAGTGGTGCGCATGGCCTTCAGCTTTACACGCTCCGCTTTGCTGGATCAACAACTCGACGACGTGTTCATCGTCCTCGAGAACGCGCT
>JBPCJT010000125.1:0-4642 GCA_051005015.1 Gemmatimonadaceae bacterium | reverse complement strand
GACAGTCGTGGCGATGCGCCGAGAGCGGCAATGGGAGGATGAATCCAATTGCGCTTTCTATCGCCGCCTAGCTGACAAATACGGGGCAGGCTATGCCTGTGTGAGCAAGATTATGTGTCGCCAGAAGTGGAGGCATCTCCTGTGAGCATCCTTGACTGTTCGTGAGATGCTGCCTCTACGGTTCTCCTGCCATGTCTCTCTGTCTGCGCTGTACTGCCGCCGGCATCACCGCATTCCCCATGACCTGCAACCGACCGAGCACGGCTTCCGCGTCTGCACGTTCCGCGACAATAGCGAGGAGAAGCGGTGTGGTCTCTGGCTTTACATCGTCGTTATTCGCGGGGGCGATGCGCTCATCACCGATGTGGAACTGGAGGACGTTAAAGCTCTGAACGACCCGAGGCTCACACCGACTGAGATCCTCCGAGAATTGCGCAAGCGGCGGAACGCCGCATAGATTGCAGTGGCAAGACAAACCCGAAACCCTGATCCCGTCATCAACGGCGGGGCCTGTGCTCTGAACCAGAGCGCCGAGCCCCGCTTTTCTGCATCCACCTGGAGCGCCCCGATTGAAACCGCTCACGCCGAAACAAGCGCGCTTTGCTGAAGAGTACCTAGTCGATCTCAACGCTACCAAGGCGGCGCAGCGCGCGGGATTCAGCGGAAAAACGGCATACTCGGCGGGGCAACGGCTGTTGAAGAATGTTGAAGTCGCCAAGCGAATCGCCGAACTCATGGCGAAGCGATCCGAGCGAGTCGAAGTGAAGGCCGACGAAGTTCTTCGCGAACTGCTAATAATTCTGCGTTCTGATGTTCGTCAGTTCAACGTCAACGAACTCGGCCAACTCACGCTTGAGGAAGGCGCGCCAGACAATGCATGGCGCGCAGTATCGAGCGTGAAGCACCGCATCACCACGCGCGAAGGCACTGACGGCGAATCGTTCACTACTCGCGAGATTGAGTTCCGGCTGTGGAACAAGAACGACGCCATCGCGCAGTCCATGAAGCATCTCGGACTGTATGCAGCCGACAAGCACGAAGTCACGGGCAAGGACGGCACGCCATTGATCCCGGTTGAGGTTCTGCAACGTGCCTTGTTGCGAGTGACCGCCGCTGGCCTCGGTGCGCCGCCCTCACGTCTCGCCGTGCTCGCTGGCCACGGCAATGGGAAGCATGGCAACGGCAAGCGCTGAGGACGCGATATCCGATCCCGAGCTCGCGCTCGGCTGGCTCGCGGCTGATCCCGTGCGCTTTTCCATCGGGCTGCTCGGTGATGAGCTGTGGCCGACGCAGCGCGACATCCTGCACTCGGTGGCAACCGAACCGAGGACCGCGGTCCGTGCGTGCCACGCTTCTTCGAAAACGTTCTCAGCGTCGCGCGCTGTGCTCTGGTGGCTCGTGGGTGGTGGCGTCGTCGTGACGACAGCTCCGACATGGACACAGGTCGAAAGACTCTTGTGGGGCGAGATACGTAAGGCGGCGGCTCAGGGTGCGATAGCGTTCCCGACCGTGAACAAGACGGAAATCCCGATAGCGCCCGACAATTACGCCATCGGACTCTCGACGAACGAAGGCGTACGCTTCCAAGGCTGGCATGGGCGTATCCTGATCGTGCTGGACGAAGCGCCAGGTGTCTTGCCCGAAATCTACGAAGCCATCGAAGGCATTCGGGCGGGCGGCGATGTGCACATTCTGCTCATGGGCAACCCGACTATCGCGAGCGGCCCGTTTTACGAAGCCTTCACGACTCAGCGTGCATCGTGGCGCACGTTTACTATCTCCGCATTCGACACTCCGAACCTGGCGGGATTGACGCTGGAAGGTTTGCTCGCGATGGACGACGCCGAGCTCAGCGTCAATCCCAAGCCGTATCTGGTTACACGCCGTTGGGTGGCCGAGAAGTACCGCGAATGGGGCGTGGACGATCCGCGCTGGCAGTCGCGAGTGTTGGGCCAGTTCCCGGAACAATCTGAGGACGCGCTGATTTCATTGGCGTGGCTCGAAGCCGCTCGACGCGCGATTGTGCCTGGTGATAGTGACGACTGGGCGGCTGGCCTCGACGTCGCGGGGCCGGGCAAGTCGGAGACCGTGCTCTGGGTACGGCGTGGCGCTCAGATCAAGCACTTCAAGGCGTGGACTCAGCCTGATCCTCGCGGAGCGGTCGTGGCTGAACTGGCGCCGTGGAAGCGGTTGCTCAAGCGCGTGAATGTGGACGAAATCGGCATCGGGTACTACTTCGCGCAGCACCTACGCGACAACGGCTATCCCGTCGTTGGCATCACGGTAGGCGATCCCGCGCGCGATAAGGAACGCTTCGCCAACCTCAAGGCTGAGCTGTACTGGGCACTCCGCGACCGTTTCAAAGAGAATGCTATTGGCGGACTTACGGACGACGCCACGATCACGCAGCTCGCCGCTATCCGGTTCGCATATAATCCGCGCGGCCAGGTCGTGATCGAATCCAAGGACGCGCTCGCGGCTCGCGGTGTTCCATCTCCCGACCGAGCGGAAGGCCTAATGCTCGCGTTCGCTCCTGCCCCGCCAGTGCACCGCCGTTCGGTAGTGCCCGCGTCCACCAGCTACGCGAGCGTGTAAAAATGCCGCTGCCTACGAACTTCGCCGAGTGGACGCTGGAGAACGCGCGGGCCGCGATCGATCAGGCGATACTCGCGGTCATGACGGCCACCGAGTACGAGGACAACCGGACGTACATCGAGGACCGGAACGGGTGGGGCGGCGGGCGGTTCTGGATCGGCCCGAATGGCGGCACTGATGTCGTCATCCGCGCGCGCACGCTCAGCAACGTCGAGCGCCAGCACATCCATGTTGATACGCTCAACGAATGTCTGAGCCGCGCCGGCAATTCCCTGCTCCGGAAGGAAGCCGATATCTCTTTCGCTGCACTGGAACCAGCCGAAGAAGACACGCCGGAGGCGGAGGCGCAGGCAGCCGCGGCGGAAACGATGCTGGATGACATCTCGGCGTGGTGGGACCGCGTGAAGCTGTGGGAGAAAGCGCGGCTCGCCTACAAACGCTCGCGCTATTCTGGCCGTGGCGCGCTCAGACCGTGGCTGCCACCCGGCCTGCTCGACAAAATGACTACCGATGGCGCGGAAAGCATCGCGCTGCCCACCGGGCTGCAATTCGATGAGGCGCTCGCGCGCATCCACCTGTCCGCGCCAGAGCCCAAGGAATGCACGGTGTACACCGACACCGCGACGCAGCGCCGCGCGGCTGTGTTTGTCTTCACCGAAAACGATAAGAAAAAGGCAGAGCTCTGGTTCGTTGATCCAGAGACGGAAGACACCGTCGTCCGGACGCTGGGCGACGGTGAGCCGCGCGAGTTCCGGCTTTCGCTCGGCGGTCGCTTGCCGATCGCGGAGATGGAAGCGGAGCTGCTCATCACGGAGTCAGTGCGCCGCCAGCAGGCGCGGCTCAACTTCTTCGAGTCGCTCTTGGTTCGCGTTGGCGAGACGGCGGGCTTCCCAGAGCGGTACACCCTCGGCGCCGCGCCGCAGGGAATATGGACAGAGACGGTTCCCGCGGGTCCGCCGCTCGGCACGCATACAGATCCCGGCGGCAAGACGTATTATCTGCATGCGATCCCGCTTTCGCTTGGCGCCGCGATTACGACTGAGCTTCGCGGGCATCCGTATGACACCGACGACAAGGGCGGCAAGGGAATCACGACGCCAAGCGTGATGAAGTTCGACCCCACCGATCCCGAGTACGCAATCAAGGCGGCACTGCACGCACGCCGCACGATCCTGGAGCAGTGCAAGCAGGGCCACGTGTTAACAAACAGCGAAGCCGCCGCGTCCGGCTATTCGCGAGAGCAGGCGCGGGCTGACTACGAGGACGATCTCGCGAACAGCAAGCCGCCGCTGGAGGGGATGCTGCGGGAGATCATCGAGTCCGTGATCGCGTTAGCTGAATCGATGGGCGCGCCCGGTGCGCCTTCGTTCCTGGATTCGTATCGCTGCGTGGTGAATCTGCACATCGATACCGGCCCAATGTCGCCGGAAGAGAAAGCGCAGAACGCGCAGGCGGTGAAGGACGGCCTGTTGTCTCGCGGGTCGGCGATGGCGTTGAATGGCGTCGAGGATGTAGCGGCTGAGCAGGAGCGGATCGAGCAGGAACCCGCTGCCGCGCTGGAGCTGGCCCGGCGGCAGGGCGAGGCGATGCTCGCGCTTACTACGGCTGGCTGGCCGTTGTGGCTCGCGGCTCGGAAGACGGGCATCGACGATGAGACGGTGGCGGAACTCAAACGCGTGAGCGGGATTCTGTTCCCCGAGGACGAAGACGACGACGAAGCGCCGACGCCAGAGTTGGTGGCGTGATGGACCTACGCTCGCTAAAGATCGTCGTCATCATGCAGCCCATAGAGTGCGCAATCTGTGGCTGTGGAAGCGTGCATGGGTACGCCGAAGGTTTCCCACCCGCAACGCTTGATTGCCCGAAGTGCGGCTACGTGAAGCCGTTCAGCGAGGAAGCTTGAGCACTGGCTCGCAGCCATTGCCGCTGGTGCTCGTCGAGTGGGTGGATTCGCACGGCCCCGACGGCTGGACGCATCTCGACGATATCCACCACGAGATAACGCCCTGCCGGTCCGCCGGCTGGCTGTACGCGGAAAGCAAGGAGA
>JBPCJT010000124.1:0-23938 GCA_051005015.1 Gemmatimonadaceae bacterium | reverse complement strand
TGAACGCGCCAGAGCTGTTACCTGCTGTCGCTGCGGGAGCTGAATACGTGAACGGAAAAGCCGTGAAGCACGCACCTGAGAAAGCCGCCGCCTGAAGCTGTTTACACACCGATTGACGTAACCTCGTAATGGCAAGGAGAGAATGTATGACCCCATCTCACACGGGTCGTGTTTAGAGCGACTTCTGGTTCCATGTTCGCGACAAACTGGAATATGATTTTCTCGTGTTTGTGAACGCTGGGCACTAGCTCCACGCCTGCACACGAAGGCATGCGGGAATCGCCACAGAAACTGGAGGGAACTACCAGTCAGCTGGCTCCGCCACCAGCGATTGCGGCGAGGTTCTTGCCACTTTTCAATATTCCGTGGCCACATGGCTGCCGTCACCCAATAAAAAACCAGAATCCTGCCCAATGACTGACGTCGCTATTGCTTCAACGGATTTAAGGGACGCTGAAGCCGGCGAAGCCCTCGCCGCCAGGATCCTGTCTGAGTTGCATGGCACAGCCCCCGATGCGATGCTCGTCTTTGCCTCTCCGGAAAACGACTACTCGGCACTGCTTCACGCCCTGCATTCCAGATGCGCCGCGAAAGCGATGATTGGCTGTTCGTCGGCAGGGGAGTTCACCAGCGAAAGGTCCGGCACGGGCCTTACCACAGTTATCGCGCTCCGGGCGCCCGATATGCGCTTCAGCGCCTCGCTCGCGCGGGGACTTTCCGCCGACCGGGACATCACCGCGCGCGAGCTCGTGCGCGGATTTCAGGGATTGGACACGTTGGAATACCGGTATCGTACGGCGCTCATACTTGTAGATGCACTCGCCGGCCATGCGGACGACTTCGTGGATCGTCTCACGATTGCTACCGGAGGGATGTATCAGTTTTTCGGTGGTGGCGCGGGCGACGACGCACGGTTCAGGGAGACCCATGTTTTCTTTGGGACGGAAGCCCATGGCGACGCGGCGGTAGCGCTGGAGATTCTCTCCAACAAGCCAATTGGCATTGGCGCGCGCCACGGCTGGACACCCGCAGGAGAACCTCTACGCGTGACACAAGCGAGTAGTTCCTGCGTCGTGAGCCTGAATGTGGCACCCGCCGTCGAGGCGTTCGAGGAGCATGCCGCGATGAGCAATCAGCAGTTCGATCGTGCGGACCCAATGCCATTCTTTCTACATAACGTCGTGGGCGTAAAAACGGACGACGGCTACAAGCTACGAGTGCCACTGGGAATTGACGCCGATGGCGGGATCGTATGTGCCGCTGAGGTGCCGACGGGCGTAACGGCGCACATCATGTCTACCGAGGCCGAGGATGCAGCGGTCGCTGCGGCGAGCGCCACTCGCGAGGCGATCGACCAGGTGACGCGTGCGGGGCATACCCCCAGGGCGGCGCTCTTCTTCGATTGCGTCGCCACCCGCCTGCGGTTGGGCAAGGATTTCAGCCATGAGCTGGATGCGGTGGCCAGAGAGCTGAAGAACGCGCCCTTCGCGGGATTTAATTCGTACGGGCAGATCGTTCGCGCGGAAGGCCAGTTCAGCGGATTCCATAATTGCACGGCAGTCGTCTGCGTCTTCCCCGAATAGCTATCGTCACCCGCTTGAGCGCAACGGACGTGAAACAGGGGGCCGCGGAAATAACGCTGCTGGATCTTGCAGCCCGCTTAGCGAGCCCGGCAGACCGGGAGGCCGCTGCCCAAGCATTGGCAGCCACATTCGGCGCTCAAGGCCTGATCATCTTTCTCCGCGATCCCGAAGTCGGAGCACTGCTCACGGCTCCCGGCTTTCCACAAACGTTGCCCGACGGAAAGCGGTGGCGGGCCTTTCTCACCGAATGCGTGGAGCGTGGACATTGCGAGGGCGTAATGCCGGTGCATTCGCGGGATGCGCTATTGCCGGTGACAGCCTATGCGTCAGGAGCGAACGCGGTATTTGTTCTCGTCGGCACCAATTCGCCATCCAGTGATGTGGCGTGGTTCCGGGCAATACTCCCTCTGCTTGTGGTGGCGCTCAGCGCGGAGCAAGGCTCGGCCCGGGCTGCCGGCCAGGCACGGCTGGCTCGAGACGCTGCCGCGAGCGCTGCCTCGCTCGCGCAGACTGTCGACCGTACGCGTCATCAGCTAGAGAACACGCTGCTTGTTGCACAGGAAGCGCGCTTGGAGCTGGAGGCAGCGAACGCGCAGCTCCAGGACCAGGCTACGGAGCTGGAGATGTCGAACGAACAGCTGCGTGATCAGGCCTATGCCATGGAGACGCAGGCGGCCGAGCTCGAGATGCAGGCGGAAGAGTTGCAGATTGCCAATGCCGCGTTGGAAGAGGCGCGAGGCATTGCCGATACCGCAAATCAGGCGAAATCCGAGTTTCTCGCTACCATGAGCCATGAGCTTCGCACGCCACTCAACGCCATCGGCGGTTACGTGGAGCTTTTGGCCATGGGGCTTCATGGGCCTGTCAACGAGAAACAGAGCTTTGCACTTACGCGCATAGACCGCAGCCAGCGCCATCTGCTGGGACTGATAAATGACATCCTGAATCTCTCGCGCATTGAGGCGGGTCGCGTCGAATATGTCATGTCTGACGTGCCGCTCGGGGAGGCGCTCGCCGACGTCGCCTCGATGATCGAACCGCAGTTCGCCGCGAAAGGAATAGCGTACGAGGTGCGCAACGACGACCGCTGGCCCACGGTACGAGCGGATCGGGAGAAGCTGCAGCAGATCCTGCTCAACCTCCTCTCGAACGCCTTGAAGTTTACCGACGCTGGAGGCCGCGTCTGGATAGAGGCGGCCGATAATGGGGAAGCTGGACCGGCAAAGGTTCGAGTGTCCGATACGGGCCGTGGCATTCCCGCCGACAAGCTCGAGTCGATCTTCGAGCCCTTCACCCAGGTTGACGGAAGCCATAGCCGCGTGGGGGAGGGAACCGGTCTGGGCCTCGCCATAAGTCGTGACCTCGCGCGTGGGATGGGCGGAGACATTTTCGCGGAGAGCACACTTGGCGAAGGCTCGGCCTTCACGCTTACGCTCGACAGCGTTGCCGAGGAAGAGCGGCAGCGCGCAAAGGGCGGGAAGGTCTGACGCCCGTTCTTCCTCTATTCCCTTCCTCTGGTTCTGTCGACCGCTGACCGCAGCACGAAGGTACTCTAGTCTCATGGTACTGTCATCCCATTAAGCCCTTTCAGGAATCAGGAGTCAGAACCATGCCGGCGGCAGGAGAACCGTCGACAGAGCGCACCCTTCCGCCCCTTGCGCCGCCACCTATCGCAAGGATTCGCGCGGCCGCAGAGCGATACGGAAGTGTGGTGATTTTTGGGACGCCACCTTTTGCGGCATCCGGCGCCAGCTGATCCGCATCCGGGGATCGCCTCGGCCCCGGTCCGCGAATCCTTGGCTCATAACCGTTCACAGGAAAGGCTGACTCGCGCCATCGGAGCTCTCATCGAGCCAGCGTCACGGCTATCACTCAACCATCAAGCTGGTACCTTCGCCCTTCCGATCGTATTGGCGTCCGTTCCGAACCAGAGCGCGCTGGTTGGTTTGTGAAAGACCATATGCCGCACCGTGCCGCCTCCGCTCCTGATCTCCGTCACACTAAAGAACTCGCGTGACTTCGGATCGAATCCAACGAGCCGGTTCGGCTGGACCCCGGTCTCCACGAACCATATCCGGTCTCGGCCGTCAATCGCCATGGCGTACGGAAGTGACCTCGCGCCGCTCGGCGCAGCCCATTCGTCCGTTTTGCCATTGGCCGGGTCGAGCCTGCCAACGAATCCACGCGAGTAATCCACGTACCACACCATCCCGTCTGAAGTGATGCCGATCCGCCGCGCGCGGCTTCCAGCATGCGGAAGCGCAATCTCCATTACACGCATGTTCGCATCGACGGTGGCGATCTTGCTGGCTCCGAATTCGTTGAACCACGGACGGTTCTTCGCGTCGATCACGATGCCATAGGGCCGGGCATCTGGCGTCGGTACGCGCACCAGCTCCACGTGCCCGGTCTTCGTGGCGAGCTTGCCGACGAAGTTCCCACCCTGCACCGTAAACCAGATGTCCCCGCGCTGATCGAAGACAAGTGTATGCGGGTCGCTGGCCGCCGAGTCCGGCATGGGATACTTCCTGATGGATCCATCACGCGGATCCAGCCGTCCGATGTGCGCCTTGCGGTTTCCGGCGTACCAGACGAATCCTGCGGTGTCAACGATCAGATTGTGCGGTCCTGTGCCGGATTCCAACTCGAAGCGCTTGAATTCACCGGTCTTGGGTTGGAGATACGCGGCGTAGTGACCGCGCTGCCCGACGAACCAGACACGCCCTCGCCCGTCAACGTAGGGATCGCGCGGCCTGCTGTTCTCCCACGGCACTTTCCACTCGGTGATCTCGACGGGAGCCACACGCGAAGCGCCAGTGGCGAGCGGAACCAACAGCGCGGTAAGCGCGAGGAAGCTGAACGATCGCATGGGAATCCTTGTGCTCTGAGGTCTCACCATCATCGCGGCAGGGAGCGCGCGTCGCAAGCCAGGGCATTGGCGCGAGAGTGTCGCGCTGGAGATATCCTGCTCTATACTTCCCAACCTACCCACGCTTGACGCCTGACCGAAAAATCTACATCGTGACGGCCCGTCCGAACACAATCCACACAGGAGGTTTCCCATGTCGGTCTTCATGGTGGAGCGCGAGCTCCCCGGAATCTCGATGGACCAGCTGGCTGGCGCGCAGAAGGCCGCTATCGAAACGAGCAAGCAATTCACCGATGAGGGAAAGCAGGTGCGGTACATTCGCAGCACCTACGTGCCCGGCGATGACAAGTGCATGTGCCTTTTCGAGTCGTCAGATGCCGAGCTGGTGAAGCAGGTCAACGACACGGCCAAGATTCCGTATAGCCGCGTCGTGGAAGCCATGGATCTCACGCCCTAGGCAGCGGTTCAGGGGGTTAGGCTGGGGGAACTGCGCGCGATCCGCGTCGATCGCTTCGTTGCTGGACGAAGGCCGCGCACGTTGTCCTGCTTCACATTGGATATAACGCGCATCGTATTGCTGACGCCTGCAGCCTCGGGCCAGCTGTCCCGGACCATGCGGTACCTGCGCGCAGTCGCAGTGGCTGCTCTGGTGCTGGCCTGTCACGCCACCACCGGTATCCGGATCGATGCGCCGGTGAGCGCGGAGGTGACGTACCAGCAGGCGCGCGGGCGGTACGACCTCTACCGCATCCGGCTGAGGGGCGGTGGAGAAACCGCCACCGGCAAGCTGCTCCGCCCTCGTCAGGGCGACGGTCCCTTTCCGGCGGTGCTGCTCAATGATGGCCGGGAGCTGAACAGCGCCGCCCTGGAGTATCTCCCGCCCGAATTCGGCGATGTGGTGGTCCTCTCGCTGGATTACCCGGATGGAGTACCCTACGAATTCGACCCCTTCACTGTGCTGCTTCAGAGCGACCGTATCCGCCGCGAACTGCGCCTTATACCACGACTGTTTTCCCTCGGCGGCGCGTACCTCACCCAGCGTGCCGACGTAGACAGCTCGCGCCTGGCAATGGTGGTAACCTCGTTCGCGGTACCCTTCGGTGTCCGTGCCGCGGCGGAGGACCACCGGTTCCGGAACGTGGGGCTGATCTACGGAGCGGGTGATCTCGGTACCGTGCTCGCGGCGAATCTCACACTAAAGCCGCGGTTCCTCCGGTCAGTCGCGGCGTGGCTGGCTAGCCGGTTGTACGACGAGTTCGAGCCAACCCATTACGTCGCTGGCATTGCGCCGCGCCCGGTGATCATGGTCAACGGGCAAGACGATCGCCAAATGCCGGTTCAGGCGGTGCGGGCGCTTTACGCTGCAGCTCGGGAACCCAAGACGCTCATCTGGCTCACGACGGGCCACCTGCTTCCCACCAACACACCGCTCATCCGCGCTCTGGTGGATACTACCCTAGCCAGGCTGCCGGTGCTCGAGACCAGGTCCCACCCCTCGGCCGGCATACGCAAAGTGCAGTAGCGCATGGGGGTTTTGCGTCATCAAGCTTGACAGACGTAACACGCACGCAGAGCGTAACACGGTCATTTCCGCCTAACCTCATCGCGAGCATTCCATGCGCTGGCTGCATCTTCCGCTTCTGGTTTTTCTGGGCGCAGTCCCGTCAAGCGACAGCAATTCCGGTCGCCGCACGATAGTAACAGCGCCGGATCCCTTTCCGATTGTCGAGACGCACTCGAATCGCGTAGCCGCCGGCACAGTCAGGAACGGCGTTCTGACCATTCGTCTTGTCGCGCGCCCCGCGAGATGGTTCGCCGAGAAAAAAGGGGGCCCGTCTCTGATCGTTCAGGCCTTTGGCGAGGACCATGAGGCGCCGCGGATTCCAGGCCCGCTCATCCGCGTCAGGGAAGGCACCGAGATCCTCGCCTCCGTTCGTAATGACATTCCCGATTCGACGCTCGTCGTTCACGGTCTTCACAAACATCCTTCAGCTAATGACGACACTATCCAGGTCGCGCCAGGAGCGACTCGGGAAGTGAGATTTTCCGCGGGCGCGCCTGGAACGTATTTCTACTGGGCGAGCACTACAGGGAAGGGGATTTCCGAGCGTTCCGGGTGGGACAGCCAGCTTTCAGGCGCGTTCATCGTTGATGCGAGGGGTGCTCGTGCGAACGACGAAATCTTCGTCATCAGCCTTATTGAGATTCCACCGGACACGTCCGGCCCGGATCAGCACGAGGACATCTTCAAGCCGGTGATCAACGGTCGCATGTGGCCCCACACCGACCGGACCGTTTACAACGTCGGAGATTCGGTACGCTGGCGCTGGATCAATACCAGCGACAGGCCGCATCCCATGCACCTGCATGGCTTCTACTACCGCGTCGACGGCAGAGGGGACGAACGCACCGACACAGTCTACGCGCAACGGGACAGACGGCGAGTAGTCACCGAGCTGTTGATGTCGGGAACTACAATCCGGACGACGTGGGTGCCCGAACGCCCAGGCAACTGGATGATGCACTGTCACATGTTGCCGCACATCTCGCCAAGATTCATTCCGCTGAAGCGCGAACAGGTGGCTCACGGCTCGGGGGTTGCACCCGGCGGCAGCGAGAGCCGTCACGCGCTCGAGAATATGTCGGGACTGGTATTGGGAGTGGAGGTTCGGCCTAGACCCGGAAACACGAACCGTCGCATCGCTTCGGCAACGCCGGTGCGAAAGCTTCGGCTCGTCGCGCAGGCTGGACGGGATTCGATTCGTGGATTCGTGCTCCAGAATGGTCCGACCGCACCGCCGGACTCGGTGCCGATTCCGGGAAGCCCGATCGTTCTCACGCGAGGAGAACCCGTCAGCATCACCGTGGTAAACAAACTCGGCGAGCCGACGAGCGTGCACTGGCACGGCATTGAGCTGGAGAGCTTTTACGATGGGGTTGCGGGTTGGAGTGGAGCTGGGCAGCGTCTGGCCCCACTCATAGCCGCGCACGATTCCTTCACCGTGAAGTTCACGCCGCCCCGCGCTGGAACGTTCATGTACCACACTCACATGGACGACGGCACCCAACTCGAGTCAGGCATGTACGGCCCGCTGCTGGTACTCGAGCCCGGCGAACGTTACGATCCCGAAACTGATCGCGTCTTCATGCTCAGCGAGCGTGTGGACGCTGGGAAGGAAGCGTACCTGCTGCAGGGCGACACGGCTCCTCCGCCGATACAGCTCACAGCCGGCAGAACATACCGCTTCCGCTTTCTCAGCATCCTCCTCGCGCAGGCGTTCTATGTGTCATTGCGCTCAGATTCATCGGCGGTGTCATGGCGTCCGCTGGCCAAGGATGGCGCGCGTCTGCCCGCGCACCAGATGCAGCCGCAGCCGGCGTCCTTTCTCATCGGCGTCGGCGAGAACTACGACTACGAATTCACGCCGGCCCGGCCGGGCAAACTCGAGCTGCATATCGGCAGGAAGCCTCGAATACGCATGCTCATGAGCGTAAGATGAGCGCAGGTCAGGGTTTCGCGCCGCCCGCTGCCGCAACGTCCGCCCAGCTCGCCACATTCCCGTGTCCGCCGGCAAACCGGTCGACAGTCAGGCCGCGCGAGCGCGCCATTGCGACCATCTCCGCGCTCCCTGCCGGTGCAAGCGTTGCGCCGGGGCTCAGCACGTCACTCGCGAAAAGAATGCGCGACGCTGGTACGTATGCGGCGAGCACGCCTTCCGCATGGATGGTGGGAATCGAATAGATCACCACGCGCGAATCCCCTTCGCCGAGGACCATGGAGTCCGTAAGGGTACGCACTACCGACGGCCGCGGCCGCCGGGACAGCGCATCCGGGTCGACAGTCTTTCGTGCGGAAGCGAGCCCGCGGATGAACGCTGCGTTCCGAACATGGGTGACAACCGGTATCCCGGCAGCCATGTATGCGCGGACGCCGCCGGAGTGATCCCAGTGGTGGTGAGTATTCACGAGCGTGGCAACCGGCTTTCCGGGGAAGCGGGCCCGGAGCGTGTCGAGCACGGCTCGGGTGCGAGCTGTATTCAGCGGACCCTCGATTACAACGAGCCTCGCCGGCTGCTCGATCACCAGCGAGTGGTGCGTGCCGCCCTCGGCGCGCCAGACATTCGGTGCCAGCTCTACCAGATGCACCATGAGCGGGGCCGGCGTCGGCGCGGATGAGGCACGTTGGGCGCGCGACGAAATCGAATCCGGGATCGTGAACAGCGTCTCATCCAACGCCCCGTTCACGGTCACCGAAGTAATCACGGAGTGTGACTGCAGCCGCCCGTTCGCTTCGGAGTCTATCTGGCGTGGAAGCTTTACACCGCCCCCGGCGTTTTGCCAGCGCGTGTACCAGGCAACGTTCCGGCGGTCGCCAAGTATCGGATCGTCAACCACAGATTCGGCGACGGTGAGCAATCCGGAGATACGGTCGAAGAAAAGAGACACGGTGTCCGCGCCATGCGCGAAGCGAGCTCCATCCATGAGTGTTCCGCGCCATTCACGCGGCCTGAGTGGGGTCAAGCTCGAGGGATGATCCAGTGCCGCGAGAAGCATCCGCTCAGGCTGGAGGCGCATTCCGCGCTGCGTCCCGATTATCTGGGCTGGGGCTGAGGCGGCTTGTCTGCCGTCGGTCTCGTTCATCCCCATATCTCCGGCCATGATCTGGCGTTGCCGAGTCATCGCGCCGGCTACGGGCCGGACTTCCTGAATCTGAACCCTGCGATTCCCCTTCCAGTCGACGATGATTTTTCCGGATGCCAATGTCGCGCGCGCGGGCGACTCGGAGGTTTCCTCCTGGCCGAGCGCGAACGTCGCGTTGTTGAATTCAGATATGCTGGTGGTGGTGCCGCGCAGCGCTTGCTCTCCACCCATCGCTTGCACGGCGCGCTCGATTAGCGCCCTGGGGCCCGTGTCGGTGCGCGGTCCTTGGGCGCCCAATTCGGGCATAGTCTGAAGAGTCAGCGCCGCCATCACGACGGATGCGAATGCGATACGGGACATGAAGATTCTCCGGAATGCGGACTGCGGATTGCGGACTAAAGCTGCGAACGGCGAAATGCGCTTGGCAAAATACAAACTACTATGGCTCATGGACAGGTTCATGTATTCATGTCCATTGGTTCGTCCGAGCTGAACCTCCGCGCCTCGAAGAGTGTCAGATCCATCCAGCTCTCTCCGATCGTCACCAGATCCGCCAGCACTTCGCCGATCGCGCTCGAGAACTTGAATCCGTGTCCGGAGCAAGGGCTCGCTATGATGACCTCTCGATGCCCGGGGTGCCTGTCGATCACAAAATGGTGATCGGGGGTGTTGGTGTACAAGCAAACGCGCGAGCCGAGAATGCGATCGCTGGCCGCGGGGACGAAGCGGCGCATCTGGGCGCGCATGGCCTCGTCGTCCTCCAGGGTCACAGCGCGCCGCACGTCATCGGGTGTGGTCACTTCGCCGCTGTGGTGTATCCCGGCCTTGACGCCGCCCCCCAGGTCGGGGAACGTCGCGAAGATGTTGTCGGGCTTGTATTCCCAGAGCGCGATCGGGCAGCTGTCGGGATGAAACAGCTCGGCGCGCTCCGAGGGCTCGAACCAGTGGAACAGCTGCCGCTCGACAGTAAGCGGCAGAGCGAAACCGGCTAGTTCGCCCATCCAGGGACCGACCGCGAGAACGAGATGTGCCGCCTCGTACGTTCCGCGATCGGTGGTCACGTGAACTACTCCATTCCCCGCGCGCCACGATCCCATGCGCTCGCCGCGGTGCAGCGTAGCTCCAAGCGCACGTGCGCCCTCGAGGTTGGTTTCGACGCATTGCTCCGGGAAGAGAATTCCGGCGCGCGGCTCGAGGAGCCCCACCATGCCGTCTTCGGGACACAGTACCGGGAAGCGATTTCGCACCTCGGCCGCCGACAGTTCCTCGTACGGAAGCGAATGCTGGAGTGCACTTTCACGTGCGCCAGCGACCAGAATGCCATCCGGAGGCCCGACCATCAGGCCGCCGGTTTGCCGAAAAAGCGTCCGTCCTGAAGCAGCTTCGAGCTCCTTCCACAGCTCGTACGCGCGCTGGACCAGCGGGACGTACCATTGATGCTCGAAGTACGCTTCGCGGATGATGCGCGTTTCGCCGTGAGTGGAGCCGAAGACATGGGGCGGCCAATAACGGTCGATGCCGAGCACACGGACGCCGCGGCGAGCGAGGTGGTAGGCGGTGGCGGAACCCATCGCGCCGAGTCCGGCAATTATTACGTCGTGGGAGGGCAAGGGGAGTTGGTGGAAGAAAAGGCGAGTTTGGTATTGGCGAGATAGAGGTGATACCGGTGGCCAATGCCAGTAGCAGTGCCAGTGCTAGCTATCAGCAGTGCCCCTCTCCCCGAGATCGCAGTCGCCCAACACCCTCCCTCGAATTTCTAGATCTTCGGCGCCCGCCTGGACAAAACCTCCCCACCGCTTGCAGTGCACATGACATCGTCTTCGTGCCTCAACCCGAATTCGCCAAGCATGTAAATCCCGGGCTCCACCGAGAACACGAAGCCCGGCTCGAGAGCTCGCTTGTTGCCTTCCACCATGTACGTCTCTTCGTGTCCGTCCATCCCCATTCCGTGTCCCACACGGTGGGTGAAATACTGGCCGTAACCAGCCTTGGTGATGATGGCGCGCGCAGCGCGGTCGATCTCCTCGGCAGGCACCCCAGGCTTTACTTTCTCCATCGCGGCGCTCTGCGCGTCGTGCACGAGATTGTATACCTCGCGAAATTTGGCAGGCGGCGCATCGCCGAACCACCGCGTGCGCGTAATGTCGGACGCGTATCCGTGAAAGTCGCACCCGCCGTCGATCAAGACGACCATTTCCTCTCTGAGCACTGCGTTGATCGTACCGCCGTGCGGCAGCGCTGACTGCGCCCCGAGCTGCACCAGCGCGCCCCCGGTCACGCCGCGCAGAGTGTGCTCGCGCGATACAATCGCCGCGATGTCGAAGTCACGCATCCCGGCCTGCAGCTGGTCGTGCGTTGCGGCAATTGCGTCTTCGGTAATCTGGATAGCCCTTTTCATGCGAACGATCTCGTCCGCCGATTTCACCAGACGCATCCGCTCGAAGACCGCCGAGCCGTCAACCAGTCTGGCACCGGGAAGCGCGGCAAGGATGCGCATTGCCGTCCAGTATTCCGTTTTCGGCTCGATCACAATCACGGCACCCTGTGCGGCTCCGGCAAGGGCATCGCGCACAAGCGCGTACGGGCTCGCATGCTCCTCCCACCCTCTTACGCTTCCGATCCTCGCGCCGCGGCGCACCCGCTCCGCTTCGAAGGCGGGAGAGATCAGCACCGGTTCGCCATTCACTGGCAGCACGAGCGCGACCAGCCGCTCGCTCCGGCCGAAATCCGAACCGACGAGATAGTTGAAGTTCGTCGAGCCGCTGGTCGCTACAAGCACGGTGGCTCCGGCGTCCTTCGTGTGCTTCCGCGCCTGCTCCAGGCGTCGCTCGAACACGTCTTTGCCGAGAGGAGGGATGGAAGGATAGCTCGTCCTGATCTCTATGTTGGTTTTGGGAACGGTTCTCGGATCGAGCGGGACACCGAACTCCCCGGCTCCAACTGCGTTCGGCAGGACTCCTCCCAATGCCGCAGCACCGGACGCGGTGCTGAGAGCCGAAACGAACTCGCGACGGTGCATCAGGAATTCTCCAGGAATCACGGAGTTCAGGGAAATAATGGGATGTCCAGCGCAGCGAAAAACGAAAGCCGGCGAAACGCATCCCGCTCTTCGGTCTGTCCGTTTAACGTAATCGTGCGAAGCTTTGGGGCGAGACTTGTCCCCACGCCGACGGAAACCGGGAGGCCGCGGATCCCCGCCACTGCGTAGACCCCTGGCGCAAAGAGCTGGTCGACTCCGACCTCCGGCGCGCTTGCGACACTGTCGTCAGCGCTGATTCGCCACGATGCGAGACCCCCCACATCGATCGCCTGCACGAAGACCCCTGCAGAGCGCACGAATCCCCACGGCACAGAACGCCCCAGCTCCACGCCGATTGGAACGTACGCGCCGGCGAACGACGCCCGATCGCCGCAGCTCCGAATCCGCTTGCACGCGCTCTCGCGGCCAGCGGCCGCCCCGGCGTACGCGTTGAGATACACGTAGCCAGCGGTTTTCGGCTCGCGCTTCCGGCGGTATCCGCCACTCTGCGACACGAAGTGCGACATGGCGGCCTCCACCCCCTCGGCGTCTTCTGCCTGGGCGACGTCGGCCGTGAAAGAAAATATTCGCGCTGCATGCGGTGGCAGGGAGGTGTACAGGCCCAGCGCATTCGTGAGCTGCAGGACGTCCGCCATTGCCGTACCGTATTGCTCGTCGCCCAGATACGTCGCGATTCGCTGGACGTGCGCGATGGTCGCCGCGACGTTCTCCAGCCGGGGACTTTCAGGCGCGGCACGCAGCGCCAGCGACAGCATGTCGGCGGCCGAAGCGATCACGCGTGGATAGATTGTTCGCCTTGCCTCCGCAGTGAGATTTGGATTCCTGATCAGGTCGTATACCGAGTCGCGCTTTGCCTGAAAGATCCTCACCGCGGTATCGAAGTCCTGGGCGACCATGAACAGGCGCGCTGGGTCGAAGCCGAGGCAAAGGTCCCCGTCAGTGCAGGCACCGGTGACGGCGGTCGGCCACGTCCATGGCACAGCCGCCTTTGCGTTTACGGCTATCGCTTGCATTCCGTACAGGATCCGCCTGGAAGAGTCGCTCCACTGCGCTCGCCGGAAAGCGCCGCGCTCTTCGAGCGCAGACAGCAACACCGCCGCCTGATACAGTGCGGCCGCCGCCGGAGTGCTGTCCGCGCTGAAACGCAGTGCCTCCCGGATGGCGGGTCGCAGTTGCGCGAGCCGGGCGAAGGCGGCCGGCGCATCACCCCCCTGTACGACATCTATCAGGAACCGCGCGGCATACCTGGCCACGAGCACGCGATCCACGGCATCGCTCGGCAGCCTTTCCGACGCTCGCACGAACGTCGTCTCGACGAGAACGCCCGGAAGGCGCTGCAGATCCGTGCGGACCGCGGTGCGGAGCGACACCACTCCGGGTAGAAGAACGTTCCAATCAGCGCTGTCAACCAGAGCGCACGTGCTGCCCAGATAGGGGCTCAGCCTGTCGGGGCGGCACACCCCGCCGGAAAACCTCGCTACCACCGACATGCGTAGCTGTTGCCGGCCCTTGTTTGCCAGAAAGTCGGTTGCACCAAGAAGAAGCGTGGATTGGCTCGCCAACCCTGCGCCAAGGTTGATCGCGCGCGCCGGCCTGGGTGAATCTGCTCTCAGCGTATCGCGTATGCGATCGTAGTCGATCTCCGGGTCCATCGGCTGCGCCAGTGAGCGGATGACATCCGGGCTGGGCACCACCACAGTCGCGAGCCTCCATTCGGCTGGTGGCCGCTTCGAGAGGCCACAAAACGTGGCGAGCTGCGCATTAGAGGAAACATCGGGATTATGGCAGGCTCGCCGCACCTCGCCGGCTGTTACGATCGAAGTGGCGGGTGTTCCGCTATTCAGATGCAGCAGCGGCCCAACCGCTTGCTGCGCCGGAAGCAACATGGGGAAAAGCATGAGGATTGTGGCCAATCCACGCATCGCCATCTCCTTCAAATAGGGAGAAGACACCGGCAACTACGCGATTTCTATCCTTCCTTCGCCGCTTCCACCATTCGCGCCAACGTCTCCAGCGCCTGCATGGGAGTGAGATTATTCACGTCCAGCTCCGCAAGTCTGTCTACCAGCGGGTGCGCCGCCTCGAACAGGCCGAGCTGGTTATCGTACACCTGGCGCGCGGCGCCCGGAACCTGCACTAGATGTCCCCCCTCGAGCAGCTTCAGCACCCCGCGCGCGCGCTTGAGAACTCCAGCCGGCAACCCCGCCAGCCGCCCGACCTCTATGCCGTACGAGCGGTCGGCCCCGCCCGGCCGAAGGAGATGCAGGAAAAGAATCTGGTCACCTGTCTCCCGTACGGCAACGTTGTAGTTCCGCACTGCATCCAGCTCGTCGGCGAGTTGCGTCAGCTCGTGGTAGTGCGTGGCGAACACCGTCTTGCAGCCGATCGTGTTATGCAGATGCTCGCTCACGGCCCACGCGATGGAGACGCCGTCGTAGGTCGCCGTCCCGCGACCAATCTCATCGAGTAGCACGAGGGAGCGGCGCGTCGCGGTGTTCAGGATCGCGGACGTCTCCGTCATTTCCACCATGAAGGTGGACTGTCCGCGCACGAGATTGTCGCTGGCTCCCACGCGCGTGAAAACCCGGTCGCAGATACCGATGCGGGCGCGCGCCGCGGGTACGAAACTGCCCATCTGCGCCATGAGCACTATCAGACCGATCTGCCTGAGGATCGTCGACTTGCCTCCCATGTTAGGACCGGTGAGGATGATCATCCGGGCAGCGTCGTTCAGTGATACATCGTTCGGGATGAACCTCTCGCGCGGCATCATTCGCTCAACCACCGGATGTCGGCCCGCGACGATCTCCAGGCTCGAATCGTCCGCCAGCTCCGGGCGTGTGTACCCCTCCCGCTCCGCCACCTCGGCCAATGAGCCCAGTACGTCGAGTTGCGCTATTGCCGACGAAATGCTCTGGAGACGGGCTATTTGGGCGCCCGCGGCGGTGCGCAGCTCCTCAAAGAGCGTACGCTCGCGCGCCTCGATCTCCTCGGCCGCTGAGAGCACGCGCTCCTCGTACTCCTTGAGCTCGGGGGTCACGTAGCGCTCCTCACCCGCCAAAGTCTGCCGGCGCTGATACTCAGCCGGCACCAGGTGACGGTTGGAATTCGTCACCGATAAGAAGTAGCCAAAGACCTTGTTGTAGCCGACCTTGAGCGAAGGGATTCCCGTTCGCGCACGCTCTTCCGCCTGAATCTTCGCGATTCCGTCCTTGCCCCCGTCGCGCAGCGCGCGCGACTCATCGAGCCTGGCATCGATGCCGGGCCGGATAACGGGCTCATCGCCCACCGCGATGGGTGGATGGTCGACCAGAGACCGCTGTAGTGTGACGCATAGGTCATCGCAGCCGTCCCAACGGGTTGTCACGCCGGCGATAGCCCCAGCACGCGCGACGCGGTGGGCGGCCTGATATACCGCCGGAAGGCGCGCGAGCGATTCGGCGAGCGCCCCGAGCTCGCGCGGCGTTGCGCGTCCGGCCGCGGCTTTACTTGCCAGCCGTTCCACATCGCGCACGCCGTCCAGCGACGTCCGCAGCGCAGCGCGCGCGATTGCATCTCCCGCGAGTGCGGCAGCCGCATCCAGCCGGTCCTCGATCGCGGTGCGAGTGACCAGCGGCATCAGGATCCACTGCCGGAGAAGCCGCGCTCCCATTGGCGTCACTGTCCGGTCGAGCACGCTCAGGAGCGTGCCCGCCGCATCGTCTCCCCGAAGCGATTCGGTGAGCTCCAGGTTGCGGCGCGTCATCTCGTCAAGGGGCATCGCGTGACCGGGCCGCTCCACTACTGGTGACGCGAGATGCGGCAGTCCAGATGGCTGTAGCTCCCGCAGAAAGTGCAGCAGTGCCCCCGCCGCTCCCACCGCCACGCTATCTCCGTCGGTCACGCCAAAGCCGGCAAGATCCGCGACACCGAACTGCTTGGCCAATGTCTCACGCCCAAGACGCACATCGAATTCCCATGCGTCACGTTCCGTCACGATTGCGTTCTCGTCCCCCCGCGCCGCGCACGCAAGGCGTCCCGCAGGAGCATCCTTGCGCACGAGTATCTCGCTGGGAGAAAAGCGCGCGAGCACCGCGTCCAGATCGCCCTCCGACGTGATTGCGAGCCGAAACTCTCCAGTCGAGAGATCCGCCGCGGCTACCCCCACAACGAGCACGCCCGCTGTACCCCGCGCGAAGTCGAGCGCGCAGAGAAAGTTGTTGCGTCCCTGATCGAGCATATCGTCGGAGAATACGGCGCCCGGGGTAAGCGTCTCTACAACTTCGCGCCGCACTATTCCCTTGGCGAGCCTGGGATCTTCCATCTGCTCGCAAATCGCAACGCGATACCCTTTCTGCACTAATCGCCTCATGTACTCGCCCACCGCTTTTACCGGCACACCGGCGAGCGGTACCTCGGCCGCGCCCCCGTTATTGCGCGAAGTGAGCGTGATCCCGAGCACCCTCGAGGCCAGTATTGCGTCGTCGAAGAAAGTCTCGTAGAAGTCGCCCATGCGAAAGAGCAGTACGGCGTCCTGATGCCGGGACTTGATGTCGCGGTACTGCTGCATGAGTGGGGTCGTGGCGACTTCGGGCGGCATATCCGGTGGAGCGAATGCTGTCGAAAGCGCGCCGAGCGATGGCGGCCCAGAGGGTGCTGGTGGCATGGTAAGAGTATAGCAGAATCAGGGCGGATTGTCGCGCCTTGCTTTGGCTGCGGGGACTGCTGCTGGGGACGAGTGCAGGACGGCTCCATCCATGGTGCACGTCTGGGGTGGGGCTGGGGCGATAGCGCTGCCAGGCCCCCTCCCAGTGCTACTGGCCGGTTCCCAAGTCACACTGCCAGTCTCGGTGCAGTGGCAGTGAGGCGGAATTCGCGGCAAAATAATAGCTAGCAATTTTGACCGCGCTCAGAGTGCCGGGGCTCCGCCTTCAATGATCGGGCCAATTTGAGCTGGTTTTTCTGCGCCCGGCTATAACCACAACTGATCGTTGACCCCCTGAGTCCGAGACTGGCCACTGGCACTGGCCGGCGCTGGTGAGGCGGTAACTCAGGATATCGCCGTAACGGTAAAAGGCGACAGGGTGAAATGCGCCATCAACGGCACCGTTGTTGGCTGGGCGGTGGCACTGGCCAATAGCGTCGGCCGCCGCGTCGCTGGAGAGTAGTTAAACCAGTCACCGCATTCGCTCGTCGCGCGAGATTTTACGCCCGCCGATCTCCAACCTACCGCCGCCGCAGATTTTCCCGGATTACCGAAATCAGGAGTATTATCGCCACGAGGCTGAAACAGATTGACGAGATCTTCCACGCCACTGTCGGCTGCGTCGCAGCAAGAGTGCCGAGCCCCAGCGCCGTGACGGCGATCCCGAGCCTTGGCATCCAGGTGGGGACGATCACGGCTTCGCGGCGGCTAACGTACCAGAGCACGGCACCGGCGACAAATACAAAGCTTCCGAGCCAGAACTGCATGTCCCAAGATACAAGAGGGCGCCGGTGCATGGCACCGGCGCCCCTTCGACGCGAGCAGGAACCTTTGAGAACTCCTGAACCGTAATGGTCCCCTTCATTCCCAGCGCCTCGTGCGGCGTGCACACGTAGGGATACGTACCCGCAGCTATGCCGGCGAAGGAGATCGTGTAAGACCCGTTCGGCTCGGTAACGAGGGGACCGGCCAGTTTCCCCATCTTCTGCATCGCGCCGACGGTCGCGGGCATGTTGGCGTCGAGCTGGGTGGCGATAGCGGCAGGCATGTCGGCCGCTTTGAACGCTACGTTGTGCGGACCGCCAGAAGCGTTGATGAACTTGATCTGGTCGCCCGCTTTAACCGTAATGTCGGCCGGGACATATTTGTACGTGGATCCCTCGAGTACCATTTGCACTTCATGCGTAGTGCCAGAGACTGGCGCTCCGGCACCCATAGCGCCGCTACCTGTCGTGTCGCTCATCGCGGGCATTGCCGAGGAGTCGGAATCCATCGCCGCCGTTGTATCCGAATCGATCCTGTCACCGCCGGCGCACGCGCCGAGAACGAACGCGCTCACCACGAGCGCAAGTACCTTAAACCGCATTGTTGAGAGGCCTCCAGGCCGTCGTAAGTTTCAAAGTCGGCTCGCGGACTCCGCGAGACAAGTGAATTTATTCACAAGAGAGGTAGAAGGGAAGGGTTTACGTCACCTACCACCCGCCCTGCACGCGTTCTTTTCATTCTTCGTTTTTCGGGGTCTTCCGCTTCCTCCAAGGCCCGTCTACTTTCGCCACCCGCCACCCGCCACCCGCCACCCGCCACCCGCCACCCGATTCCCGATTCCCGATTCCCGATTCCCGATTCCCGACTCCCGATACCCGACTCCCGACTCCCGACTCCCGATTCCCGATTCCCGACTCCCGATTCCGGCCCATGATAGTAATCCCGGCCCTGGACCTCCGCGAAGGCGCCTGCGTACAGCTCGAGAGCGGAGAGTATGACCACGAACTCATACGTATCCCGAACCCCGCGGGTGTCGCGAAGGGATGGGCGCAGCTTGGCTTCAATCTTATCCACCTGGAGGACCTGGATGCCGCCAGCGACAACGGCAGCAACGAGGCGCTGGTACGCGAGATCATCCGGGACGCCAATGTGCCGGTGCAGGTCGGAGGGGGTGTTCGGGATGCTGTTACAATCGAGAGACTTCTCGCCGATGGCGCGCGCAGTGTCGTAGTTGGGGCGCGTGCCCTGGAGAATCCCGATTGGCTGGCCTACGTCGCAGCCTCGTGGCGTGGACGCCTCATTGTTGCTGCGGATGTCCGAAACCGAAATGTTTTGTCGCGGGGGTGGCGGCGCACACTTACGCGCCACGTCGCTGACGTAATCGAGGAGCTGAACGATCTCCCTCTCGCCAGCGTCATGGTGACGGCGGTGCATTGGGATGGACAGGTCGCGGAAACAGATCTGCGACTCATGGAGGATGCCGCGGAAGCGAGCGATCATCCCGTGCTCGCGAGTGGCAGAGTATCCACGATGGTCGAGTTGCGATCTCTGGCCGACGCCGGCATCGCGGGAGCAGTCGTGCGGAAGGCACTGTATACCGGCACCATGAATGCGAGGGTGGTAGCAGAGGAGTTCGGGACCCCGGAAGCTGAGTGGTCGAATCCGTAAATACGGCAGCATTCGAGCGGCGCAGCACTGAAGCCCAAGGTGTACTCACAGAAAAAATGAGACAGGATGGACAGCATGGGAATAGTCCGCTGATTCATCTACGAGCCCATCCGGGTCATCGTGTCAAAGAAGGCATTTTTTTCTCCGAACGGCGGCGGTCTTTCGCCGCTGCGCTGGAGGAGGCGTTTCGACGCTCCCGATAAGTTGCCGTATTTACGCAACCTGCCACTAAGGGAAGGGAATAGGGAGTAGAGGATTAGAGATCGCAGACACGACCATACGCGCTTCCGCTAGGGCTGGCTTCCCGGATCGCTGCACCGCTGTGCCGTCCCCCGCCTTCCCTTTCCGACTTCTTCCTTCCCAATTTCCTCTCTTCCACAGTCTCCACGCTAGCAATCCCTCAGGTGCCGCTATTTCTTTCCCGCCATGGCTGTCACAGTTTCGTCCCTAGCGTCCGCCAAGCTCGACCGTTGTCTCGGCAGAGAGCGCATCGCGCGCGACGTTCCAATCGCCCCGTTCACGACTTTCGGCATTGGTGGACCGGCTGATTTATTTTGCGAGCCCGAGTCTGCGGACGAACTTGCTAACGCCGTGGTGGCGGCTCGAGACGCCCGCGTCCCCTATTTCGTTCTCGGGTTAGGCGCGAACATCCTGGTGGGGGACAAGGGCTTTCGCGGACTGGTAATTCGGAACCGCGCGTCGCGCGCGAAGTGGGACGAGAGCGGGAAACTCCGGGTAGAGAGTGGCGCCGTAATTGGCGATCTCATTCACGATGCGGTGGCGCGAGGGTGGTCCGGCCTCGAGCACTACATCGGTATTCCGAGCACGGTGGGCGGAGCTGTCTGGCAGAATCTTCACTTCCTGTCTCCGGCCCCCGAGCGTGAGCGGACGATGTTCATCTCGGAGGTGTTCGAGTCGTGCGACATCCTGTCTGAAGAAGGTGAGCGAAAGACGGTCGGCAGGGACTACGTGCGTTTCGGTTACGACGACAGCATTTTCCATCACCGCGACGACATAGCGCTGGCTGTCAACTTTCAGCTCGCACCCGGCGATCAGGACGCGATGCACCGCATCCTGCAGGAAAATCTGAGCTGGCGCGGGGCGAGACATCCATGGCTGGAGCATCACCCGAGTGCCGGATCGATCTTCAGGAAGATCGAAGGAGTCGGCGCCGGCCGCCTGGTGGATCAGTGCGGACTGAAGGGTCACCGGGTAGGCGACGCGCAAATCTCCTACATGCACGCGAACATAATGGTCAACCTGGGCACGGCGACGGCTGCGGATGTGCGTGCCCTGATCTCGGCTGCCCAGCGCGCGGTAGAGGACAGGTTCGCGATGCATCTCGAGCCGGAGATCAAGTTCGTCGGCGAGTTTTGAGCGAGATGACCGAGTCGAAAATGGCTGACACGGAGACCCCTGATTCGGCAGGACAGGAGTCGAATGCAGGCATCGTTTCGAATCGGCTCTGTGTCGTACGCCGCCGGTTGACGCGGCCGGCGCTGCGTATGGCATGACGAGCATCGAGGCGGCGAGGACAAGCGGCGTGCCATTTCGTCGACTTGCCGCGCTCGCCGCGGGGCCGCTCGTCTACGCGATCGTCCTCTCATTCGCCCCCCTTTCGCTGGCGCGGCCGGCTGCCCACGTGCTCGGCACTGCGGCCTGGATGGCGCTATGGTGGCTTACCGAAGCGATTCCCCTGGGCGCTACGTCACTTTTGCCCCTGGTGCTCTTCCCGCTCCTGGGCGTGGCGTCGCCCAGGGAGGCCGCGGCTCCATACGCCAACGAGCTCGTCTTCCTTTTCCTCGCGGGCTTCTTTCTCGCCGCCGCGCTCGAGTTCTGGAACGCGCACGCCCGAATTGCCTACGGTATCGTCGGAGCAATCGGGACAGGCACAAAGCGCGTTGTCCTGGGGGTCATGCTGGCAACCGGCTTCATCTCAATGTGGATCTCCAACACAGCTACGACGGCAATGATGTATCCCATTGCCCTCGCCATCGGCGCGCTCTTCGGAGAGGGCATGGACGCGAGCCGCCTTCGCACGGCGCTCATGCTCGGCGTCGCGTACGCGGCGTCCATCGGCGGGATGGGAACGCTCATCGGAACGCCGCCAAATCTCATCTTCGCGGGCGCCGCGCCCCAGTTGGCGGGGAGGAGTGTGAGCTTCGTGGAGTTCATGGCCATAGGGATGCCGATTGTGCTCGTGCTTCTACCAGCCTGCTGGGGCCTTCTGATGCTCATCTTCCGCGGAGGGGCTACCCTTGGCGCCGGTGCGCTGGAAGAGATTCGGACGCGGAGGAACGCACTCGGGCCCCTTCGCGGCGGCGAACGCTCCGTGCTGATCGTCTTCGTTCTCACCGCACTGGCGTGGGTGCTTCGCGAGCGAAAGGATTTCTCGGGGTTCGTGGTACCGGGGCTGGTCGACATCGCTCCCGGCCTCACGGACAGCACTGTCGGGCTGCTTGGCGCGCTTTTCCTGTTTATGCTGGCCGGGACGACTCGTGATGGCGTGCACCGTCCCCTGCTTACATGGCGTGAGGCGCGCGGCATTCCGTGGGAAGTTCTGCTGGTCTACGGAGGCGGTTTCTCGCTCGCGACCGCGATGGAAGCTACAGGGCTTGCACAGTGGATGGGCGGGCTGATGACGGGGTTGGCAGGGTTCCCGACTTTTGTGATATATGGCGGGCTTGCGGTTATTGTGCTCGTGCTTAGTGAGCTGGCGTCCAATACCGCAGTGGCGGCGATGGCAATGCCGCTCGCGGCCTCACTCGCCGTGGCAATTGGAGAGCCGCCGCTCGCCTTGATGCTCGTGGCGGGTCTGGCCGCGTCAACGGGGTTCGCGCTTCCCGCGGCGACCGCTCCGAATCTCATCGTCTTTGGAAGCGGGCAGATCACAGTGCGGCAGATGGCGCGCGCGGGGATCGTTCTCGATGTAATCGCGATCGCGGTGCTGGTGACAATCGTAACTCTCCTGTACCCCGTCGTGTTTGGCTAGGGAGTCACGAGCACTTGACGAGACAACGCTATTCTCACCACCAAACAAGAGCCGGACGGTGATCTCCCCGAGCGGACTTCGTCCGCTTCGATTGACAGTGACATCCCCTGAGGCAACTTATTGGTTCCATGGATACGGCAACCTGCCGAAAAAGCGGACGAGCATGCTGCGCGTTCTGGGCTGCTGCCGATTTATGGAATCGACCGCTTTGTAACCGGGCGCGAGCATATGCCAGGCACGGGGACAGGGCACCTGTAGAGAATACATGGTATGACAGAGATAGAATCCATCGTCGACGAACTGCGCCACGCGCACGACGGTTCGCCATGGCACGGCTCGTCCCGCGCTGATATACTGCGCGGTGTCACGGCCGCCGAGGCCGCTCGGCGCCCAGTACCTAATGCGCACACCATTTGGGAGCTCGTGCTTCACATGGCGGCGTGGACGGGCGAGGTTGCACGCCGGACGCGTGGCCACGCGCCCAGGACGCCATTGGAAGGCGACTGGCCCGTCTCACCGGCTGAACCTTCAGACGCGCATTGGCAGCGAGCCATTGTTGGGCTCGGCGACGCACACGCCGGTCTTGTGCAAGCGGTGCAGGCATTTCCGGAGAGCAGACTGGCCACACGAGTCGGTGACGAACGGACTCCCGCCCTTGGCACGGGCGTCACTTACGGTGCTATGCTGCGCGGCCTCGCGCAGCACGATGCATATCACTCCGGCCAGATAGCGCTGTTGAAGAAGCTCGGCCGCGATGCACCCTAGCCGCCGGGCTTCCAGAGTGCACGTGCGAGCCAACTTCATTCCCTGCCCGATCTATTCCAACTAACTGTGGCCGTCGAAATGGCATTCCTGCCGTATTTGGCCGACATCGACATTTCACCTGCGGACCGCGTCCCGGACACCGATCACATAATCCGCATCCATGGCGTGCACGGGCGGGTCATGAAACAACATTACGACCTTTACATCGAGCTGATGCACAAGCCCGGTCCTTTGAGCCGGTTTCAGCGCGAGCTCATCGCCGTCACCGTTTCGGCCGCGAACAGATGTCACTATTGAATTCACCATCACGGAGCGGGCCTCCGGAAGCTGCTTGCCAGAGATGGAATGAGCGAGACGGCGCAAGCAGCACTTCGCGGCGCGCTGGTGGGGGACTATACCGGGGCAAACCTTGCCACCGCCGACCGTGCAATGCTGGACTACGCGGTTAAGCTGACACTCACCCCGAGCGGAATTGTGGCCGAAGATGTCGACAGCCTTCGCGCCAGAGGCTTTAATGACGCAGGAATCCACGATATCTGCGCCATCACCGCCTATTTTGCCTTCGTCAACCGCATCGCAGACGGTCTGGGCGTGGAACTGGAAGAGAACCGTGGCAGTGGAGAGTGAACAACTAGCGCTGCGTCGCGCAGCTGGCCCTTGGCTGCAACTAACTCACTCTTCGTGGTTGCAACCATTGTCTGGCGTCTCGCACCTGCTCCCTATTCCCATCCTGTGAACCCTGTCAGCCTGTCTCTTTTTTCTGTGAGTACGCCTTGGGCTTCAGTGCTGCGCCGCTCGAATGCTGAGGTTACGTCAATCGGTGTGTAAACAGCTTCAGGCGGCGGCTTTCTCAGGTGCGTGCTTCACGGCTTTTCCGTTCACGTATTCAGCTCCCGCAGCGACAGCAGGTAACAGCTCTGGCGCGTTCAGC
>JBPCJT010000123.1:0-19398 GCA_051005015.1 Gemmatimonadaceae bacterium | reverse complement strand
GGGGGAAACGACAGGTATCGCAACAGGGTTCGCCATTTTTGGCGCGGTGACCAGGGAGCGTTGCCCGGGTTGGCGAGCCGGCTCGCCGGCAGCAGCGATATCTATGAGCATAGCCACCGGTCGGCGTACGCAAGCGTGAATTTCATCATCGCCCACGACGGCTACACGCTGCACGATCTGGTGACCTACGAGCAAAAGCACAACGTGGCGAACGGCGAGAATAATCAGGACGGCCACAACGAGAACATAAGCCGTAACTGGGGTACGGAAGGCGAAACCGGCAACGAAAGAATCATCGAAATACGGGAGCGGTCCAAGCGGAATTTCCTCGCGACGTTGCTCCTGTCCCAGGGCGTTCCCATGTTATCCCACGGAGACGAAGTGAGCCGCACCCAACGGGGGAACAACAACGGCTACGCGCAGGATAACGAGATCACGTGGGTGGATTGGAATCTCGACGAACGCAGAAAAACCCTGCTCGACTTCACCCAGAAGGTGGTTGCTATTCGGCAGGAGAACCCAGTGCTCAGGCGCCGGCATTTTTTGCGTGGCCAGGTAGTGGACGATGAGGGAAACAAGGACGTTAGCTGGCTGGGCTCCAACGGCGAGGAGCTCACGCAGGCAGACTGGGATGACAAACGCAATCATGTTCTCGGAATGTTGATCGACGGGGATGCCACCGACGAGACCGACTCACGTGGGCGTCCGATAAAGGGTGACACGCTGCTGCTGCTCCTGAACGGCGGTGAGACGGATGTCGATTTCCAGCTTCCCGAGATGGAAAAAAGGGGCCGCTGGGGGGAGCTGATCGATACCGCGGGGCGCGGCCGCTTCAGCGCCGATGCCGAATCGATTCCTCTGGTGGCGTACTCATTGGTGCTGCTGCGTTACGGGGTAGAGCGCAGGATCGCACCCGAATTGCCTTCGCGATCCGAGATGGTGGGTGTCGAAGGCGCAACTGGCTGACGAAGTGCACTCAGACGCGATTCGCCGAATCATCGCGGGCGAGCATCACGATCCGCACAGCATACTCGGTGCTCACCCAGCCACCATCGGCAAGAAGACCGCCGTAGTTGTGCGCGCGTATCACCCGGACGCCATGCGCGCCTCTTGCCGGCTCCTTGACGGCAGGATGATCGACATGGTGGCGGTGGAAGGTGGGCTGTTTGCCGCAATTCTACCCAATGAGAAGCTGCCATTACGATATTCACTGCGCTTCGAGTTCCCACACGATTCTGCGTGGGAGCGCGGTGATCCCTACCGTTTTCTCCCAACACTGGGTGACGTAGACCTGCATCTCTTCAACGAGGGGACGCACCGCCGGCTTTGGGAGAAGCTTGGCGCGCATCCGCGCGTGATCGATGGCGAAGAAGGGGTCGCGTTCGCCGTCTGGGCACCCACCGCCCTTCGCGTGAGCGTGGTGGGTGAGTGGTGTGGTTGGGATGGTCGGCTTTTTCCCATGCGTTTCCTCGGAGCAAGCGGTGTATGGGAGCTGTTCGTCCCGGGAGTGCGCTCCGGCGCGCTTTACAGGTATGAGATCCTGACGCACGAACGCACCATCCGGCTCAAGACGGACCCATTCGCTTTCGGGATGGAGGTGCCTCCGGCCACCGCTTCGCGAGTAGTGGAGTCGCGTCACCAGTGGACTGACGATTCGTGGATCGCCGAGCGCGCGGGACGCGATCATGCGCGAGAGCCAATGCTCGTCTACGAGGTCCACCTCGGGTCGTGGGCTCGAGTTGTTGAAGACGGAAACCGGCCGCTCACCTACCGGGAGATCGCGCCACGGCTCGCCAGCCATGTGAAAACCCTGGGGTTTACCCACATCGAGCTGCTTCCGGTGACGGAGCATCCCTTCTACGGATCATGGGGCTATCAGGTTAGCGGTTATTTCGCTCCGACCGCGCGTTACGGGGATCCCGATGATTTTCGCTTTTTCATGGATCACATGCATCGAGCGGGGATCGGAGTCATTCTGGACTGGGTGCCAGCGCACTTTCCCAAGGACGATTTCGCGCTCCGGCGCTTCGACGGCACTGCATTGTACGAGCACGAGGATCCGCAGCAGGGGGAGCACCCTGACTGGGGGACGCTCATCTTCAACTACGGGCGAAACGAGGTTCGCAGCTTTCTCATAGCGACCGCACTGTACTGGCTCGCGGAGTATCACGTCGACGGTCTTCGCGTCGACGCCGTGGCATCGATGCTGTACCTGGACTACAGCCGGGAAGAGGGCGAATGGAAGCCGAATCAATTCGGAGGACGCGAAAACCTGGAGGCGATCGCGTTCCTGCGGCAACTGACCGAGACGATTCGCGCCGAGTATCCGGGATGCATGACTATAGCGGAGGAATCCACATCCTGGCCGGGTGTAACGCGCAGCGTTCACGACGGCGGGCTCGGATTCACCTTCAAGTGGAACATGGGGTGGATGCACGACACCCTGAGTTACTTCTCGCGCGACCCGATATACCGCGCGCATCATCACGACCAGCTCACCTTCGCAATGATCTACGAGTACAGCGAACGCTTCATGATGCCGATTTCGCACGATGAGGTAGTCCATCTCAAGGGGTCGCTGCTGGAGAAAATGCCGGGGGACATCTGGCAGAAATTCGCCAACCTGCGTCTTCTCCTGGCGTATCAGTACACACGCCCCGGGAAGAAGCTGCTCTTCATGGGAACGGAGATCGCGGCGTACAACGAGTGGAGCCACGACACAAGCCTCGACTGGCATCTTGCCGAGGATCCGATGCGCCGCGAGCTGCTGCGCTGGATGGAGGACCTCGGAAAGTTTTACACGGATAATTCTTCCCTGTGGCGCGACGACCACGTTCCCGCCGGCTTCCAGTGGATCGATGCCAATGACAGGCAGAACTCCGTGGTGAGCTACCAGCGCCGGGCCGATGGCAGGCACGTCGTAGTGATCCTCAACCTGACTCCCGTGCCACGAGAGGATTATCGAGTCGGCGCACCTGGGGCGGGTGTCTATCGCCGCGCACTTTCAAGCGACGACCGGCGCTATGGCGGCAGCGAGCTGTTCGAGACATACTCGAAAGTTCACACGGAGGCCGCGCCATTCCATGGTCATCGGCAGTCGATGGTGCTGAGACTGCCACCTCTGGGGGCGCTGATTCTGGTTCCAGAGCACCATAGCTGAGCATGAGAAGATCATGTGCGTAGTGAGACGGCGCTCCACTGGACGATGAATCGGGTTTGACACTCCCCAGTTCCAACCCCTCCCTGTCGGGTTCAGACCACCGTGTCGCACTCCGCGCTCTCGCGGACCGCGTCGGAATCCTGTCCGAGTATGTCGATCAGTCTGGAAAGGAAGTTCGGGTCACGTCGGACGAGACACGCGTAGCGCTGCTTGCGGCGATGGGCTTCGACGCTTCTTCGGACGCGCAGGCCAGGGTTACCCTGGAGGACCTCGAACGCCGCGATCGCGATGAGATTCTGGCTCCGGTGCGCGTCGCTCGGCATGGGCCCGAAGCAAACGTCGTTCGCGCACGCATTCCCGAGGGCTGGACGGGCGCCGTCGGTTTTGAGATTGGACTCTCGTCCGGGAAGGAGGAAGTTCAGCGCCGCGGGCGCGGCCAGCCCGACGACGACGGTCTCCTGACGCTTCAGCTCGCTGTGACTCCGGAACCGGGCTATCACACTGTGCGTGTCCGGCTGCATTACGGTAGCCAGCACCCGGGAGCTACCCAGATGCTAATCGTCGCGCCTCACGCGTGCCTGTCTCCGGCCGAGCTAATGGGGAATCGCCGAGCCTTCGGAATTACCGCGAACCTGTACGCCGTCAGAAGCGCGGCCAATTGGGGGGTCGGCGACTTCGGCGACCTGAGAAAGCTTGTCGATTGGGGGAGCGAGATCGGCGCAGCGTTCGTCGGCGTGAACCCTCTGCACGCGATTCATAACCTCGGCCACGACATAAGCCCGTATAGTCCGGTGAGCCGGCTGTACAAGAATCCCATATACCTGGATATCTCTTCGATTCCGGAGCTTGCCGACTGCGAAGCGGCCAGAGCATTGATGGAATCCGATGAGTTCCTGGCGAGGCTGGCTATTCTCCGGGACGCTCCCGACGTGCGATACGACGGTGTAATGCGACTGAAGCGCCGGGTACTCGACCTTCTGTATGACACGTTTGTCGCCAGCACGATGGCGGCCCCAGGGGAGCGCGCGCGCCAGTTCGCCGAGTACTTGGAAAGCCAGGGACGCGCCCTGAGCAACTTCGCGACATTCCTGGCCATCGAGGATCACCTTCGGCTGGAAATGGGCAATGCCGCGCCCGGCTGGTGGCGCGAGTGGCCGGTGGCGCTGAGGGACTGTCTGTCGGGGGAGGTGCAAGCCTTTCGAGAGGCGCACTCAAGGGAAGTCGACTTTTACCGGTGGCTGCAATTCGAGATAGACCGGCAACTTGCCGCCCTGGCCGCCCTGGCACTGGAGAAGGGCATGGGGATCGGTGTTTATCAGGATATGGCGGTGGGCTCATCCCCCTCTGGCAGTGATGCATGGTCATACGCTAACGTGCTAACAAATGGCGCCAGTATAGGAGCACCACCAGATATGTATGCCGTCAGTGGACAGAATTGGGGCCTGCCACCGCTTAACCCTGTTCTGCTCCGACAGTCGCGCTACGAGTATTGGATCGAGCTTGTCCGATCTGCTTTCCGGCATTCTGGCGCACTTCGAATCGACCACATTCTGGGTGCATTTCGTCAATTCTGGATCCCCGACGGAATGCCCGCGTCCGCTGGCGCCTACGTCAAGTTTCCCACAGCCGATCTGCTTGGAATTCTCGCGCTGGAGAGCCACATGGCCCGCGCCCTGGTCGTGGGGGAGGACCTCGGTACAGTGCCTCCGGAAGTTCCAGCTGCACTCAGGGGGTGGGGTGTTCTTTCGTCGAAGGTACTCTTCTTTGAGCGTGGCGAGTGGGGCAGCTTCAATCCATCGATGTCCTACGAGACTCTTTCCCTGACGACGGCGGATACCCACGACATGGCAACGCTGTCGGGTTTCTGGAAGGCGCGGGATATCGAGCTGAAACAGAGGGTTGGGCTCACGAGTGCCGGCGAAGCCGAGGCCGCGCTTCGGGATAGAGAACACGATCGCAGGCTGCTGGTCGAGCGCCTGGCTGCCGAGGGCATTCTTCCCGCGGCGGCAGCGCCGGGGGAGGAGGCGGATCTTCGCGGAGCCGTGCACGACTTTCTCTGTCGCACACCGGCTGTTCTGGTCGGGCTCGCCTACGACGATCTCCTTGGAGAGGTCGATCCGGTTAACATTCCCGGTGTGGGTGGGGACAAGTATCCGAGCTGGACCCGCCGGAACCGCATGGCGATCGAGGAGGTGCCCTCCCACCCTGATGTCACGCGCTCGCTTGGGCAGTGCCGAGCGATCAGGAGCAGTGGTGGCCAAGTGGTCGATTCCACCAGAGTGTTGAAGTAGCTAGAGCTGCGGACTTCGAACTGCGAAGAACGACTGGATGGTGGTAACGTGATACGGCGCGGTTACTTGCCCGAGCACTGGATACCGCGCTGTGTCAACCGAGCACTGAGCACCGGGCACCCGGTACCGGACTCGTGGCGGTTGGGACTCACGATCCGCCGCTGAGGCGCTCGCCACTCTCAATGCCTTACCCTCTTATGGAACCCACCACCAACAAAGCACTGACCGCCACATATCGCCTTCAGCTTCACAAGGATTTCCCCTTCTCGAGTGCGCGCGCGATTCTCCCATACCTCCGCCGACTGGGGGTGTCGCATGTGTACACCTCGCCAGTTCTATCGGCATCCCCAGGCAGCAAGCATGGTTACGATGTCACGGACCCGACTACGGTCAATCCGGAGCTCGGCGGTGAGGTGGAGCGCAAGGCCTTCGTTCACGCGCTGCGACGGGAGGGGCTCGGGTGGATGCTGGACATAGTCCCGAACCATATGGGCACGGGCGCGACAAACCGGTTCTGGGAGGATCTGCTCGCAAGTGGCCAACGCTCTCCATATGCCCGGTGGTTCGACATCGACTGGGATGCTCCGGAGAGCTGGCTGCGGGGGCGGGTAATGCTTCCCGTGCTCGAGGACGAGTTGGAATCAGTGCTCGCACGTGCTGAAATTTCGGTCGTCCATGAGGGAGGGAAGCCGAGAATCAGGTACGGGACGCGAACCTTGCCGCTCAGCGTAGAGAGTATCGAAAAACTGGAGGAGAGCGACGATTCCATTGCGGGTGAAGCGAGAGGATCACGCCCGGTCGGCAGAGAGGAGCCAGATTCCTTTTCGGGGGGGGCCCCCCGCACTGGGAAATTGAGCCCTTCACGCCTCCGAGCCCTGCTCGACGCCCAGCACTACGCCCTTGTTCACTGGCGCCGAGCTTCTCGGGAAGTCAACTACCGCCGTTTTTTCGACATTAACGAGCTCGTAGGGCTTCGAACGGAGGATCCTTCGGTATTCGACGATTTGCATTCCCTGCCGCTGGAGTGGATCGCAGCGGATGAGCTCCAGGCGCTCCGTATAGATCACATAGATGGGCTCCTCGACCCGCTCCAGTAGACTACACTGAGCTCGAGCGCCTCCTGAGCGCTGTCGAAGCCGGATTCGATACCGAGGTGGCACAGCGGGTGCCATACATGGTGGACATGGCCCGCACGGCTGCCGGTGGGCGCTTGAAACTGCACATTACCCGGCGGCTCATGCTGGCGAGGCGCCAGGATCCCGAATTCTGGCGCCTTGCGAGTTACGAGCCGCTTCGGGCGCGCGGCGCGCGGGCGCGACACGTGGTCGCCTTCGCGCGACAGCTTGGCAGTCGTTGTGCGATAACAGTGGTCGGCCGGCTTACGGCCGGTTTCGCTTTAGACCCCGAAAGCGGCCCGCCGTCAGGGGATATTTGCTGGGAGGACACGGGCTTGAGATACCCAGCCTATGTTTCAGCGACCGCTGGACATGCGTGCTAAGTGGTGAGAGTGTACTGCCCATTGGACATAGCGGCGGTCATGCAATACCTCTCGCGCATGTGTTTCGCTTTGCGCCCGTGGCTGTACTACTCTTCCCGGGCACGCTGGATGCCTCTTGAAGGGACCCGTGACCACTTCTAACAGATTTCCTGGCCAGACCCGAGCCCCAATTCCGAATGTATAGCAATTCGTCCATTTCGAAGATCGCATATTTCTCCATGGAGATCTGCCTGGAGCAGAGTCTCCCAACCTACAGCGGCGGGCTGGGTGTTCTCGCCGGTGACACGCTCCGCGCGGCGGCTGATCTGGGCCTTCCAATGGTCGGCGTCATGCTCCTCCACCGGAAGGGGTATTTTACGCAACACCTGGATGCATCCGGAAATCAGAGCGAGAGCGCGGCGGACTGGAAACCGGAAGACAAGCTTGAGTTGCTGGACCCGGTGGTGACCGTCGAGGTTGAAGGGCGGCCGGTTCGAGTGCGTGCGTGGAGGTATCTGGTTCACGGCGTCACAGGTCACGACATCCCGGTCTTTCTGCTCGATACAGCTCTGCCCGAGAACGCCGAATTCGATCGTACGCTTACAGACACGCTGTACGGCGGCGACAACCACTACCGATTGTGCCAGGAGGTCGTCCTCGGCATGGGTGGCGCGGAGATGCTTCGTGCACTGGGTTACGAGAACGACGTCTGCCATCACATCAACGAAGGGCATGCGTCGCTTCTCTGCCTGTCGTTGCTGGAGCGCAGTCTAGGCGGACGCGGCGTGTGGGACGTGACCGAGGACGATCTCGATGCCGTGCGAAAGCAATGCGTCTTCACTACGCACACGCCGGTGCCGGCGGGACATGACAAATTCCCGGTGGAGATGGCGCGCCAGGTGCTGGGCGCCACGCGGGTGGCGCTGCTGGAGGCGGCTCGCGCGCTGGAGCATGCGGAGTTGAACATGACCTTCGTCGCGCTCCGGTGCACACGCTTTGTCAACGCGGTCGCCCTGCGTCATAAGGAAGTCTCCCAGAAAATGTTTCCTGATTTTCCCGTGAAGGCGATTACAAACGGGGTGCACGCGGTTACATGGACATCGCCGGGCTTTCGCAATCTGTTCGATCGTGTCATCCCGGGATGGCGCTATGACAACATGTATCTTCGCTACGCCACCGTGCTCCCGCTCGACGATATCCGTGATGCGCACGCTGGCGCGAAGGAGGCTTTGCTCGATGAGGTACACCACCGCAGCGGCGTGCGTCTCGATCCATCGGTGTTTACGATAGGATTCGCGCGCCGTTCGACACCATACAAGAGGGCGGACCTCATTTTCAGCGATCTGGGTCGCCTGCGCGAAATCACGCGCCACAGCGGTCCGCTGCAGATCGTCTTCGCCGGGAAAGCGCATCCGCGCGACGAGTGGGGAAAGGCGCTGATCCAGAAGATCTTCGCCGCCGCAGCGAGCGTGGGTGAGACGATCCGCATCGTCTACATCCAGAACTACGACATGACGCTTGGCGCAAACTTTACCAGCGGCGTCGATCTCTGGCTCAACAACCCGATGCGTCCTCTCGAGGCATCCGGCACGAGCGGAATGAAGGCGGCGCTGAATGGGGTACCATCGCTAAGCGTCCTCGACGGCTGGTGGGTAGAGGGGCACATTGAGGGTGTGACGGGATGGTCCATTGGCGGCGATTACATCCTACCGGTCGATCCCTCGAAGGACGCTGGAGATCTGTACCTGAAGCTGGAGCGGACGATCCTGCCGATGTTCTACGGCCAGCCGTATCGGTACGCGGACGTGATGCGCAACGCGATCGCGCTGAACGGATCGTACTTCAATACGCAACGTATGGTGACGCAGTACGCGCGCGACGCCTATTTCCCGCCGGGTGAGGCGCCAGTGGCGGATCCAGCGCTGGCGTTGACCCAAGAGGCGATGTGACTTATACCTCGGGCAGCGTACAGGCCCGGTCCCGCCGGCTGCTCCTGTGGCTCATCATTGCCACGCTCATTATTACAGCGGCCGGCGCCGCAGCCTTTTTCTGGCGCGTACAACGGGACGGCAGTGGCAGCGATTATAACTCCCGGCGCGGATCTACGGGGGCTTTCATTCCCTGGGAGCGTACCCGCGAAACAGCCGGCGTTGCGCGCCTGAGCAGCTTCCTGAAATCCTCATCAGACAGCCTGTCCCAATCATTGGGATAGGGCGCCAACCGCCGCCGCCCCCGGACTGACTCGAAGCACAGCCACCCGCTCAGCATGTCTCCCAGAAAGTCCTCGGCAGCGGTTGCCGGATGCATGTCTTCCGTCGCAACGTCCCACGCCTTCCATTTCACGCCGTCTTCGTCGGTGAATTCTCTGAGCGCCATTGGAACAGGGAAAGGTGATTTGAGGGATCTGAAGAAGTCGTAACACCTTCAGAAGCAACTTTCGCACCCCCATACGCCCCGAGATCTGGAGAGGTCCCTGTACAGGGTCGCGGCTGTACGCGAGGCCGATTCGACCCCTTTTGTCCATAAAAAGGTGATGCAACGGGGGGCGTCGGAGCTACGAAAATCCTCGCCGCTCGAATGCCCTATCCATGGAACGCCCACTCGATCCGAGCCTTGTCAGGATCTCGCAACCTTCACTCCGTACTTCCCCTTGCCGTTTGCGGAATTGTAGTGCCGCACCTGCACGTAATATGTTCCAGGAGCCAGATCTGCCACAATTTTCGCGTTCGAGTCGACACCGCTGTCGTCGTCCTGGGCGATGCGCTGCGTTTTGCCGTTCGGTCCGTACAGCGCCATAACGACGTCGGTGCTTCCCTCTGTCTCCACCGTGAATCGTCCCGCCTTCGCGGCCTTGAAGGTAAAGAGGTCCTCCTCACCCGGCTTTCCGATTTCTGCTTCCGTCGCGGTAGCCTCGGCGACCGGCAGCTCTACGGGCCCTGCCGCCTGCGTGAACGGGTAGTTCTCCGCGCCTCCAATGAATGTTCTGTCCAGATCGGAGAGCACGTCGTTCGGCCTGGATTCGAAACCGTCGAGAGTCCAGGATTTCGGAATTGTGTACAACATGACTGAATGCTTGTCGACGTTGGTCGCACGTATCTGATTGCTGTCATACGTCTTGAACATGTTGTGGTCCACCGTGGCCTTGTCCCAGAAGTTCGGCGAGCCACCCAGGTCGCGATACACGTTCGGCTTGTTCCACTTGATCCCTCCCTGCGGATTCTGATGCTCGTGGATCAGGCCGAGCGCGTGACCGAACTCATGCAACACGACGCCCTCATCCAGCCACCCAAAATTCATCGTCGCCGCGTCGCGTGGAATGTCCAGACAGTCCTTGCCAATGTACGACCACGAGCCGTCATCCAGAAACGAGATGCGGAACTCGGCATCAGGGACGGTGTCGAAGGTGAGCTTCAGGTTTGCGTGCTGGGACCATTGCTCGGCGAACTTTTTCACTTCGGCATGCTGCGCTGCAGTGCCGCCGAGAAAACGGGAGCGCAATGTGGACCCGTTCGGCCAGAGCTTCTTTATGACTATCGCGGCGCGCATACGCCGGCCGGCCTCCGTATCCGCCGGCGGAGCGGGGCGATGCAGGTCGCGTGGCAGAATTCGATCGAAGCACACCCTCGGAGCGTTCGGCATTGAGTTGACCTCCTTGGAATACCGCGTTGGAAGAAAGCAGCGACGCCGATGCTAGAACCTCAACTTGCGGATCTGGTCATTGCTCACATCGACCGAATCCGTGTTTCCGGCCATGTGACCCCGTTCCGAATCCCGCTTCGAGATCGTGCGTACCGCACTGAGCCTTTCGGATGCCGCCACATCGCCGAGGTGCTCATCGTACAATGCGAACCAGGGAAATCCGTAGTCGGTGTACGCCTTCGCGTCGACCGGCGAAGCCGGTGCCGCGCGACCAGTTATCTCCTCGAACTGGGCACTGTTCACGATGTGAATGAACACTTCGCCGAAGTTATCCTGATCCCATACCTCGATGCCGTGGTTGTCCGGATAGACCTTTTGCCGCATGACGCCACCCGCGCCCAGTCCCATTTCCGGTTCCGCGAACACTGCACGGCGGGGAGCGAAACCCGGATTGCCCGAGGGTGGCTTGTCAGGAAAAATCCCCGCCTTTGGCTCGACGACTCTGATCTGGATTCCGCCGAAATCTTCCCTGCCGGTGATCGATGCCTCGACAGTGTAGCCCAGTCCCAGAGGCATGGCGACGAATTGGCGTATGGTCTCGCTGCCCGCGTTGATGCCATCGAGCCATGGCTGGTCAGGCGCAACGATATAGTTCTGCGGATCGGAGCGCAGCGTCTCCTCAAAAGTCTCGCCGGAGAGAGCATTCACACCACCGATCGCAATCTGCACCGCATTCGGCTTCCACCCGTCTCCATCGAACCCGAGCCACAGCGCTTCGCGCTGGTACATCGGAATTAATGCGCTGTCACGATTCCAGTGGGCGGGTACCCGATCAGCGTAGTCCGCGACCTTTAGAATCGGGAACACACCCAAACCCGGAGGGAGCGGATACACGCCGCCATCGTCGGGGATCCTGAGCGTGCGCTGGAACGTGACGCTGAAGCGCGGTCCGATTTTTATCTCGTGTTCGGCGATAGTGACGTCGAGCATGCGGTCAATGTAGGGCTCTCAGGTCTGGCCGCAACGTCCGCAATTCGCAGTTCGCAATCCGCAGTCCGCCGCCCCCAATCCCTCTCCCGAAAACCCCCCGTACCCGTATTATGAATGCCGGCCACTTCCCGGAGCACGATCATGCATGGCTTGATCATGGATTACCAGCTCACGATACCCGCGATCTTGCGGCGGGCGGAGCAACTATTTGGCAATCGTGAAATCGTCAGTAGAAGGCCGGATCGGTCCATCCATCGTTACACGTACGCTGCGTGCATCAAGCGCGCGCGAAAGTTGGGCGCTGCGCTCCAATCGCTCGGCGTCGGCCGGGGCGACCGCGTCGCGACCCTGTGCTGGAACCATTACCGTCATCTCGAGGCGTACTACGGCATTCCGTCCTCCGGCGCAGTGGTACACACTCTGAACCTTCGTCTTCACCCAGACGATCTCGCGTATGTAGCCACCCACGCGGGTGACACGGCTGTCATCGTCGACAAGGTCTTGCTGAACTTGCTGGAGAAGTTCCGGGCACGGGCGCCATTCAGGCATGTCATAGTGGCTACCGACGACGGTGAAGTGCCGGAGGGCATGCTCGACTACGAAAAGCTCCTGTCGAACGTACAGGATTCCGAAGTAGAAATACCCGAACTGGATGAACGCGCGGCGGCGGTGATGTGCTACACCTCAGGTACCACCGGCAAGCCGAAGGGGGTGCTCTATTCACACCGTGCCATAGCGCTCCATACGCTCGCATCGACGCTTGCCACCACGCTGGATATTCGTGAATCAGATACGGTGCTACCCGTAGTACCAATGTTCCACGCAAATGCGTGGGGGCTGCCCTTCACCTGTGCGATGGTGGGAGCCAAACAGGTCTGTCCCGGACCGCATCTGGACCCCAGGAGCCTTCTCGAGCTCTTCCAGTCAGAGCGCGTCACAATTTCGGCGGGTGTACCCACAATCTGGCTCGGTCTGCTGCAGGCGCTGGATGCCGAACCCGGGGCGTACGATCTGTCCGCTATGCGGAGGTTGATTGTGGGCGGCGCGGCTGTTCCTGAATCGATGATTCGGGGCTTTCAGGAGCGACACGGCCTCTCGATACTGCAAGCGTGGGGGATGACCGAGATGGCTCCGCTCGGCACGGTCGCCAATCTCACTCCTGAGATGGCGAGTGAATCGAAGGATGCGCAGTACGCCCATCGTGCCAAACAGGGCGCCCCCGCGCCTTTTGTGGAGATTCGGGCGCGCGGGGAAAACGGCCTGGTCGCCTGGGATGGAACCAGCATGGGTGAGCTCGAGGTGCGCGGGCCCTGGGTGGCGAGCGCGTATTATGAGGCGCCGGATTCCGGTGACCGATTCACCGATGACGGGTGGTTCAAAACGGGGGATATCGTGTCCATCGATGCGCACGGCTTCGTGGAGATCCGCGATCGCGCGAAGGACCTGATAAAATCGGGAGGTGAGTGGATAAGCTCCGTCGCTCTCGAGAATGCGCTCATGGGGCATCCATCAGTGGCGGAAGCCGCAGTTGTGGCGGCCCCTCACCCCAGGTGGCAGGAGTGCCCCGTCGCGGTCGTGGTGCTCAAGCCGGGTCACAACGCAAGCCAGGAAGATCTCACCGCCCATCTCGCCGATCGTTTTCCGCGCTGGTGGCTGCCACACACGATAGAGCGCGTTACGGAAATCCCGCGGACATCGGCCGGAAAGGTTCAGAAGAGCGCGCTTCGGGAAAAGTTCAGGGGCTGGACGGCGACAGATTAGCCCAGCAGGGCCACACGCCTCCTATGGGAGCACCGCGGCTGCCACGTAGGCCACCACAGAAAGAAAGATGACCCCCACGAGCGTAGAAACCGCGAGGCGCTTCCGCCGTTGGCGCCGACGGTAGGCGCTCATGCGTCTTCCCGGGTGCGCGCGCTTGCGTACAAACGGCTTCTGCTCTTCCAAATGCCCCTTCGGCACCAGCACCTGAATTCGCCCCACGCCTACGTTCGGACGGGCAATCGCGACTTTTGTAGTCGTTTCGATTGCGTCGCTGGTGACGTAGTTCTTCCAGGGTGTTACCGTGCGCTTTCTTCCGTCGGCGTAGATTGCGCCTTCATCCACGATCTCGTAGAAGGGTATCCACGCGCCGCCCAGGTCGCTGGCAGGCCGAAAGAATCCGCCCGCTGGGAGCACACCGCTGGGCGCAACGACAAGCCCCGTTTGCCATGGCTCCGCAAAGCGTTGCCGGTGTGACGCCAGGTCTCGCGCTGCGGGAACGTCGTCGAGGAAGGGCGCGCTGTGGTACCAGCCAAGCAGCACGAGCTTGCGGCGCCGTGCCTCCATGCTGCTCGCCTGCCACGCGTCGTAGGGAATGGAATCGCCGCCATCTTCGGCGATGACATAGCTGCTGCGGGTTGTCGCGCTGACCACAACATAGTGGGAGCCCGTCTCAGGCGACTCGAAACGCTCACCAAGCAGAAATCCCAGAACTTCCTGATCTGGCGCTGTCCATATGTGCCGGCTCACCTCGCGCAGGGCTCCCTGCGTCATGAAAACGGCATCGCCGATCATCCCCCCCGCTGGCGACAGCGCCGGCTCCCAGAGGATGGATCGCGCTATCGGTGGTGGCTGCTGGGTCAGAGGGACAGTTGACGCGGGCTCTCGCCGGCGTCCGCCCCCTCCCTTGCCGCCGGAGTCTTCATCCAAAGGGTCGCGCAGTGACATACGAGCAATATAGACGAGGCAGGGGTCTTGCGCCCATAGCGCTGCTCTCGAGTGCCCCCCGCGTGTTCAGTCGGGAGATTCAGTGATGGACTGGAGCCACCCTCATTTGGTTACGGTTCACTTCATTCCGGATCGACTTTAGCTAGCGGAGCGATCGCTGGCCCATTGATTACCTTGCCCAAAGGATCGAAGCGCGAGCCGTGACAGGGACAGTCCCAGGTTCGCTCGGCGGTATTCCAATCGACGATGCACCCCAGATGCGTGCACACTGCCGAGCGTTCGTGAATCTCACCTCGCTCATCTCTGTAGACGGCGACCTTCCTGAAGCCTCGTCGCATGAGCGCTCCAGATCCGCGCGCCAGCTCATTGGCAGAGGAGATTTCGCCTGGTGTCAGATAGTCACGCAGCTGTGCGGCCACATTGAGGTTCTCGCGTGCGAGCTCGAGGGCGGCACGCGGTGCCACGCGCTTCGGGTCGTACAGCGTCTCAAATGAATTGCCGATGCCAAGAATGAGGTCGGAGAGGAGCATGCCGGCAAGCGTTCCATGCGTCATTCCCTGACCGGAATCACCGGTTGCAAGGTAGATGTTCGGCGCGCCATCCGGGTTGCTGCCGATGAACGCGATTCCGTCGGCAGGCTCCATCACTTGCCCCGACCAGCGAAAATCGACTTCGCGTACCATGGGGAAGCGCTCGCGCGTCCAGGATTCCAGGCGCGCGAATCTCTCGTCCGCATCGTCCGCCTGTCCGGTCTTGTGATCTTCACCGCCGACGAGCAGCACGTCATGGTCGTCCCCGCGCTGCACACGAATGTATTTGTATGGCTGAGCTGTATTCCAATACAACCCGGCAGCCACGGAGTTCGCCGGGATGCGTAACCCGATTACGAATGTACGGTAGGCAGACTGCTTGAGATGCGTGATCACGTAATCGCTGATTGGTGAGTTGGTAGCTACCACTACGGCATTCGACCTGATCGTCTGCTTTTTACTGGTGGTGACCAGCGGGCGCCTTGGTTTTCCCTCGATCTCGGCGACGTGTGTGCTCGTGAAGATCCGCCCGCCGTCGCGAACGATGCGGTCGGCGAGCGCGTAGAGGTATTTCAATGGATGAAATTGCGCCTGACCGGGAAAGCGCAGGCTCGGTCCGGTGTCGAAAGGAAGCGGAGCTTTTTCCAAACGCTCGGCATCCGCGATGCCTCCGTGCCTAGCGGCGGCAAGCTCCTTGTCGAGAAGATCTTCCCTGTCGTCTTCGCCAAGGAAGAGGTAGCCATCCAGCCGCTCGAAGCCGCAATCGATTCGTTCCTCGACAACGATGCTCTCTATGCGCCGGATCGCGGATCGGTGGCTTTCCACAGCGAGACGCAGCCCCTCCTCACCATGTAAACGCTCGATGACGTGAAAGCGACTGTCGATTACGAAAGTGAGGTGCGCCGTAGTGCGCCCCGTTTCACCTCCGCCCACCTCACCGTCGTCAACTACCACCACAGACTTTCCGGCGCGGCCAAGCAGATAAGCGGTCGTGAGTCCGGCAATTCCGGCTCCGACAACGCAGACATCTGTCGCGGTGTCTTCCCTGAGGGGCAGGAATCGGGGTGTTGGCGTGGTCATCCAGATTGATTTCGTCAGGCCCGAGTCGCTGTGCATGATGCTCATCCCTTTTTGGTGAAGATTCGATAAAGACTGCAATTATCCAGCGCGAGTTCCGGTACACTAGACTGGTGACCATAATTCCGTTCGTGGACGATTGGCAATCTCGGCAGCACCGGAGACGATCCTCCAAACCTGCAGGACGCCTCGGAGACGACACTCCAAAAAAGCGGGTCTTGCGCTCCACTTGTCCACTGACCCCATTTTAGGGCGAACCATTACAGGGGGATTCATGTCGAGAGAGTTTGTTCTATTTATGACCGCGGCGCTCACACTCGGCGCCAGCACGGCTTGTAGTAGCGATGATACCACGGGGCCGAAGGATCCCGCATCGGTTGTGGTTGTATCGGGAAACGGCCAGCAGGCGCAGGTGGGTCGGACACTGACGGAACCGCTCATCGTTGAAGTGAGGGACGATGCTGGTACTCCGATCAGCGGTGTCACCGTCACCTTCGCGGTGACGAGAGGGACAGCAACAGTTTCTGCTGCTACCGCTCAAACAGATGCGTCAGGACGTGCGTCGACGACCGTGACACTCGGCAACGACGGTGGCACAGTGGTGGTGACAGCGACTGTTCGGGGAGGAGCATCCACGACTTTCACCGTGACAGCTACGCGAGAGACCTTCAGTGCTGTGCTCAACGGCGCGGGGGAACGTCCGATACCCGCCGTCACAAATGGGACGGGCACGGCGCAGTTCACCGTATTCGGACCCGTGATCCAGTTTCAGATTACGCACGCCAATCTCACCACTTCGGTGGTTGGCGCGCATATACATGCTCCCGCGGATGTCAATACCAACGCAGCAGTACTCGTCCCCTTCCCCGTGGTAGCCGGAGCCGTACAGACTACCGGATCCTTTTCGTCCACGACTAACCCGAATATCAGTCTCGATTCCCTGAAGGTGCTCATGCGCGCCGGTTTGGCCTACGTCAATATTCACACGGTTACCAACCCGGCTGGAGAAATCCGGGGACAGATCAGGACGCCGTAAGTAAAACCCGAACAGGCGGCGTTCCCTAGGGCGTTCTCGCGTAGCCAACACCGTTTCCGGTTACCGCACTTGCCTTGGTCAGGCTGCGGCACGCGATTACTGGCGACAGCTCGGGCTCCGACTGTCGCACACGGGCGCACTCTTGCCCCCCGCGGGCGTCGCTCGGCAGGATCGCGCCTCCGTTGTCCGCATTGCTCGGGAGCTGACGGGCCGGATTACGCGCTCTTTGACAGAGCCCCAAGCCCCGCCGCGCGGCGGATCTTTGCGATCTCCTTCGCTTTGGGTGAGCGCATCGCGCGGTAGAGGTCCCAGCGTAACTGCAGTGTCATCCAGAAGTCCGCTGGCATCCCAAAGAGCTTCTCCAGGCGAAGCGCCGTATCTGGAGTGACGCCGCGCTTCCCGTTGACCAGCTGGTTGGCGCGCGTCCAACCTATGCCGATGCGCTGCGCGAAAGCCTTCTGGGTCATGCCGAGCGGCTTCAGGAACTCCTCGAGAACCATTTCGCCAGGGTGCGTTGGCGGACCATGCGTGGGTATCCGAATCATCGTTGCCTCTCGCTCCTTGGTCCTTCGCGATTGCTAATCGTCAGTGATAATCCACGATCTCGACATCTTCGGGGCCAAGCTCTGTCCAAGTGAACGCGATCCGGTACTTATCATTTATCCGAATGCTGTGCTGGCCCTCCGATCGCCCTTGAGCGCCTCGAGTCTATTCGCCGGCGGAATAGAGAGAAGCCGCAACTCGGTAACCGAGTCGAGTTGCTCCAGCTTCCTCCGCGCTATGCGCCAGATACCCTGAGGACAGATCGCGCGCGCGGCACGGGTTCGGCGATCGTTGAAGATGTCTGCGGTGCCACCACCCTTGAACGATCTTGCTCTGCTCGAGCACGTCGGAGCACCACCGCTCGTTGGAAATCTCGCGCCTGATAAGGCCCGTGTGTGCTCTTCCGCTCCTTCGTCTCAGTGACCTGGGCAACTTCCAGCCGTTCATCTCCATCAGCCGGCCGATCCTCTTCAGGTTGTAGCCAGTGCCAAAATCCCGGTTCACCAGCGCCCTCACACGTCGACCGAGGGTGAAACGGACAGCTCCCGGCTCAGCTCCGAGAGCGCGACCTTGCCCCCCAAAACCCGCTCGACCGGCTCGCGCTTGAACTCGGCGCTAAAGCGCCTGCGCCCATCCGAACCCCGGCGGTGTGTTTCCATTGAACTCGTCTCCTCCAAGATTCATACTACCAATCCCAAAGTGTCTCGTCCAATTGGGGTACACAGCATGCTATCGTTAGTGAGCGAGTGCAACTGAATTCACGCGGCGCTTTCACGCATCTATCACCACGCGCATCTTTTTCGATTGAAAAAGGAGGAACCGCCCCATGCCCAAAGACACTGCCTGCACCAACACCGAGATCGCAGAGAAGCTCGAGGAGCTCCCGGGGTGGTTGGTGGAAGACGGAACGCTCATTCGCCGGTTCGAGACGGATGGCTGGCCTACAACCCTCATGCTCGTAAACATGATCGGGTATTTCGCCGAGGCGGCGGATCACCACCCCGATCTGGCCGTCTCATGGTCGAAAGTCGCCGTGAAGCTGTCGACGCATAGCGCCGGCGGAATTACCGAGAAAGACTTTACTCTCGCCCGCCTGTTGGATCACTGGGCACTATGGCGCCCCGATGCTGGCGGTGCCCTCGCCGGCACTCGGCGCCCTTTCGTAAAGTCCGGTTCGGGAGAAAGCTGAGCGCCGGAGACTGTGCCCGGCGCCCGATAACACGCTACCGGTAACGCACTCCGTGCTTGACGACCAGATCCACCCGCTGCAGTAGATCGATGTACCGTAGCACATCGCCTCTCACGGCAATGATGTCCGCGTATTTTCCCTCGCTGATGGTGCCCACGTCCTTGTCGGCTTTCATCATCACGGCTGGCCAGTAGGTCGCCGCGCGGATCGCTGTCATTGGGTCGACGCCGAGTTTGTTCACCCAGACATCGAGCTCATTCCACGTAGCCTGGCTGTGAAATTTCATCGGGATTCCCGCGTCTGTGCCGATTAGCAGCACTACTCCAGCGTCCCTGAGCTGCTGGAATTTCCGCGCGAGGGTGGGGCGGCGTGACGGTGTCAATTGGAAGTAACCGAGCTGACCCGGGTGCTGGATCGACTTTCTGATGTCGGAGACGATGGAGTCGGGAAGGCCGACGTGCCACGAGGTATCGTCGAGCTTCTCGGGATTGTCGCGGAGGTATTCGTAGTTGAAGAGGCCCTCGATAGTGGGCGTCCAATAAAGCGGGCCGGCATTTCCGCGCGCTGCGCGCGCGCGGATCATCGCGATGATATCGTCCGGGTACTCTGGTGAAGTGGCGAGACCGGTGTGCTCGAAGTTGTCGACCCCGGCTTCCAATCCTCGGCGAATCTCCTCGGGGCGATGCGAGTGCGCGACAACGGGCAGGCGATGCTTGTGCGCCTCGTCCACGACGGCCCGCACCTCCTCCATCGTCATCTG
>JBPCJT010000122.1:0-7280 GCA_051005015.1 Gemmatimonadaceae bacterium | reverse complement strand
GTCAACGGCACCATCGCGGTCGACGATGGAAAGTCCACCAATGCAATGGCCGGCCGCGCACTTCGCCGATCAAAGCGGACCGGACTCCAGTAGCACCCTCACCGGAATACCGGCACTTGGCAAGCGGCACTTGCATTCAATCGTCGAGCAAAAAAACGACGGGGCAAAAAAAGGCGGATCGGCAAAGCCGGTCCGCCCTTTCGTCGCAAGTCCCCTACTTAGTTGCCTGGCTGCTCCACGACAGCTACAGGGGCGTCGCCGCGGCTCTCCACAACGAAAACCACGCGGCGGTTCTTCTCCGCGCCGGGCTCATCGCGCTCCGCGCCCGGCACTACCTGACGCGACTCGCCGAAACCAAGCGCCGCAACCAGGTCATCCGTCATTCCCTTCTCCGTGAGATACGCCTTCACCGCCTGCGCACGCTGCTTCGACAGCCGAAGGTTGTAACGCGTGCTGCCTGCCGGATCGGCGAAGCCCTCAACCGTGATCTTGGAGCCAGGATAGTGGCGCTGCACTACCTCGGCGAACTTGTCTAGCGCGGGCATATCTTCCGAGCGGATCGTCGCGTCATCGAACGCAAAGTTCACCGGCATCGCGAACTGCATTCCATTCTCGAGCGCGGTGATCTTCACACTGAACTCCGTGCGAAGACTGTCGAGATCCCGGCGAAGCATCTGGATATCGCCCCGAAGCGCGCTGTCGCCAGCCATGCGTTCTGAACGCTCAGTCGCCATACCCGACGCAAAGCTCGAGTCAATCGAGGCGCGCTGTGTCGCCAGCTCTTTCCGCACAAACCCCTTCGTGGCGCATGCCGCAAGAAGCGGAAGCGCGAGCACACCCAGTACCGCCCTAGTCACTTTGGTTCTCATAAATTTCGCTCCGAGTCTCCGAGTGGGGATACATCCATGGAACTGCACGTACATTATAGCGATTTTTGTGCCGCAATGCTCTGTCAACCGCCACGGCCGCAATGTGATACCCATCACACCGAACTCTGGTTTGGCTGCTCTCCCCGTGACAGCCATTCACCACCGTCCACCACCATAATCGCCCCTGTGATCCAATCGCCGGCAGGCGACACCAGGAACGCCACCATGTTGGCGATATCCGCTGGCGTACCCCACCGGCCCAGCGGGATGGCCCGCTTCGCGTAGCTGTTCATGGATCGTTCCGCAGAGAAGAGGTCGACAACGCCATCCGCGTTCGCCGGTGGCGTAAAAGCTTTTCGTACGCCTTCCGTTGGAACCGGACCTGGCGCAATGGCGTTGACTCGAATGCCGTGAGGCGCCCACTCGAGTGCCAGTGTCCGCGTAAGAGCATCGATACCCGCCTTTGCCGCCGTCGCGTGCGCCATTTGCGGCCAGCCGCGGTAATGCAGGGTCATCGAGATATTGATAATGCGCCCCGCGCCGCTCTCACGCATTACTGGTGCGACCGCCTGCGAGCAGAAGAATGTGCCGTACAGATCGATCTCGATCACGGACTTCCACGCATTCGGAGACAGAGTTTGCGAAGGCGCGTAAAAATTGCCAGCCGCATTGTTGACAAGAATATCTATTCTGCCGTGCTCACTACCGACTGAATCAACCATCGTCCTGACGCGCTCGGCATCCCGCACATCGACGGCCACCGCCGATGCGGATCCGCCTGCCATTCGAATCTTGTCCACGGCTGGATCCAGGTGCTCCGGCCTGCGGCTCGCCAGCGCGACATGGGCACCAAGCTGGGCAAGCAGCTCGGCGATGCCGAAACCGATTCCGGTTCCTCCTCCAGTTATCACGGCCACCTGTCCAGCGAGAAGGCCGGGACGAAAGACTCCAGAGTGCGTCACGCAGTCGGGAGAGTTGACGGAACTGCGAGCTGCGAATTGCGAACGTCCGGGCACGATTCGCCCTCCGTGACATGGCTGGCGCCGTCATCGAGCATCGCGTCGGCTGCTTCCTCGCATATTATCCCGGTGCTCCTGAAATCCAGCGTAAGCTGACGGCTCGATATGAAAAAATACCGATGATGCCGGCAGCTTCCCTGGCTTTCGAGGGCACTCCAATGCGCGGGAGTTCCATAGCCGGCGTTACGCTCCCACAGGTACCCGGGGTGCCGCTTGCCCAGCGAGCGCATCAGACGGTCGCGCGTGACCTTCGCAATAATGGATGCACACGCGATGGAGAAGCAGCGGCCGTCTCCACCCACGACGGCCGTGTGGGTGACTGGAAGCGTGCGGATCTGCCTGCCGTCGATAAGTACATGATCCGGCGGCAGAGTGAGGCGACTGAGCGCACGGCGCATTGCCAGCACCGTCGCGTGATAGATGTTGATCCGGTCGATCTCGCGGACGGAAGCGGCGCCGATCCCGATGGACAGCGCATGCTCCCGAATGCGCACGGCGAGCGCGACGCGTTGCGCGGCGGTCAATTGCTTGGAGTCGTCAACTCCACCGATGGCCCGTTCACCGGGAGGCATGATCACAGCGCATGCGACAACGGGGCCCGCAAGGGAGCCCCGTCCTACTTCATCGACGCCGGCGATGAGCGTTCCACCCTGGCGCCTGAGCTCGCGTTCAATCTGGCTCCAGCGATGACGGCGCCGAGGGCTGTGCCGAAGCGGGCCGCCGTCGTCCGTCACCGGCGAACTCAGTTGGACAGGTCGCGGTGCACGGGCGCTTTGCGCTCCTTGATGCGCGTCGCCTTGCCCGTGAGGTGGCGGAGGTAGTAGAGCTTGGCGCGCCGTACCTGTCCGCGACGCATGACGATGATGTCGCCGATCATCGGGCTATGCAGCGGGAAAATGCGCTCGACGCCCACGCCATTGGAAACCTTGCGCACAGTGAACGTCTCGCTTACGCCGCCGCCGCGCCGCGCGATGCAAACACCTTCAAAGGCCTGGATGCGTTCTTTCTCGCCTTCCTTGACGCGCACATTCACGCGAAGTGTGTCGCCTGCGCGAAAAGGCGGCGTTTCGCGGAGGTACTCTTTTTGGGTTTCGATGAACGGATGCATATGTACACTCGGGGCTAGGGACAGGCCCGGACTGGGACGTGATTTATGGGAGACTGGGTAAGTTAGTCAGCGCGGGAGAGTTATGCTAGCTGCGGGAGTGCGGGTAGCGGGTGAGTGACCCACTTGGGGGACGCTGGGCTCAGCGGCCGCTTCTCCAGGCCAGCCCGGCTCGATCGTGCCCCGCGTCAGCACGATGACTACAGACGCTGAATCCTCTTGTGAAGCACTCGGGGGAGTCATCGTCAGGGACGCCCAGCGGCTCATAGGCGACATAGCTCCTTTTCGCATCAGTAGCCACCTCCTCCGGCGCCAGCATGCTCTCCGCGTTTTCCGCGTAATACAGGCATGCTCTCGCGCACTTGACGGCCTCATCTCGCGCAGCACCGACCGGCTTGCCCATTTCGAGTGTCATGATTCGGCTGAAATGCGTACGCTCCGCCTCGAGAATCTCCGCGACCCGCACCATGCGGCGTGCGCGTTCAGGCATTAGGCACTTCCCGGTATCCGCGGAAAGCTCCTGAAGCTCGCTCAACCGCACGCTCCAGCTCGGGGGCGCTCAGTTCAGCAAACGTCCTGAGCGTCTCTCCAGTGGCGGGATTGATGGAAGCGATTGGCATGGAAGGGAGACGTGGTACGTGATACGTGAGGTCGGATTCATGCGCGAGGCGGCCAAACATTCCGTTTCTGTCGCGCGCTTTTGGAGTGCCCTACCCTCCTGCCGGACCGCGCTCACGGGTCAATCGTTCTCCCTCGGCCCGACGCCACTCGATGATCCGCTTGTGGTCGCCTGAGAGCAGCACGTCGGGCACCTTGATTCCCCGATACTCCGCCGGCCGCGTGTAGCTCGGTGCGCTGAGGCCAGATTCCCAGAAGGAGTCCGTGCGCGCGCTCTCTGCGTCGGACATGGCGCCGGGAAGCAGCCGCACAGTCGCATCCAGTATCGCCAGCGCAGCCGGCTCCCCGCCACTCAGAATGAAATCCCCGAGCGATACCTCTTCTGATGCGAGATGATCGGCCACACGCTGGTCTACGTCCTTGTAGTGCCCGCAAAGGAGCGTTAGCGATTCTCCGGAGGCGTATCGCATTGCGTCCGAGTGGTTGAACTGGCGGCCACGCGCGGAAACCAGCACTACCGGTGGAGTGGCGCTCAGACTTTCCACGGCTTCGAAGAATGGCTCGGGCTTCATGACCATTCCGGGCCCTCCACCGAAGGGATAGTCGTCCACAGTGCGGTGGCGGTCGTGCGCGAAGGCCCGGAGATCCACGACATCGTATCGCACCAGGCCGGCGGCGGCGGCGCGCGCCGGAATACTGAGCGCGAGTGGCGCGGCGAAAAACTCCGGAAAGATGGTTACGATGTTGATCCGGAGCATCAATCGAGCAGGCCTTCCGGTAGATCCATGACGATCCGCTTCCCGGCGCGGTCGAGCTCGCGCACAAACTCCGGACGGAACGGAAGAATCACGCTGTCACCACGCCAATTCACATCGAGACCGAGTCCCTGAGGAAGCTCATACACCTCCCGCACTTCTCCAATCGGCTCACCTGAAGGGAGCTCCACGCGCATTCCCTGGAGCTCGTGCACGAACGCTTCACCGTCACGCGGCGCCTCGATCTCGCTCAGGGGCACCAACAAATACCGGCCGCGCCAAAGGGATGCCGTATCGCGGTCCGGAATTTCCTGGAGTTCCGCGAGCAGGGCACCTCCCTTGATGACGCGCACGTCGGCGATCGTGAGCTCCCCGTCTTCCGGAGACAGATCGCCATCAGCGGTTCCCGCCAAGACACGACGGCCGGCCGCGAATATCGCGTCGGGCGCGTCGGTTAATGGCTGGATGATCACCGCGCCCCGAATGCCGTGCGGCTTCCGGATGCGCCCGACGATCATGTAATCGGGCGCGGGCACGTCACTCAGGTGCTTCGTCCGTCTCCCCGGAACCTTCCGCGATGGCCACCGCCCCCGCCGCTCGCGAACCCATCACTCGCGACTCGTGCCGGGCCTTTAGTACGCCCGCCTTGCGCAGCAGCGACCGCACCGTATCGCTGGGTTGAGCCCCGACGTCGAGCCAGTAGCCGGCGCGTTCTGCGTTCAGCGTCAGACCGCCTTCCGCTTGCCGCGGAGCGTACTGACCGATGTTCTCGATGAAACGCCCATCGCGCGGGCTGGTCGACTCGGCGACGACGATTCGGTACATCGGGTTCTTTTTCCGCCCAACACGGCGCAGACGAATTCGAACTGCCATGGTCAAAGCTCCTCAGCAAATGGTTTTACCGTATTCCTCCGGGTTCCTCGCGACACCGGTGTTTCCGGCGCGCACCCGACAATGCCGTGATACGTGAACCGTGATACGTGAACACGTGTTACGTAAGACGTCGTAATTTATCACGTATCACGTATCACGTATCACGTATCACTGTTCACATCCTCAACATCCCGGGCGGCGGCATCAACCGCCCGCCCGCTGCACCCGCACCCATTTTTCTCATCATCTTCTGCATTTCACGAAACTGGTCGAGCAGCCGATTGACATCGCTTACCGGCCTGCCCGCACCCCTGGCGATGCGCGCGCGTCGCGACCCGTTTATGCTGGCCGGGTTCCTGCGCTCACCCGGGGTCATGGACAGCACAATCGCCTCGAGATGCTTCATCCGCTTCGGGTCGATCTTGGCATCCTTGAGCGCTTTCCTGTTCACCCCTGGAAGCATTCCGAGAAGGCCTTCCAGCGGACCAAGCTTCTGAATCTGCTTCATGGTGCTCAGAAAATCCTGCAAGTCGAAACCCTCTTTACGGACTTTCTTTTCCAGCCGTTTGGCTTCGTCCGCATCGAACGCGCCCTGTGCCTTCTCCACCAGCGTGACGACGTCGCCCATCTGAAGGATCCGTCCGGCCATTCGCTCCGGGTGAAACTCCTCCAGAGCGTCCAGCTTTTCGCCAACGCCAATGTACTTGATCGGCTTCTTGGTCACTCCATAAATCGACAGCGCCGCACCGCCTCGTGCGTCTCCGTCCATTTTCGTCAGAATGATTCCCGTGATGCCGAGCGCTTCGTCAAATCCCTTCGCGACTCTCACTGCATCCTGGCCGGTCATTCCATCCGCGACGAACAGAATCTCGTCGGGATGGATCTCGGCCTTGAGCCGGCGGAGCTCGTTCATCATCTCCTCGTCTATCTGCAGGCGGCCGGCGGTATCTATAATCACCACTCGCTCGCGCGCCCTCTTCGCCTGATCGATGCCTTGTTTGGCGATTCTCACTACATCCTGCGTGCCGCGGTCTGCGTACACGGGAATGTCCAATTGAGCCCCGAGCGTCTCGAGCTGGTCGATCGCGGCGGGACGATAAACGTCCGCCGCCACGAGGCGCGCGGGTCGCGATTCAGCCTTGAGCCTGCGCGCCAGCTTCGCCGCTGTCGTAGTTTTCCCCGAGCCCTGCAATCCGACCAGCATCACCACCGTCGGAGGGACGGAGCTCAGCTTCAATCCTTCCCGGCGCTCGCCGAGCATCGTGGCCAGCTCGTCGTGCACTATCTTGACGAGTTGTTGACCGGGGGAGACCGTCTTCAGCGCGCTCACGCCGACAGCTTTTTTCTCGACGCGCTCCAGGAATTCGCGCGTTAGATGAAAGTTGACGTCGGCTTCCAGGAGTACGCGCCGGACTTCGCGCAATCCCTCCTTGATATCCGCTTCGGTAAGGACGCCGCGTCCGCGCAGCCTCGCGAACACGGCGTCCAGTTTCTCGCTGAGCTCATCGAACATAGCCTTTAAACTTAGGTAGCAGCTGAGGCCTGGGCAACTGCGCGGGACCACACTTACGAGTATCAGCGCCAGGTTTCGCGTCTGGCTCTTAATTCGCAGTTGACTTTGACCGGATTCGGGAAACTGCCAATTACGGTGATTAGCTTTTCGCTAGCCCAACAGAAAAACCGCCCTCACACTCGCTTCAATGGCGCAATTCAATCGCAAAGAAGATATCCTCAGGTCCGAGCTCCCGCCGACGCTGCCGCTCATGGCGCTGCGCTCGACAATCGTCTACCCGCTCGGCACCATCGCGGTACAGATGGGATCACCGGAAAATCTCGCTATTCTGCGAGGAAGCGAAGGCGACCTTGTGGTCGCGCTGGTGGTCGCGCTTGGAGACCACGAGGAGGCAATCAATCCGGAGTCCTTCATTGGCGGTGTGGGCGTGGCGGCGCGCGTGCACGAGCGCATCAATCTACCTGGCGAAACCGTGCAGATCACCCTGCAGGGCCTGCGCAGAATCATGATCGATTCGATCGACCAGCA
>JBPCJT010000121.1:0-11185 GCA_051005015.1 Gemmatimonadaceae bacterium | reverse complement strand
CGCGGGGCCTGCGCGGTTGCAGCGGGCGCGCACAGGGCGAGAACGGCCGCCGTGGCGAAGAAGAATTTCACTACCGTCATGATGTCAGTCCGAGCCGAATGTTCACGGAGATTATCGTGCGCTGAATTACCCCGCCAGCCTGACAAGTGGTCCGTTTACTGTCGTGTCTGCTCATGGCTGCCCTTCCCAAGGTCCGCCGGCAGGCCACGTTCGATCGAACGGTTGCTTCTGCGCCACCGCTGTGAGCACAGGCTGAATGAACTCCGCCACCGCGACCACGACTTCACCCAAATCGGTAGGTGCGGCATCGAGGCGGTTCCGCCGGAGGTAACCAGCCCACTGCGCCGCCTTGCCGTCGATCTCCGCGAACGCCCTCGTTAGCGCGATCGGTGTCTCGCGCGGGAAGTCGGTACGGCGCCGCTCGAAGGTCGCGCGCACAGCCGCCGCAAGGACCTCCCCGCGGAATGAGCAGCGTGCCGCCAGCGCGTGCACATCGAAGAAGTCCCGCATCCGGCTGTTCTTGCTTCCCAGCAGGACCATTGCGTGGGTCTTCTCGGCGATGGACGTTTCCGGGCGATACGCGCGGAGGCGCGGGCGCGGGAAGTTCAGCAAGCTCGGATACTCGAGCCATTGCGGGGCCGGGATCACGACATCCCCGATTCCGACATCCACTTGCACAGAAAGTCGCCCACGACCCAGGTGAGCAACCAGAGTAACACGCCGTCCGCCGTATTTGTCCTCCGGGCGTATGGGCACAACGGCAACTGAGCTCGGGTCGAACTCCAGCCCGTCCGCTTCGACGGGCTCCGCACACAGCTCCGCGAAAATGAGCCGGAGGCTTTCCTCGTCAAGTTCACCCGAGCCGAGGAGGTCGGCGTCGCGCGTGGGCCGGATGGCTTCGCCCAGCCAGACGAGCATGAGCAGCGCACCTTTGAGGATGAAACGCTCCGAGTACCGGGACCGCGAAAGGCGGTAGAGGAGCCGTTCGGTCGCATAGCGGGAGAGGACCAGGTTCGGATCTACGCCGAGATGCGTCGCATGGCGCACGAGCCGGACATGCACCGACTGGGAAAGCCCGCTCGTCACCCGATCACCGCCTCGACGTACGGCCGCATGACGCGCTCTACCCGGCAGACCCGTGCGGCGTCATCGAGCGCCTGAATGGTGAACTTCCGGTCGCGCCACCCTTCCCGCAGCGCTTCGAGCGCCAGATCCAGCCCTACCTGATTGCGAAGCTTGAAGAGATCGGCCAGGGTCTTGGCAACGCTGTAGACTCGCACGTCCGCGCCTTCGAGCCGCCGCCGCTCGATTCCATGCGTGAACGCCGCGCCGCTGAAGTGCACGACCCTGAGCGGAATCATGGTTACTCGCGGAGCCCGCGCCCCGCGAGCGATCGCGATCCATACATCTGCGGGGAGTTGTGTTCCGATCCCGTGAACGGTCAGCGCCGAGAGGAGGCAGATGACTCCGCGCGGAGCGGCCTGTGCCGCGAGAACGAGTGCGTGAGACTCGGTGACGGGCAGGTCCGCAAGCCGGTACTGGCCGCGCGCCACGCGTTCCAGCTCGCCGGCCGTAACTAGGCGCGTGATGTCCTGGCTGTGAATCCCGGCGCGTCGCGCGTCGCGCGCACGGAACGCCCCTTTCCGGTGGGCGAGCGCAAGAAGGCGACTACGGCTGGTCGGTGGCATTGTGTCAACATGCATACACTACGCGAGATGTGTCAACACTTTCACACCACAACTCGCCAAGCGGATTCCACGCTTGTGGCGGATGATGTCGGCACCGGCCACACCCATGCCGACATTTTGCGTTACCGCAGTCCGGAGCCGGTCACCTCCCGGTCACGCCGGCATTCTGTAGGCCCAGCCGCGAATCGGCTTGATGGGAGTCAAATCACCTTTTCGCGCGCGTCGTTCGAAACCGTCTGGAGGTAGTCCGTGATGTCGCGGCTCGTGGAGCCGTTCGCGCCCGACCCGCCGATCCGCGCGCTCATCGCGTCGAGGCCGCCCTTGCCGAGGTTCTCCGACTCGAGGAAGAACAGATGCTCGAACAGGTGGGCGAACCCGGTGCGTCCCGGCACCTCGCGCGAGGAGCCGACGTGCGCGTTGAGCGAGACGGCGACCACGGGATCGGAGCGGTCCACGTGGAAGATGACCTTCATGCCGTTCGCGAGCGTGAACTCCTCGACGGGGATGAGCTTGCAGGGGGCTTGCCCCTGTGCGAGGGCGGTCGGCGCCGTGACAGCGCACAGAGTGAGAGCAGCCGCCGTCGCCGAGAAGAACGATTTAGCTAGTTTCATGGGGCCAGTTCGAGCCGAAGGTTCGGGAGATTACAGCGCGGGTAAACTACCCCGCCGGCCTAACAAGTGGTCCGCCTGTCACCGAGGCCTCCCAACCGGATTAGAAGCGGCAGCACGCCACGGTCGCCCAGGCACTCGAACATCGCTATCCCTCGCGCACTGCTCCGCCGCACTTCGGGCACCGGACTGGGACCGGACGTATTCGGTTGTGCTCCGCCTCCCCGGGCTCTAGGACTTCGACTACAAACGACTCCTCGCACCGGTCACAGATGAATCTCTTCTTTCGCATCGGAGCCTCATTGGAGTGGGGTAATGAATATGGACCAAAAATGTTCGGCTGCGCCCTGCGGATTCATTAACTCCTCACCTGACGATCGGGTGAAGCCCAACCCACTCACCTTGAGACCTAACTGAAAGCCGTCATCGTCCACGACCACCCAATCATTAATGCTATTGGTGACGGCCGAATCACAGGCAGCGTACGCAATGTCACCGCCAAACGTATTTCGTCCGCCAAGCCAAATGTGGCAGTTGGTACGCTTAACTCCTCCCACATAAATCGCCGCAGTGAATCCGGTAGCTGACAGCTGCTTGAAGCGGAAGTCAATCGCAGGATTCCTCTGCTGGAGTTCAGCGAGGGAATTCTCGAAGAACTTCTCGATGTAACTATACGCTTCATCGACAAAGGTGTCGCGCTCGTGATCGGAGAAGGCTTTTTTTAGCCTAAGATTGCTGGAGCGAATGCCCGGGTCTTTCGTAACACGCGAAGGCGGCGCCCCCTGCTCAGCCGTATCATCTTTATTCAGCAGTTGCGCAGCTGCCCGGATGTCTTGTGTTACCTCTAGGAAGGCGTCGTTGATGTTTGGGTACTTCGCAACAGGTTTTCCATCCTTCGGCGTCGCTCGAAGCTTACTAACTGGCGAGGCAAGCCAATCACAGGGCTGAAGGATTACGGGAATGACAACTGCCGCGCCGGCTTCATGCCGCTCCAGCGCTCGCCGTGCCTCCTTCTCGTAGCAGTAATCCGACGCCAGAAAGTGAGGACTGAGCAAAAGCAGAATGACATCTGCCTCTTCTAGGTGTCGGCTAATGGTTTGGTCAAGATCTGAGCCCGCGACAACCCGGCGATCATGCCACGAGGAAAGAAGCCCAGTGCGCTTTAGAATCGCCAAGTGAACTTCGAGTTCGTTACGCATCGCCTCGTCCTGATGTGCGTAAGAGAAGAAGAGGTTGATCATGGCGTATATGAATGTTGTCGATGTCGTGGCGTAAATGCCGCACGTGGGACGAAACAGCATATCCCGACCGTACCCATATAACACGCCGGAGTTAATCCCTGGCCGGCCGTAACCAACTAAATCAAACTGCTCGGGGCTATCCTCGGCTTCAACTCTTTGTTAGGCGGTCGCCGGTGCGGACATAACTGCCGCCACATGACGCGTCGTCCCCTGCCACTCCTTGCGCGTCCACCCGCGTTGGGTAAGCGTGCAGGATAGTGACGAAGCGCAAGAAAAGCTCCAAAGAAAAGAGGGCCGATCGGGATCGGAGACGTGAACGTGCTCGCGGCCGCGGACATCCGCAGGCTATGAACGAGTTCCTGCACATGATGCAGCGCGCCACCGCCAAGGACGACTGGGCATCCGCAAGCAAAGTCCAGGCACTCGCCTCGCTGTTTACCATGGGCGGTGATTGGAGGCACATCGGCTCCGAAGCGTACGCCGGCGTCGCTCGCGGCATCAGTCGGCTAGAGCCCACGTTCGCGATTGCGGCCGCCTCCGGGCTACTGACGGAACCGGCGTTTCAGACCGCCACCGCACGTCTCGAAGTTTTCCTTCACCTCGTCGTCACCCACGCGCGTGGTGCGGAGCGTCTGTCGGTTTCACAGGCGCGCCGCTGGCTTGAAAAAGATCTCTGCAAGCTTCCTGTGCGCCGGATGGAAGATCCCCCGGAGGACGTGTTTATCTCGAACGTTATTGCCACTGGTGGGAATTACAGGGTTTTCGAAGGGACGTGGGAAAGCTCCGACAAGAACCTCCAGACCCTGCTTGAGGCGTTCCTCCAGAGTTCCCTAACCGAGAAGCTGCCTGGAATGGCCAATGAAATCTTGAGCCTGCTCCGGATTAGCGATACGGTCGCAGAGCGCGCAGGCCTCTCTCGCTGGGACATCGACGACCGGGACGTGCCGAGCGACAGCTTCCTTCACGAAGACATCAGCCTCGAGAAGCTCGCAGGTCGGGTCGTGTTCACTCCACGTGACCTCGCCACGTTGAGGATCGACCCTGAGCACCTTGCAGCGTTCTCTCTTAGCATGGAGCAGGCAGCGGAAATCCGTCAGCAAGCGATCGGACACACATACCTCGAACGTCGACCACTCGTCCTGACGAAGGACAAGACCATTCTGGCAAGTCCATCGTCCGTAAGCTCGGCGATCCGACGTTACGTCTTGGAACAGTGTGCCGATGCGTTTTTGCTGGATCAGCTTCAGCGCAAGGTCAGGCGTCGAAACGCGCACGTGCTATTCGATACTGCACTCCCGCGCGTGGATGCCCCAGTTGCGATAGCTCGCGAGGCTATGGCAAAGCTCTCCCTTAAAGCCCACTCGGTCGACGACTGGGACGAGGTGGTCTGCGCCTTTGATGTCGACAAATACGCGATTGTCATTCTTCTGACGGACGATTTCACAGACATTTTGCAGACCGGGCTTGCAGCGCCAGCAATGGCATCCGACAGGCAGGAACGATTGGCAGAGCACATCGAGCAACTTGCGATGGAGATCGCTCGGATCTCCGCCGGTGGCCTCGTTCTAGTCGTTTACGACGGCATCGGCAGAGGCATCGCTCTCGGCCTGCCGGAGCTTCCGGAGCGGTGGCATCCCGTAGTTATCAGCGGCCCGCATTTCGAAACCTTGGCAGCTTCACCCGAAGCGTCGCTGCTCCGGCTTTGGAAGCTCAGGGAGCAAATGAGCCAGCTAGAGAAGGCAGATATGGAGATTCACGAGAGCAATGGAGTCCTTAACACCTATGCATTCTGGTTGGCCCAACACTATCAGCTGGTACCTGTCGGGTTCCGCTTCCCACGGGCCGGTGGCGGACGGATCATGCCCGGCATCGAATTTATTCGGGACGTTCGCGTAACCGAGCGACGCGAGCATGATCCACATGCCGCTTTTCTCAGCGACGGTAGCGCCGTCGCTGTAAGGCGGTACGCCCGCAGTGCCTTCTTCCCCGCCATGGAAAGACGGCCCCTATACGGCGCGGAGGGGTACGCGCTATTGGGAGAACTGGCCGGTGTCTACGAAGGGGAAGGCCTAAGCATCTGGGTCTGGGCCGGTCGCCCGCAATCCGGCGCCGCCGCGACCATGACGTTCCGTATTTGGGAAGCCATTCTTTCGTGGTTGGATCGGCTGGTCCCGACCCTAATCCAAGAGGAGATAGTCCCGCGCGGTATGGACGGGATTCTGAATGTACACATTGAGCTTTCACGTCCCGAGGAGTGGGAGTCGGAGCGCATTCACGAGCTTCCGCCGGCGTTTCCGGGTGTGACGACAAACCTTCAAGAGCGTGCCGCTCGCATCGTGATACCGCCCGGGTTTGTAGCCTTGTTAAATCGGCCCGCGAACGACGGCGAGCGTGCGCTGCTCGACAAAGTGACCGAAGGGGTGGTGGCATTGTTAGTCCGTCACCAGAGAGGCGCGGACGCGGCGCGCCGCACTGCCGGCGTCGCGGCGACGATGCGGAATGCCCACACTCGTTTCATCCATATTTTTGCGTCGAAAAATCCAGCGGACGTAATTATTGCGTCGCAGCCAAGCTCCATCAGGCAGCCCCGACTAGTTCAGCCGGAGGACTTTGCCAATGTGGCGCGCGGTTTGGCGTGGAAAGTTATTGATCCGGATGGTGGAATCTTTCGGGCCGACACGCAACAGACGGACGCGCCAATACTCATTTCCGAAGCCGATCTTGATAAGAACGGCTTTGCGCTTCTCACAGGCAGGGAGAACTGCCTAAAGTTCTACCGCGCAACCGTACTGACACTGTGGGAGGACATCAGAGCGCAACTCGTGCTGGTTAACGGCCCTTCGCTTGTCCGAATGGTCTTGCAGAATCTTGAATGGATTCACGCCGATCGGGAGCACTGGCGGCGAACGGCTCGCGCCGTAAGCTCTCTTTACGGGTACGCGGATGATGTGAGCGACCTGTCCGCTGGACGCGAGAACGACCGCGCCGAAGCAGCGGCGTCGGGACGGGTACTGGTTGAAATGGCGGTATGCACCTGCCCGCAGGACAGTGGACGCGAGGCGTCGTTGTCAGCCGTCGACCTGCTTCACGCATCCATCGGGGCGCTGATGCGCTTGGCGACTGATTCGGACGCAATTCATGGCAGCTTCGCCAAACCGGAGATACGCCTCCACGCTAACGGCGAGCCGGAGAGTGACCGCACGCGGATCGAGGAGATCACGAGGCCATTCATGCTGCAAAGTCATGCTGCCGAATTCCGGGCTGCCTCTGACAACTACGAGGATCTATACGAGGATCGATCGCTGGAATCTCCGTCATCCGAGCCCAGCCTGTACCAGGAACCCGAGTTCGCGACCGCATTCGAATCTGAGTTTGGGATCACTCCACAGCGTGTTCTGGATGCCCTGGGTGAACTTGCGGACATGGCAATTGAGCGCTCTGCCCTAATGGTGGAAAGCACGCGAGGTGAGGTGGCAGGCCGCCTCGCGGCGGCACGTGAGTTCAGCGACCGCGAGCTTGAGAGATTGTTCGATTTTTTGGCACTCGTCCCACGTCCGCGATGGGACTCCGCACCTCCGGGATTTAGTAAACGCGACTGGGAACCGTGGCGGTACCGCCGGCGGTTGTCGCTGGCCGCGAGGCCGCTCGTGCTATTCGGGCAAGACAACGCCAGCCCTCTGCTCTTCGGTATCCACCACCTGGGGTCGGCCATTACCAATTTGTTCGCGAACATCCGTTCTGCCTGGCTGCCCGAGGAGTTCTTCCAATCGAACGAAATGCGCGCCTATAAGGGTGCGGTCGCCCACCGCAAGGGACTCGCCTTCGCTGAAGAAGTGGCCGAGGCTTTTCGAGGCCGAGGTTGGCATGCACGTACACAGCTCCGTCTCACGGAACTCGGAGGGCTCGCGATGCTCGGTGACATCGATGTCCTTGCCTGGTCGGGTAACGATGCTCGCGTGCTACTCGTCGAATGCAAGCGGCTGCAGCCTGCGCGGACCGTGCGTGAGATCATTGATGTTCTCCGGGAATTCGAGGGAGAGGCAGGGGACAGCTTGGGGCGCCATTTGCGCCGCGCGCGGTGGGTGAAGGACAATCCTCACCGCCTGCTAGGCGTCATTGGTCGAGCCGTATCGCCAGCCGTCATCACCCCGCTCCTCGTCACGAATCGCGTGGTCCCGATGAGCTATCGCCGCGACCTGCCTATTGCACCCGAACAGATCATTCCTGTAGGGCTCCTCAAGGATCTCGACTTTCAGCTCTAGACTACAATCAACGCCGGTGGAGTCGGTCTCGTCGTTCCAGCCTGTGAGCTGCGCGAAGTAGCGTGCCAGAAGCGACACGGCGGCGGTGGCTCCTTTGTAGATCAACTATTTTTTGTCGACGGGCAGTGTTGGGCGCCGCTAGCTTCTGCCCTCCCTAGAAAAATGAGCAGACGTGTCTCGACTTACTGACCTGATCGCCCAGGCAAAAGCCAAGGACCCGCAGGCGGGTGCCGATCTCGAACGGGAGTTCAAGGCGCTGTCGTCGCGCTTACCGTTCGGGTTGAATTTCGAGCGCCATCGGCCGGAGGCGGTCGAGCTTCCGCTGCGCCCGATCCGGAAGGGCGACAAGGTCCGCGTGTTGCCTGAGCGCGGGTCCACTCGGAAGGGCGATCAGCGCCTGTGGCAGGTAGTGAGGATCGCCACCAGTGCCAAGCGCAAGGTCGCTGATCTGCAGCTGCTTGATGCGGTTGCGCCGGAAGCGCAGTCAGCGCCCGTGGAAGACCTAGTCGTTGTCGCCGAGTTCAAGGACATCATTTATCCCGGCTTGGTGAGTACCGGGAAGGTGGAGCGCGGCGGGGACAAGCCGTATCACACGGTCATCACCGCCGAGAACTACCACGCACTCAAGGCGCTGACGTGGTCGCATCGTGGCAAGGTCGACGCGATCTACATCGATCCGCCCTACAACACCGGCGCGAGAGACTGGAAGTACAACAACGATTACGTCGAGGGCGACGACCTCTATCGGCACAGTAAGTGGCTGGCCTTCATGGAGCGGCGGCTGTGGCTGGCGAAGGAGTTGCTGAATCCGGCGGACTCCGTCCTCATCGTGACGATTGACGAGAAGGAGTACCTGCGGCTGGGGTTATTGCTCGAGCAGACCTTTCCCGGATTAACTATCCAAATGGTTTCTGTGGTGACAAATCCGCAGGGCACCGGTCGCAACAATGAGTTTTCGCGAACGAACGAGTTCATCTTCTTTGTTTTTCTTGGGAACCAGCAAGTCGTTCCAACGGCCGATAACATGTTCGATCGCGACGAGCGCGCGGCAGACGTTGCCGTAGAGTGGAGGAACCTGCGCAGGCGTGAACGTGAGTCGGTTCGGGGTGCACGTCCTAATCAGTTCTATCCAGTGTTTGTCAACGAGACATCCGGCAAAATCCATGCGGTGGGAGACGCGCTGCCTGATGATGTCGACGCCCATACCGTCGCCGTACCTCGCGGAACCAACGTTGTATTTCCGGTCACCCCGCGTGGGAAGGAAATGCTTTGGGGGATAGTGCCTGAGCGCTTGCGCTACCTCGCAGCTCGCGGCTATGCACGGGCAGTCAATGGCAATATCCAATTCCTGAATAATGGCACTGTAGCTGCCATTGAATCCGGCGCTGCTGTCGTCTCCGGGTACGATGAGTATGGTGGAGTTGTCGCCCACTATCCCGCAGGCACCAAACCGCTCATGCCCAAGACGGTATGGGTACGAGACTCGCATAACGCGCAGTCGTCGGGAACACTCCTTCTGAAACGGTTGCTCGCTGAACGCGCATTTCCATTTCCCAAATCGCTTTATGCGGTGGAAGATGCTTTGCGTTTCTTCGTAAAGGACAAACGTGATGGCATCGTCCTGGATTTCTTCGCTGGATCCGGCACAACTTCGCACGCCGTCATGCGACTGAACAGACAGGATGGGGGGCGCCGACAGTGCATCTCTGTCACCAACAACGAGGTCGCCGCGGAAGAACAGGTAACGCTCCGTACACAGGGACTGCGCCCTGGCGACGTCGATTGGGAGAAGTCGGGCATCAGCGAACACATCACCAACCACCGCATCGTAGCCGCTATCACAGGCAAGACGCCAGATGACGAGCCTATAACGGGTGACTACAAGTTCAACGATGAGTTCCCGATGGCGGAAGGCTTCGAGGAGAATGCCGAATTTTTCACTTTGACCTACGAGACACCGGTCGCGGTCAGCCACCACATTGCCTTCGCTCGCATCGCGCCGCTGCTGTGGATGCGCGCCGGCAGCCGCGGGCGGCGCATCGAGAAGATTCCTGCCTCCGGCTGGGAAGTAGCGGATAACTACGGCTTGCTTACCGAGCTTGATCAGGCAACGCCGTTCCTCAAGGCCGTGCGCAAGGCCGGAGAGGTGCGTATCGCCTACATCGTCACCGACGATGAGCGGCGTTTCCAGGCGCTCGCGCGCCGTCTGCCTGAAAGCGTTGAGGCGGTCCGCCTCTACGAGTCCTACCTGACCAACTTCGCCTTCGCTAACGGAAGCGAGGCATGAAGGTCACCCTCAAGGACTACCAGGACGACGCTGTCCGCGACATCCTCGCCAGCGTTCGAAAGGCGCGCAAGCGGTGGCACGAGGACGAGGAGCGGCATGCCTTTTCGCTCACCGCTCCGACAGGCGCTGGCAAGACCGTCATGGCGGCGGCGGTATTCGAGGCGCTCTTCCACGGCGACGACAGCTACGAATTCGACGCCGACCCCGGAGCGGTGGTCATCTGGTTCAGCGACGATCCGTCCCTGAACGAGCAGACCCGCTTTCGCCTGATGGCGTCCGCGGACCGGCTCCGCAATACGGACATGGTCGTTGTGGACAACAGCTTCCAACGCCCGCGCTTCGAGGCTGGGAAGATCTACTTCCTCAACACGCAGAAGCTCGGCAAGAAGAGTCTGCTCGTCCGCGGGTTCGATGAGGGCGAAGACCAGGATGCGTTTCCCGAGATGCGCGCCGACACTCGCGCACACACCATCTGGGACACGATCCGCAACACCATCGAGGACCCATCGCTCACGCTCTATCTCGTGCTCGACGAGGCGCATCGTGGAATGGGAAAACGCACGAAGGCCGCGGAGGCGGAGAAGACGACCCTCGTGAAGCGGCTCATCAATGGTGAGAAGGGAGTGCCAGGTATCCCGGTGGTACTCGGCATCTCCGCCACAGTCCAGCGGTTCACCAGCGCGATGGAGGGCGCAAAAGGACGCACGACACTGCCCGGCGTAGAGGTGGACGCCGCGAGGGTGCAGGACTCGGGACTCCTGAAGGACACCATCGTCGTCGACATTCCTGACGAGGAGGGTCAGTTCGACACGGTGTTGCTGCGTCGCGCCACGGAGAAACTCAGGGACTCCGCGACCGAGTGGGCGCGTTACGCCACGGAGCAGGAGAGCGGCGAGAGCGTCGTGCCGTTGATGGTCGTTCAGGTGCCGAACACTCCGAACCCCAGCGTCGTCGGACAATGGCTTGACACCATCTTCCAGGCGTGGCCGGATCTTCCCGAAGACTGCGTTGCGCACGTGTTCGGCGAGCACACCACCCAGACCTTTGGCAGGCACGCCGTCCAGTACATCTCGCCCGAGCGCGTGCAGGACGCGACCTG
>JBPCJT010000120.1:0-2762 GCA_051005015.1 Gemmatimonadaceae bacterium | reverse complement strand
CGGTAGCGACTGGCACCGCAAATGGCGCCGACCTCGCAGGCCGCGGAAATGAGAGACGCGGTTTTCGATCTGATCAGCGCGTAATAGTCATGCTCAGCGAACGACAGCGAATCAATTACCGACCGCTGCCTGAGTTCCCCTACGCTCATCTCGGTCGATGCGCGCGTGAGGACACGCAGGGACTCGAGGTCTCCAACTGAAACGAGCTGTCCCAGTGCGGTCGAATACAGAAAGTCGCCCATTATCACCGAGATCTGGTGACTGAAAAGCGAATTGAGAGTCGGCATGCCTCGCCGCAGCACGGAATGATCCACCGCGTCGTCGTGCACCAGCGTGGCGAGATGGATCAGCTCCACCGCCGCTGCCAGATTCACCGCCTTCGGCTCGGCTTTTCCGTCAACCCTGCTACAGAGAAGGAGAAGCGTTGGGCGGAAAAGCTTGCCGCGCATGCCCATCAGGTGCTCGCCGATGCGCGCGACAAGAGGCGACTCGTGCGTCACCGATCGTTTCATCTCGTCGGTCACGGCATCGAGCGCAGGCCTGACCGACCGTTGAATCTTCTCGAGTTCGCGAGCCTCATCGGTGCGGCCGGGACTTCTCGGGGCGGCCGGACTCCCCGCGGTCATAGAGATGCTGGCGTCAGTGAGGAAAGTCGATCCTGGGTATCGCGGAACCCTATGTGAACGGCCAGCACCCGGCGATAGAAGCCGGTCGCCTGGCGCGGGCGCCCCAGAGCTTCGGCAGACCTGCCCAGCAGGTAAAGAACGCCTACCAGCTGCGTGTCGCTGATTGTCGGATCATGTCCCAGCTGCTCGAGGACCGCCATCGCGACTCCCGGCTCGTTCTTGTCGAGAAAACATTCACCCATTGATTCCGCGGCTCGTACGCGAAGACCTGGACCTCTCGCCGCCTTCTGAAAGGAGCCAATCGCTTCGTCGAGCAGTCCCATCTCCTTGAACGCGATTCCGAGGTCGTAGTGGCTCTCGAAGTCTCCTTCATCGACGTTGCGCGAAACTCCCTCCTTGAACTTGGCGAGCATCTCGCCGAATTCCTTTTGCGCATTGTCTTCGGGGACCTCGTCGTGCGCGACCATGCGTGTCGACACCGGGGTGCGAGTCCGTTCCAGCCATTCGCCGAGGTCCACGTAGTCGTCATCAGGCGGCGAGACAGGCGCCCCTCCGGCCTTATCTGCCTCTTCGGCCTGCTCTGCCTCGTCGGCCTTCTCCGCCTCTTCGGCCTGCTCCGCACGATCGGCAGCTCCTGACGGGGGTTGATCGGCCGCGCCGGCTGCGGCTCCATCAACACTGGCAGCTGCGAATTCCTCACCCGGTGCTGCGACGTATGCGTCCTCGTTCGAATGGCCACGTGGAGCAGCGGTCTGCTCTCGGTGATCGGAGCCAAGCAAATCGACCGCGTCGTCGATGTCACCGGCTTCAAGACCAATCGCGGAAGGCATGTCTCCGGCCCTGCCGCTGTCGGATGGAGGCGCGAGCTCGATCCCCGCCACTGCCGGCGACTCGGCCTCATCACCGAGGCCTGCTGTGACTGGAGGCTCCGTAGCTTCAGCAGAAACCGGTTCGGCGCTCTCCAGGGAATCCGGAGTGCCGACGTTGGACGGCGCCGCATCCAGATCAAGGTCGAGAAAACCGAGTCCGTCCCGTTTCGGCTGCGGTGGAATCGCGGAGGTGGCGGGCAGGAATTCCGGATCGATGGCCCTCATCCGATCGAGTGTCGCCAAAGCCTCCGTGGTTCGACCCTGGGCCTCGAGGGCGCCATGGAGAAACTGAAGCTGCCGGAGAGCCTCATATCCTCTGCCAGCGCGAACGAGTTGTTCGGCGAGCAACAGGCGTACGTCATCCTGCTCGGGGCACAGATCTGCGAACTCCTTCAGTGCGCGAAACGCCTCGTCCGTTTCCCCGAGCCGCTGCATGCGGTCTGCGTACTCAAGGAAATTCTGCTTCGCGTCGCTATTGAAGCCCTTCTTCGCGCTGATGATCCCCAGCTTGTAGTAGATCGTGGTCTGATCGGGCGCGAAGCGAAGAATCTTGTTGCACAGCGCGATTGCGTTGTTGAGCGAGCCCGAACTGGCGTAGAGGTCCGCCGCCTTTTCGTAGTAGTCGACAGCCTGTTCGTTGTTGCCGACGCTGAGATGCAGATCACCGACGCGGTTGTACAGGGGAATGTCACGCCCTTCCTCGCCGGAGCGCGTGTTGTTCAGGATTTCCTCGTACATCTCCAGCGCGAGTTCTGGCTGGTTCCGCGTCTCGAACTCGGCGGCTTTTTTCTTGAGCTTATCGAAGTTGGACATCTGGAGTGTCGAGGCGATTCCTGCGGGCAAGTATTACCCCAGGATGTTCAAGTTATCGGACCCGTCGCGAACATGACAAGGCATCCCCCGCGCCCATGTGCCCATACAACGACGATCACCATACCAATACGGTATCTCGCGAAGATCCTCGGCATCGAAAAGAGCGAGATCGGCTGAATATCCTTCGGCGATTCGGCCGGTCTCATGCACGAGGCCCAAAGCGGCGGCGCCGTTCACCGTTCCCGCGATGATCGACTCCGCGGCGCTCATCCGGAGCTGGCTCACTGCCAGCGTGAGTATGAGCGGGAAATTCACTGTTGGTGATGTTCCGGGATTGAAGTCGGTGGCCAGGGCAACGGGCACTCCAGCATCGATCAGTGAGCGCGCGGGGGCCTGGCCGTGCCTCCCCAGAAAAAACATCGTGCCGGGGAGCAGTGTTGCAACAGTATCGGAC
>JBPCJT010000119.1:0-12356 GCA_051005015.1 Gemmatimonadaceae bacterium | reverse complement strand
GGGTAACCTTCGCCGGCGGCAGAAGCAGCGCGTTTGTGTACAGCGGGAAGTTGGCATCGTAAATGTTGAACTGCGGAGCCGGCTGGGCCAGCATGATGTTGGTATCGAAGAACGAGCGCACAGTTCCGATGTCGTTCCAGTACCCAGGAAAGGGATAGGAGTAGACGCGCCGCTCCGAGATGGCGCGGGGAATGAGCGCCTTGCCGAAATCGTGGTCGTCCTGATGGGCATCGAGCGCCTCGCGCAGCACTGCGGCCTCGAAGATGTAGATTCCCATGGATGCCAAATACACTCGCCCAGCCGCGGCGAGCTCCGGCGCAACCGGGCTGTCCTTCCCATCCAGCTCATGCCGGCGAGGCTTCTCGTGGAACTCGGTGATGCGCTGTTCGCTGTCTGTCCTGAGAATGCCGAAACCCGGAGCGTCGTCCGCCGTCACCGGTGTCGCGGCCACGGTAATCTCTGCGCCATGTCGCCGGTGGTGGTCGAGCATCTGACAATAGTCCATTGAGTAGAGCTGATCTCCCGAGAGTATGATGACCTGCTCATGGGGGTAGCTCCGGATGTGCGGCATCGTCTGGCGCACGGCGTCCGCGGTGCCCTGGTACCACTTCTCGGAGAGCGGTGTCTGCTCCGCCGCGAGCACGGTGACGAACCCTGCACGGAACCGGTCGAAGACGTATGAGCGCGCAATGTGGTTGTTGAGGCTCGCGGAGTTGTATTGAGTGACGACGAAGATCCGATCGAGACCCGAGTTAATGCAGTTGGAGATCGGCACGTCAACCAGGCGATATTTTCCCGCCAGTGGCACGGCGGGTTTGGCACGAGGGTGTGTCAGCGGGAAAAGCCGCGTGCCGGCGCCGCCACCAAGAATGACTGCGAGTACGTTGTTCATCGGCGGTTCTCGAGACTGATCCGTGTCAGCTGCCGGCCAGCGCGAGCCGACTGACGGTGCAGCGCGTCCGCTAGAGCATACCGTATCGGCGCCACTGAAGCCAGACGCTCCTGACGTCACTAGCCGCACTTGGCACCTTCCCGTTACAATGCCTCTGCCACCTTCCGTTCATCACTCTCCGCGCACATGATCGTCCTCGCTCTTCTCCTCATGACCGTTGCCACGCCCATCGCATCTCTGAACGCTCAGCAACCGGACTGGCCCGCGGCGCACAAGGAGACCGTCGGCCATCTCCAGCGCCTCATCCGGATCAACACCGTCAATCCTCCCGGCAACGAGATCGCTGCCGCCCGCTACCTCGACAGCACCCTCAAGAGTGCGGGAATCGAGACGCACCTCTTCGAACCGGCGCCGGGCCGGGCCGCGTTCGTTGCGCGCCTCAGGGGGACAGGTGAAAAGAAGCCCGTGCTGCTCATGGCCCATATGGATGTGGTCGGCGTCGAACGCGAGAAATGGTCGGTCGATCCGTTCGCGGCCGAGATCAGGGACGGAGTGCTCTATGGCCGCGGGGCGATCGACGACAAGGGGATGTTAGCGGCCAATCTCGAGACCATGCTGCTGCTCAAGCGCAACGTCATCGATAAGGGTGGCACGCTCTCGCGCGATGTGATCTTTGTTGCGAACTCGGACGAGGAAGCTGGGGGCGAGTGGGGGATGGGTTGGCTCATAGCGAATCACCCGGAGCTCATTCGCGCCGAATTCGCGCTCAATGAGGGGGGACGGATTCGCATCGTACGCGGAAAGCCGCTGTACGTCGCAGTGCAGAACACCGAAAAGGTGTCGCACGTCGTGAAGGTTATCGCGCGCGGGCCGGGAGGACACGCATCGGTGCCGCTCGCCGGCAACGCGATCCTCCGGCTCGGCCGCGCGCTCGCGGCCATTGGCGCACACCGTGAGCCTGTACGGGTGAAACCGACGTCGCGGAAATTCTTTGCGGAGCTGAGCAGAGTCTGGCCGGAGGCGAAGGAACGCCGCGCGATGGCGGATATCGCGTCGCTCGACAGTGGACGAGTTGCACGTGGTGCTCGAGTTCTCGCCGCGATTCCAGTGTTCGACGCGGTTCTCCGCAACGGCATTTCCGCTGTCATGACCGGGGGTGGCATCCGGCATAATGTCATCCCCACCGAGGCCTCGGCGACGCTCAACGTTCGAACTCTCCCGGGCGAGTCGCTCGACAGCGTCATCAAGCGGCTCGGGCGCGCGGTGAAGGATTCGATGGTTACCTTCGAGATTGTATCCCGTGAAACCGTCGACGCTCCCGCATCATCCTTCGACTCGCAGATGTTCGACGCGATCGCCGAAAGCGTGCGCGATCTGAACCCCAACATGGTGGTCGTCCCATACCTGAGCACGGGCGCAACCGACAGCGCCCGGCTTCGCGATTGGGGTATGCAGGCGTACGGTCTCCTCCCCTTTCCACTCAATCCGGAGGACGAAGACCGCATGCATGGCAGCGACGAGCGAATCCCCCTGGAGTCGCTGGAATTTGGGACGAAGCTTATTTACGGCGCGATAGAGCGGGTGGCGAGGTGAGAAAACGGGAGTGGAGAGCAGGGAGTGGTGTCTATCACTCACCGGCGCAGATTCGGTACATTTCTTCCGCTCCCACTCCCAGTTTCCCACTCCCTGCTTCCAGTGCTTCAGGAATACACCACAACGCTAGGGCCCGCCGCTGTCCTCGCGGCCGCCAGGAAGTTTTTTGCGCGCCGGAATCCCATCTACGCGGCGTTCATCGACCAGGAAGGGGAGAACTACGTGACCTTTCGGGGGCAGGGAGGTGAGGAGATCGTCATTGGTGTGGCCGCGGTTGATGGAGGGACGGCCGTGCGCGGATCGTCGTATCTCTTCGATCAGCAGATCGCTCGCTTTTTCTCGACCCTTCCTCCTCTCGCCATGAAGCTCGAGAAGGTGGCCGAATGACGTCGATTCCGTTCGTCCAGGGCCTGCGCACTGCGCGTGACGTGCTCCGGGTGGGCGATGCAAACGGTGCGGCGCTGCACGTGCGGGTTGAAGTGCCCGAGCTATGGGATGTGGTGCGGGTCGCGGCGTCGCCGGAAGCATCGGTGCAGTCGGTAAAAATCGCTGCGCTGGCGAAGCTCTTTCCCGGAGCGGACGAGCGCGCCTGGGTGATCAAGCTTCGCGGCTTCGAGGTGCTCGACGAAAGCCGGTCGCTCGCGCAGGCCGGCGCAATCAACGGCACGATCTTTCTCCTCACTCACCGCCGCCGCCGCGCGGTAAGGTGAGCCGCTTGCCGAGCGCTCAATGAGCGTTGCCTTGATCTCGCACTCGGATTGCGGGCGCCACGACACTGGTTGGGGTCATCCCGAGCACGCGGGCCGCATTCGCGGCATTCCGAGAACGCTGCGGGAGCACGCCGAGCTCATGCTTGCTCTGCAGCATATTGAGGGGCGCCACGCAATTGCGGACGAGCTCACACTGGTGCATGACCCTTTGTACGTGCGGCGTGTCGAGCAGCTCACGCGTTCGGGAGGCGGTTCGCTCGATCCCGACACCCTGGTAAGCGAAGGTTCCTGGGACGCCGCGACCGCGGGTGCAGGCTGCGTGCTGGACGCCGTGGATCTCGCATTCGCCGGGGAAACGACTCGAAGCTTCTGCGCGGTACGTCCGCCGGGCCACCATGCGCTCGCAGCCCGCGGCATGGGCTTCTGCGTCTTTAGCAATGTCGCACTGGGCGCTCACTACGCGCGGGTCATGCATGGCGCGGAACGCATTTTGATCGTCGACTGGGACGTGCATCACGGCAACGGTACCCAGGCGCTGGTCGAACGGACTGGGGATATCCACTTCGTGTCCATGCATCAATGGCCGTGGTACCCGGGCTCCGGCGCAGCCGATGATCGCGGGCCGCACAAGTCGGTCTGGAACGTCCCCATGCGAGCCGCGCTGCCAGCGCAGCAGTACGTTGACGCCCTGCACCGAGCCGTAGAGGCGGCGACGGCCGGCTTCACCCCGGACCTGGTGTTAATTTCCGCTGGCTTCGACTCACTCCGCGGCGACCCGCTCGGCGGCTTCACTCTTGAGCTGGAGCACTTCGCCGGGTTGACGCGCTGGCTGGTGGCGGCGGCTTCTTCGTGGTGCGGCGGACGACTTGTGAGTGCATTGGAAGGGGGATACAGCGTCGAACGGCTCGGTGAAGCCTGCGTCGAGCACCTCCGGGCGCTCCTGTAGCTTCCTCGAGCAACGGGTCCACCTCACTCGTTGCGCAATATTTAGGTAGTTTGCGCTCATGAGAGCCGTTCCTCCCGTACCAGCAGTACTTCGCCTCGTGCAGCTGGCGGTGGTGGGCAGGTGGCGAGCGACGGGCGAGGATCTCTATCGTGAGGTTGCGCAGCTCACCGAGGCCGTTGCTGGCCAGGAAATCGTGGTGTCGGGTTGCGGCGATGGTGTCACTACCGAGTGGCTCGCGCTTCGTACGGGGTGCGCGGTAACCGGGGTTGATCCTGATAGCGAAAGCCTGGAAATTGCGGAGGTACGTGCAAGGTCGCTGCCCACGCCACTTCCAATCACCTACCAGCAGGCGCTGCTCGATGATCTACCGCACGAATCCGCTGTTTTTGATATCGGAATTGGCGAGCCCGCCCTGTCCGCGGCCGGAAATCCAGCTCTGGCCGTCGCCGAACTTGTGCGCGTGACGCGACCCATGGGTCCGGTCGTCCTGCTTATGCCGACATGGAGCTCGGAGATCGCAACGAGCGCGCGTGACCTCGTGGTGGAGCGCCTCGGATTGAGGCCGCACTTGCTCGTGGAATGGAAGCAGATGCTTCGGGACGCAGGGGTGGTGGACGTTCAGGTTCAGGATTGGACTACGGGAACTACGGGAGGCGGAGGAAGGTGGAGTGGCTCGGGGAGCGCTCGGCAGCACTCATTCCTTACCTGGAGACAGAAGGCACACATTGCTGGACGGGCATGGCGTCGTTGGGGCTGGCGCGAAGCGCGCGGTGCGGTGGAGCGTGAAACAACTCTTCTTCGCGAATTGTCGCGTGAACGAGCAATCGGATTTCAGCTAATAAAAGGTGTAAAGTGGCCACATCTGAAATCGGCGTAATCCCTGCTGGCCAACTGTCAGCTGCGGCACGAAACGTCAACGTGCCGCGGAGCTACTATCGCGGCCGGGACGGCGAGATGCGTACGGATGTGCTGCCACGGGACCTGCGCGAGCTCATCAAGTCGGGCGAAGGAATGGTGTGGGTGGACGTCGACGTTACAAACCGGCATCAGCACGCCGTGCTCGAGAAAATCTTCAACTTCCACCCACTGGCAATCGAGGATACGCTCAACCCGGATAGCCGGGTGAAGATCGAGGAGTATGATGGCTACCTCTTCACCATCATTCGCGGCGTGCTCTTCGATGACAAGACGGAGAATCCGTACGATCTCAAGACCACGGTTCTGTGCTTTTTTCTGGGCCCAAACTTTCTTGTCACGACGCATTCCGGACCATCCCACAGTTGCGCGCTCATTGCCGAGCGCGTGATGCGAAGTCCGGATGCACTCGAGCGTGGCCCTGCCCGACTCATGTATCTGGTAATGGACGCCTCGGTCGACGCCTATTTTCCGATCATCGAACAGGTCGACGAGTTCATCGATGGACTGGAGGAGCGTGTTTTCATCAACTTCGACGACAAGGCGCTTCGCAGTGTCTTCAGCGTCAAGCGGCTCGTGCTGTCGCTCAGGAGACACCTGGCGCCACAGCGTGAAGTCTTCAATGTCCTCACAAACCGTCCCAGCACTCTACTCAGTCACGATACCCAGATATATTTTCGCGATATTTACGATCACGTGCTGCGAATCAACGATGCGTTCGAGACTCAGCGCGATCTGTTGAGCTCGACGCTGGACGCCTATCTGACTCAGGTGTCCAATCGGCTCGGTATGGTAACGAAGGGACTTTCTGTGATCGCGACGCTGAGCGTCCCCTTCGTCGTGGTGAGCGGAATGTGGGGGATGAACTTCGAACGCATACCGATGGCGCAGCACCCACTGGGGTTCTGGATCATGATGGCGCTGCAACTCGGTATTGGTGGTGGACTGATTGCCTTGCTGAGGTGGCGGAAATGGCTGTAAGTGGTTTCAAGGTGTTTGGCGTGGTAGCTCTGGGAGAACGGGAGGACGGGCCGCTCGCACCTCAGACATCGGTGATCGCCGTGCGCGAGCTCGGCGCCGTCGTGCGGCCGGCTCCGTATGCACGCGTGGAGATGAGCGATATCGAGCTCGACGATTATCAACAGGTGGTCGAGAGCGTGTTTGAGCGGCACACCATCATTCCTGCACCGTTCGGCACCGTCTTCCGCTCTCGCGACCAGCTAACTCGATGGATCGAGCTGCACTACGCTGCTCTGAGCGATGGGATGCTTCTTATCGACGGCAGATGCGAGATGCGAGTGCACCTGAAGCCGACGGCGGTGAAAGGCGGAGACGAAAAGGAAATCAATCTCGCGACGATCGCCACCGACACTTTCCGTGCGCTCCGGCGCAGCGCTACCGCAGGCGTGCCTCTGCGCAATCCCGATGTACACATGACTCACAGCATTGCATTTCTGGTTGACAGATCGCACTGGCAGGACTTCAGCGCTCTGGTATTGGCGCAGGCGAAACAAACCGAGGGCGTGGAGTTTGAACGGTCAGGTCCGTGGCCGCCGTACGATTTCGTGCACATGGACCTGGGTTGAGCGATGTTCTGTCCTGATTGCGGCACGTGGAATCGTGCCTCCGCCATGAGTTGCGTTCGATGCCGCGGCGAGCTTCCCGACGTCCCGGATGCTCCCAGCGCCAAGCCGGATGAGGAGATAGACCTGCTGCGTCGCGCAATCGGCGGCCGCTACAAGGTGCTTCGCAAGATCGGCGGCGGTGGAATGGCGAACGTGTACGCGGCCAGTCATGCCGTGCTGGGAAAACCGATTGTCATCAAGGTGCTTCTGGCGAGCCTGGCCCGCGAGGAAGAGATGCGTGAGCGCTTTCGGCGTGAGGCGGAATCAGCCTCCCAGCTCTGCCATCCGCACATCTGTCCGATCATCGACTACGGCGAGGTGGAGGAGAGCGTCTACCTGATAATGCCGTATCTGCCTGGAGGATCGATGGCGGACATCATTGTGAGGGAGCGAAACGTGGCTGCCGAACGCACCGCCTCGGTTGGCGCTCAGGTGGCGACCGCTCTCGATTATGCGCACCGCCATGGGATCGTGCACCGCGACGTCAAGCCGGACAACATCCTGTTCGACGAGGAAGGCAACGCGTTCATCACGGATTTCGGGATCGCGACCGCGCGTTTTCACAGCCGTCTTACGGCCACAGGGCGAGCGATGGGGACACCACACTATATGTCGCCCGAGCAGGCAATGGGGAAGCTCGTCGACGGCCGAAGCGATCTGTACGCCCTTGGCGTCATGCTTTACGAAATGCTGCTCGGCTTTCCGCCGTTTGACGGAGCCGATTCGTACTCCATTGGGTACAAGCACGTACACGAGGTGGCCGCCGCACCCGACGTGGTGGACTCCAGAGCGCCAGCCGTGCTGGGACAGATCGTCATGAGGTGTCTGCTGAAGCCACCTGCCGAACGGTATCAGCGCGGTAACGATCTGGCCGACGCGCTACTCGGCTTTCTCGCCACGACTGAATCATCAGGAGAGTATCGTACCGCCCGTCTTACTCGCCGGTTTGGCGCGACGCCCACTACGGCGCGATAGCGATGCGGCTTTCGCACGAGATTATCACGATCCGCACCAGGCATCCCTTTACAATCTCGCGCGGCGAAGCGAGTGAATGGCGAGTCGTGTGGGTGCGAATTGCTGATGACGATGGGGTGGAAGGCTGGGGCGAGGCCGCGCCGAGCAGGTTTTATGGAGAAACCGCGGAATCCGTCGCAGCAGCTCTCGCGCTTTTTGCGCCGCTCATCGAGCGGGCTGATCCCTGGTTGTTCGAGAGCATCGAGAACGAGCTCAATCACCTAATTCGCTTCAACGGCGCCGCCAAGTCCGCCGTAAGCGCCGCGCTCCATGATCTGGCTGGCAAACGGCTCAATATCCCGATGTACAAGCTGTGGGGGCTCGACCCTGCTCGCGCGCCATTGTCGAGCTTCACCATCGGAATCGGCAGCGAGAGCGAGGTGCGCCGCAAAGTAGCGGAGGCCGAGCCTTACCCGATTCTCAAGATCAAGCTCGGCTCCGACCACGATGAGGAGATCATCCGCACAGTTCGAAATGCGGCGCCCGACAAGCTCCTGCGCGTGGACGCCAACGCCGCGTGGTCGCCGAAACACGCTCTCGACATGATCGAGATGCTTGCCGAATTTGGCGTGGAGTCTGTCGAGCAGCCGCTTCCCGCGCATGATCTCGAGGGAACGCGTTTCGTGCGCGATCGGTCTCCGCTTCCAATTATCGCGGACGAATCGTGCTTGGTCGCCAGCGATATCCCGAAACTCGCGGGCGTCGTGGACGGGATCAACATTAAGCTGGCGAAATGCGGCGGACCGCGGGAAGCCATGAAGATGATCGCCGTTGCGCGCGCGCACGACATGCTCGTGATGCTGGGCTGCATGATCGAGACGAGCCTCGGTATAGCGGCGGCGGCTCATTTGGCGCCGCTGCTCGATTATGCCGATCTCGATGGTGCCGCGTTACTCGAGAACGATCCGTTCAGCGGGCCTTCCATTGAAGGAGGCATTATTGTGTTACCCACCGCACCCGGCCTTGGCGTGCAGCGTGTCTGAGGTCTTTTGCGTGTGCTGGGTGCCGCATGGAGTTTTGACGAGCTCTCGAACATCCGCCCGGCTTGATCGATAGAGCAGTCGCTCCCTCTCCTCCGCGTTCGCGTCTTCTGATAGGTTATGGCATGCGAATTCGCTCACCTTTCGCCCTTGTTGCTTACGCGCTCCTGACTGTATCGCGCGTTGAAGCGAGTCAGCAGGTAGCTTTGCCGCCGCGCACGCCAGCCCACTCCCTGTACGCCGGCGCGATCGCGAAAGCCCGTGCCTTCGTTCGCGACAGCATGGCCAAGGGCCAGGTCCAGGGAATGTCTGTAGCGGTCGCGATTGATGGCAAGGTCGTGTGGTCAGAAGGATTCGGTCTCGCCGATGTCGAAAACGGTGTTCGCGTCACGCCGAGCACGAAACTGCGGATCGGGAGCGTCTCAAAATCCATAACCGCGGTGGCTGCTGCGTTGCTCGTGCAGTCAGGAAAACTCGACCTGGACACGCAGGTGCAGCGATACGTTCCAACCTTTCCAGACAAGCGATACGCGGTGACGCCGAGGCAGCTCGGTGGCCACCTGGGCGGGGTTCGGCACTATATCGGCGACGAGATGATGAGCATGCGGCCGTACCGCTCGGTCACCGCCGGGCTTACAATGTTCAAGGACGATTCACTGATCCATCCGCCCGGAACGCGTTACCTGTATTCCAGCCATGGATTCAACCTCCTCAGCGCCGTAGTGGAAGGCGCGTCCGGCGAGCCATTTCTGCCATTTATCCGCCGCAGCGTCCTGCAGCCGCTTGGCATGCGCTCGACAACCGCAGAGCACCCGGACAGTCTTATCGAGCACCGGGCTCGATACTACGTTCGTGCTACAGACGGGTCGCTGCTGAACGCGCCCTATGTCGACAATAGCTACAAGTGGGCGGGAGGCGGCTTCCTCTCCACGCCCGAAGACCTTGTGCGCTTTGGGTCGGCGCTGCTGCGACCGGGCTTCCTCAACCAGGAATCGCTGACACTGCTTTTTACGTCGCAGCAGACGTTGGACGGAAAGGAGACCGGGTACGGAATAGGCTGGCATGTTGGCGCGGATTCCGTGCTGGGCCGTACGATCGCGCACGCAGGTGGGTCAGTGGGGGCCAACGCATATCTTGTCATGTATCCCGACCGGCGTATGGTTGTCGCCATGCTCGCGAACACGATCTCGCCCTTTGTCGGTACCGGCCGGGGTGCTCAGCAGGTGGCTCGTCTCTTCGCCCGGTAGGACGGAGCGTCCCTCGACAGATCTTTTCGAGCCAGCTTCCGCACCGGAACGCCGGCTCTTCGAAGTTGCGCTCCCGGTCCCACTCTTCCACACCTTCACCTACGCGGCTCCGGGTTGGCTGGCGGATGGCATCACGGTCGGCTCTCGTGTAGTGGTTCCGGTTCGTACCCGGCGCGCCGTAGGTATCGTCATGAGCGGTGAGCCAGCCCGTCCCCCGGGCGCAAGGACGCGGAACATCGTGAGCGTTGCCGACACGGAACCAGTGCTATCGCCCCCCATGCTGAGCATCTGCTCCTGGATCGCAGAGTATTACGTCGTCCCTATCGGTCTGGTGTTGCGTGCGGTGCTGCCGGCCGCTCTCACCGCGGTCAAGGCGGTCGAGCCGCCGCGCAAAACCCAGCGCATTGCCAGTATACGGAGGGAGCTGCCGTCACTCCAGGAGCGCGAGACGCTGTTCGCGCGCGCGAAGCGACAGCGCGAGGTGTACGAGCTGCTCGAGTCCGTCGGAGGCCGCGCGGCGGTGGCTCATCTCACCGGGCAGTTGAAGTTCTCGCCAGCGGTTTTGCGTGCGCTGACAGGACGCAAGTTGATCACGATCGACCAGGAAATCGTCAATCGAGATCCATTCGCGCTGCGTCCAGCGCCGCTGCCCGCGCGGCATACGCCCACTCCCGCCCAGAGCGCAGCCCTCCGCGCGCTCAAGTCGGCGCGTCAGGGTGAGGTGTTTCTTCTACACGGAATTACCGGCAGCGGCAAAACGCTGGTCTACATCGAGTTCCTGCGGGAGATTGTCGAAAAGCGCGGGCAGAGCGCTATAGTCCTCGTTCCGGAGATCGCGCTCACTCCGCAGACGGTAGATCGTTTCCGATCCTTCTTCGGCGAGCGCGTGGCTGTGCTGCACTCCGCGCTCAGCGAGGGCGAGCGCTACGATGAATGGCTGGCGCTAAAGCGCGGCGACAAGCGCATAGCCGTCGGCGCGCGTTCTGCGATTTTTGCGCCCCTCACCGACATCGGCGCGATTATCGTGGACGAGGAGCACGAGGGAAGCTACAAGAATGGCGAGACGCCGCGCTATCACGCGCGTGAGGTCGCCGTGGTTCGCGCGCGAGAAGCCGGCGCCGTCGTCGTACTCGGCAGCGCGACGCCCAGTCTCGAGAGCTGGCGCAACACTCAGCTCGGAAAGTATGGCCTTCTGTCGCTCCCTGAACGTGTTGGAGCGGGCCGCCTGCCCAAGGTGCGAGTCGCCGACCTGCGCCTTCTGGCGGATGAGTCGGCAAAAAGTGGAGTTGCCCCGGATCCCTTTCGCCGCGTCTTCAGCGAGCCGCTCGAGCGCGCGCTTTCTGAACGGCTTCGGCGTGGCGAGCAGTCTGTTCTGCTTCTCAACCGCAGGGGATATGCGGCTTACGTGCAGTGCTCAGCGTGCGGCAACGTGAGGACCTGCCCGAACTGCAGCATCACCCTTACATATCACCGTTCGCCGGAACGGCTCATCTGCCACTACTGCCTTCACGAAGAGCTGGACACACCGCTCTGCCAGCGTTGCGCTGGCACGACCATGAAGCAGCGTGGCCTCGGCACGCAGCAGGTGGAACGGTTGCTGGCCGAACGCTTTGCATCGGCGCGGATTGCCCGCATGGACGTTGACACCACCAGCGGCAAATGGGCGCATGCCACAATCCTGGACAGGGTCGGCGCTGGCGAGGTGGACGTGTTGCTGGGGACGCAGATGATCGCAAAGGGCCTCGACTTTCCCAATGTCACTCTGGTAGGCGTCGTCGACGCCGACGTCGGGATCAATTTGCCGGACTTCCGTGCCTCGGAGCGAAGCTTTCAGTTGCTGAGCCAGGTAGCGGGTCGTGCGGGTCGAGGTCCCAAGGGCGGGGACGTCATCATTCAGACACGGTTGCCGGGACATCACTCCGTGCGTTGTGCCCTGGCGCACGATTTCCATGCCTTCGTCGCGGAGGAGCTTCCCTCGCGCGAGAAGCCTCCTTATCCGCCCATGATTCGGCTGGTGAACGTGATCTTCAGCGGTCTCGAGGAGAAGGCCACGGCGGACCTCGCTTTGCATGCGGACAGCTGGCTTCGCGCATTACTCGCGAGGCGTGATTCCCGGGACATCGAGGTCACCGGCCCCGCGCCATGCCCGATTGACCGAATCAAAAAACGCTGGAGGTGGCATCTATTGCTGAAAAGCGAGAATGTCGGAGGGCTTACCAGAGTGGGGCGGTTTTTCATCGAGAACTATGAGGTGCCAAAGCGGCAACAGCTGCGAATCGCGTTTGACCGGGACCCCGTGAGCGTGCTGTGATGTCGCAGCGCTTGAACCTCATCGCCCCGCTGACGCATCTTTCACTGGTGAGCAAGTTCTCCCATCCGGACTTCGGCGCGGCCACGTTTGCCGGCGCCTCGGACGCCCGCTTCGTCCCGGCCC
>JBPCJT010000118.1:0-30545 GCA_051005015.1 Gemmatimonadaceae bacterium | reverse complement strand
GTGCTACCCGGGCGCTTCCGGGCGTGGTGATAGAACACAGAATGAAGAAGGGATTTCGCGTCGAAGCGGCGATCGAGCCGCGGTTCCTTCTGCGAGAGCCATCGCTCCCGCTATCACAAACCCCCACCTCGACCAACGTGTTCGGCACATTCTTGATTCTCGAGCGGAGATTCTAGGGAGACTACTGCGAAATACCGACTGCGGACTGCGGGCTGGGGAATACCTACTGCGGACCGCGGATTGCTGATTTCCTTTTCGCAAGATCCAGAAGGTAACGCGGTCCGGCTGTCAGGCTGTTAGTATCTCCAGTTGCAGTTCTGGTAACGCTTCGAGTCAGTTGTAATTCGTTCGCTGTCGCAGTTTGGTTCGCAGTTCAATCCGCAATGCGCAATCCCTTTTCCATCCGATGACCTCTCCGCGAATAGCAACGCCCGACTACCGACCTTCCTATCTCGCGGCCGGAATCGCAACGGCCGCGGTCTTCCTGCTGTACGTCATCACGCTCTCGCCCACGACCGCGATGTGGGATACGAGCGAATATATGTCGGCGGCATTCACTTTCGGCCTTCCACATCCACCGGGGAACCCGCTTTTCATTCTCATCGGCCGGTTCTTCGCGATCATTCCTATCGCCCCGTCGGTAGCGCAGCGTATAAACGTTCTCGCGGCCGTCTCGAGCGCGCTCGCCGCGGGAGTATGGTTTCTGGTGGCGGAGCGGGTGCTCGCAAGCTGGATAACGCGTCGGTGGCCTAGAATCGTAGGTGGGGCGGTTGCCGCGCTCGTTGGGGCTACAACGTTCACGGTGTGGAGTCAGTCGGTGGTGAACGAGAAGGTGTATACCGTCTCTCTGGGTATCTTCGCGATAATCGCGTGGCTCACCCTGCGCTGGCTTGAGGCCCCGGACGCGCGAGGAGCAGACAGGAATCTCATTCTCATCGCGTATCTGCTCGGCCTCGGTTACGCCAACCACATGGCGGGAATCCTCCCCGGCCCGGCGGTCGCGATCGCGGTGCTCATGCGACGGCCGGCAACCATGCTGCGTTTTCGTCTGATTCTAACCGCCATCGCTGCAGCCATTCTCGGACTCACGCCTTTTGTAACTCAGCCCATTCGGTCCGCGCATTTCCCGGAAATCAACATGGGGCAGACGACGGGTTGCGAGACCCGGCTCGAAGCCTCCTGCACCTTCACGAAGGAGACGCTGACGCGATGGAAGGAACACTTCAATCGCGACCAGTACCCCAAGCCAGGCCTTCTCAACCGGCAGGCTCCTTTCAGTGCTCAGGTAGGCATGTACTGGATGTACTTCAAGTGGCAGTGGTTGCGCGACACTCATGGCGAGCAGCAGGCGTGGCAGGCCATTCTCGCTGTAGTCTTTCTCGTTCTGGGACTGATTGGTGGGTACGTACACTGGCGGCGACACCCAACATCATTCTGGTTTTACGGACCCTTTATCTTCACGCTCACGCTGCTATTCATCTACCTGCTCAACTTCAAGTACGGGTGGACGCAGGCGCAGCAGCTCGGCATAACCGACAGCGCCCTGAGCGAGGTGCGCGATCGCGACTACTTCTTTATCTGGAGCTTTTCGGCGTGGAGCGTCTGGGTGGCGCTTGGGCTCGTCTCCATCTGGGAGTCGCTGGCCGCAATGGCAGGCAATGAGTCGGTCCCTGCCGGCAAGCAGTCCATCCAGGCACCCCGGCAGCGAAGCTGGCTTCTAGCGGCACCCGTGCTCGTGATAGCGCTAATTCCCCTTGGCGCGAACTGGGGTTCGGCATCACGCGCGGGCGACACAACCACCCGCGACTGGGCGAAGGATCTTCTCAATTCCGTGGAGCCATACGGCGTACTGATAACCGGTGGCGACAACGACACCTATCCTCTCTGGTACGCGCAGGAAGTAGAGGGGATCAGGAAGGATGTCGTCGTTGCGGTGACGTCGCTGCTCAACACCGACTGGTACGCCCGGCAGATCATCCGCCGTCCCATCTACGAATACGACGCAGCGAACGGACCAGCGGTTTACCGGGGGCAGAATTGGAAGAAGCCGAGCGGTCCGCCGGTATCGATGAGTCTAAGGGACGTAGAGAAGATGCCGCCGTATATCGAGCTACCGCAGGCGCAACTGTTCCGCGACGGAAGTATTTCGGCCACCATCCCCGCCGGCTTCCTTAGCCGGGATCAACTCTTCGTACTCAATATCATAAAGGACACCTTCCCCGAACGGCCCTTGTACTTCAGCCGCACGGCCGGGAACTACGGAGAGCGCCTGGGATTGGAGGCGTACCTGCTGACGCAGGGCTTCGCTCGCAAGCTGCTTCCAGACACCGCGTCGGGAGTGAAGGACACCGTGCTCGTTCGGGGTGAAGGGTGGCTTGATGTGCAACGCACCTTTGCGCTCTGGAAAACGTGGGAAGGAATACAGTCATTGAAACGGCTGGATGACTGGACGGACCGGGCTTCCGCGAACATTCCCTACACGTACGTCGCCACCGGCGCGCTGCTTGCCGAAGCTCTGAATCAGGCGGGCCAGCCGAAGGAAGCGGAACAGGTTTACGGCACGGCCCTCGAGATTGCCAAGGCTACCAGGCTGGATGAGTTGCTGGCGAGGCGGTGAGCAGATCCGGCATCGGCCACGGCTGCAATTGGAACGAAGATCATTCCTCCGCTAGCCGTCCACGATAGCCGAAGCCTGTCCCAGCGTATCCATAGCGTCGCAACAGGGGCCATGTCAGGGCCGATATAACCGTACGCTTCGCCCAAGGCATTTTGCGCTTCCATTCGTCGTCCAGGCGAAGCCGGATTTCTCCCCGACTGCCGCGCACTTCGTTTCCGGAAATCGCGTGCGTTGGGCCGGTCATGATCGCACCATTTTCGCGGATCGGCAGCGCCACGTCGGATTCCCCGACCAGCTCCTTGATGCGCATTAACGCTGTTCTGGGGTCTCGCACGAAACTTTCGTATGGAAGGAAGAGATATCGCTTCCCCGTGCGTCCCCAGAATCGCTCGACGGCGGGGTTTACCGCCAGCCAATAACCTATGGTCTTCAGCATGCCCTGGAGCGGAATGTCGACGAACCCGGGTTTGTATTCTTTCCTGCGCGTGAATGAGTGGACTACTGCGTGCGGATCGCGAATGAGATGCAGGATATACAGCTCTACCGAAGGCAGCTTCGCCAGCATTGAGCCGTACATTGGCCACTTCGACGCATCGACTACGACGCGGCTGCCGGTCGCCTGCGGAATAGCTGCGTAGAGCTTGTCGAGCACCGAAAGGAACTGCTCGAACTCCTGCGCCTCCCATGGAAAGGCCGTGCGCCGCATAGTGGGCGCGAAGATTCGCTTGTGCATCGAGAACTTCCGGCACCAGGCCGACAGCTTCTGCCGGTCCAGCACGTCGATACCACCGAACGCTTCATTGAAAATCGCGCCCCAGGCCGGACACTTCCCGAACGGTTCCCCGCAAGCGCAAAGTCCTTCGTGGCCGAGCTCTCGATCGCGCTCACTGTTGTGGCCGTCCCAAATGCGGCGAATCTCTCCTACGTTGAAAAACCCCTCCAGCTGGCCCAGAATCACACCCAGCAGCGTACTGCCGCTGCGGCCATTGCCAGTGATTAGAAGAACCTTAACCTTATCCTTCTGCTGCATCTACTTGTCTCCAGTGCTCGTCCGGTTCGTTGGCGCACCAAGGAGGCAAATGGCGCGCCGATGCCTGTCGATGTTTCGGGCCGCGCATGGGGCGGCGATTGCACCGCCTTCGCGCCATGATCGACCAGAGGTGAATCGGCATTTGCGCAACATCGCCCGGGCACGCTACACTCGGCGTTGCAACTACGCAACGCTTACCATTGCCAGCCTGATTGTTTTGAGAGCGTCCATCCCCAGCGTCTTACATGACTGAGGGCGTCGTCGCGCGCAACTTCCTTGCGCTTGGTTCGGGAGAAGTCGTCGCCCGCGTCCTCGCATTCGCGAGTTCCGTCTATCTAGCTCGCGCACTCGGGCCTGAAGGCTACGGCGTCATCGGCTTCGCGATAGCGGTGCTGCTCTACTTCAACCGGATCGCCGACGGCGGTCTCGATCTGGTGGGAATGCGCGAGGTAGCGCACGACCACACGGCGGCGTCCCGCATCGCCGGGCCGGTAGTCGCGTTCCGCCTCGCGTCATCCGCCCTGCTCGCCCTCCTGCTTGCGGTGGGCTCGCTTGTCTGGCTCCCCGAACGCGACGGAGTGGTTCTCGCTCTCTTCGCGCCCACGCTGATCGCGATAGGCGCAAGCACACGGTGGGTGCATCTCGGACTGGAAAGGGGCAAGTATCCCGCAGTCGCGCGCGTCATCGGCGAAGCGCTCGGGCTTGCGCTAATCATCCTGTTCGTGAGGGGCGCGGACGACCTCCTTGGCGTGCCGCTGGCGCATCTCGCGGCAGGGTCGCTTACCGCGGCGTTACTCGCGTGGTGGCTCCGGGAACACGAAATACGCATCGCCCTTGGCTGGGACTGGGAGGTAATGCGCCCGCTCCTCGCCCGCTCGTATCGCGTGGTGCTCGCGTCGCTCCTCGGAATCCTGGTCTACAACTCCGATCTCATCATGCTGCGAGCCTTTCACGATGTGCGCACCGCGGGATATTACGCTGCCGCCTACACGCCCATCAGCCTCGCGATCAGCATCGGCATGGCGTATCGCATGAGCCTTCTACCGACACTTACGCGGCTTGGCGCGGGAAACCGGCAGCACGAGCTTTACCACACCGCGCTCGCCCACGTCTTTGCTGTCGTCCTCCCCGCCGCGATTGGTGGCTGCATCCTCGCACCACAGGCAATCGCCCTGATCTTCGGAAAGGAGTACATGGAGGCGGCGCCTGTGCTCCAGCTTCTGATATGGGCAATCCCTTTCGCCCAGCTTCGGGAAGCACCCATTGCCGCGCTCGTATCGCACGCGCGTGAGGACCGGATGCTCCACCTCAACGCCATGGGAACGGTCCTCAGCATTGGGATGAACCTTGTGCTAATTCCCCGCTACGGCATGATCGGCGCAGCAGCGTCGACCGTGGCGACGGAGGGAGCGCGCACCATTCTCGCGTTTGTATTCGCGAACGCGGCCGGATTTCGGTTTGCCGCACTGCGTCGTTTCTGGCGGGTAGCGGTCGCGGGTGTCACAATGGCGGTGCTCCTGTTTACGTTCCGGGCCGGCGGCTTCTGGCCCGCTGCGACCGTGGGTAGTCTCGGCTACATGGCAACGTTGGCGCTTCTCGGCGGCATCCGGTTTCGGAGAGGGGAGCTGCCAGCGCTGACAGTGTGAGACGTGAGACTGAACATCGTTCTTGGAGCGGCTGTGACGCCATAAATCAGAGTCGCTTTGCTATTTCCTCCCAGAGCACGGCGATAGCGCGCATTCCATTCACGAAGTTTTCGTCGCTGAGCCATTCGTCGGGCGCGTGAGCGTTTTCACCGGGAAGCCCGAATCCCATTAGAAGTACCGGTGTGCCGAGGATGCGCTCGAAGTCGCCGACTACGGGGATGGAGCCTCCTTCTCCCGCGAGCACTGGCTCCCGGCCGAACGCTGCCGATAATGCGGCGCGCGCGGCATCGAAGAGCGGTCCACTCGGCTCCGCTCTCCAGGGACGCCCCCCATGCAGGTGCGTGACCTTCACCTGTACACCTTTTGGCGTGACGCCGTCAATGTGGGACTGCATGAGCTTTCCGATTTCCTCCGGATCCTGGTCCGGCACCAGACGGCAACTCACTTTGGCCATCGCTTTTGCCGGGAGTACAGTCTTCGCTCCCTCGCCCGTATAGCCGCTCAGGAGCCCGTTCACCTCGCAGGTGGGACGAGTCCAGATGCGCTCCAGTGTGGAGAAGCCCTTCTCGCCGCCAAGCGCGGTCGAGCCGGTTTCCTGGCGGAAGTCCTCATCGCTGAATGGAAGCTCTCTGATCTGCTTGCGCACCGAATCGTCCCAGTCGCGCACCTTGTCGTAGAAGCCGGGTATGGTGACTCGGGCGTCGGAGTCGTGCAACGAAGCGAGAATTCGCGCCAGCGCCATCGCCGGGTTCACGACCGCGCCACCGTAACTACCGGAATGCAGATCGCTCTTCGGGCCCTCGATGTCGATCTGAAAGTAAGCGAGGCCACGAAGCGAAAAGAGCAGCGACGGGAGCCCGGGGGCAAACATCGACGAGTCCGATATGACGACAGCATCCGCAGCGAGATTTCCGGCGTGTTTCTCGATGAATGCGGCGAGGTTATCGCTGCCGACTTCCTCCTCCCCCTCAGCGAGAAAAATGACATTTACCGGCAGCTTACCGCGAGTAGTGAGATGCGCCTCGAGCGCCTTGATATGCAGAAAGAGCTGTCCCTTATCGTCCACCGCGCCGCGCGCGAAGATCTTTCCGCCCCGCACGCTGGGCTCGAACGGGGGCGAAGACCAGAGTTCCAGAGGTTCCACGGGCTGTACATCGTAGTGTCCGTAGATGAGTACTGTGGGGGCCTCGTCCCCGGCCTTTCGCCATTCACCCAGCACTATGGGGTGCCCGGGCGTCGCATGAATGTCCGCCGTCAGCCCTGCCGCGCGGAGGGACATCGCCACCCATTCCGCCGCGCGCGCCGTGTCCGCCTTATGCTCGGACCGCGCACTGACACTCGGGATTCGAAGAAACTCGAAGAGCTCGTCGTGTATGCGGTCGTTGTTGCTTGTGAAGTACGCGTCGAAGTCGGGGGGAACGGTGGCGGTCATTGTCCAATCGAGGCGATTGAGGGCGGACAAATGCGGATACGCGGCAGGCAGACGAAAGCTAGCGCGCAGAACCGATCTGGTAACCCACGTTACCGCAACCTATGCTTCATCTTCTGGTTGCGTTCCTCACATGCTTGATTCGCCTCCGATCCCTGCTTCCTTCCTTGAGAATGCCTAATCGCCTCGCCAACGAGACCAGTCCGTATCTCCTGCAGCACGCCAACAACCCTGTTGATTGGTATCCGTGGAGTGAAGAGGCACTAAATCGGGCGCGGCAAAAGGACTTGCCGATCCTGCTCAGCGTTGGCTACTCCGCCTGTCATTGGTGTCACGTAATGGAGCGCGAGTCATTCGAGGACGAAGAGACGGCGCGGCTAATGAATGATCTATTCATCAATATAAAGGTTGACCGCGAGGAGCGTCCGGACCTCGACGCCATATACATGACGGCCGTGCAGGCAATGACGGGACATGGCGGTTGGCCCATGACGGTCTTTCTCACGCCGGCTGGGGCGCCCTTTTACGGCGGCACCTATTTTCCTCCTGAACAGCGGCAGGGGATGCCCAGCTTCCGGCACGTACTGACGTCGATGTCGGACACGTACCGCGACCGCCGCGGCGAGGTGGACAAAGCCGCCGCCAGAATGCACGAAGTGTATGACAACGCGCGTCGGGCAACCCCGAGCGGCGAGCCACTCGCTCCCAACCTTCTCGAGCGCGTGTATCGCTCCATAGCTCAGCGCTACGACGTTCGGAATGGCGGCTTCGAGGGAGCGCCGAAATTTCCGCAGGCAATGTCACTCGACTTCCTCCTCAGGTACTGGGCCCGCACCGATACCGCTTACGCTCTCGAAATGGCGACAACGTCCTTTCGAAAGATGGCACATGGCGGGATCTACGATCAGATCGGCGGCGGGTTCCACCGTTACACGGTCGATGCCCTCTGGCTCGTCCCGCATTTCGAGAAAATGCTGTACGACAATGCCCTGCTCGTCCGTCTCGGCGTGCATCTGTACCAGGCGACCGGCGACGAGGAGTTTCGCCGCGTGGTGGAGGAGACGATTGAGTGGCTTTCTCGAGAGATGACCTCGCCGGAGGGAGGATTTTACTCGAGTCTCGACGCGGATAGTGATGGACATGAAGGAAAGTTCTACGTCTGGAGCGATGCCGAGCTGCGTGGCCTGCTTTCAGGCAATCAGGCCGACCGTGTCGCGTCCTACTATGGTGTTACACGGGGGGGTAACTTCGAGGGTCAGAATATTCTGAGTATTCCCAATCCGCCATCGGCTGTCATGTCCCGGATGGGAATCGATGCAACGGAGCTTGGTGAGGATATTTCGCGCGCCAGAGAGATTCTGTATGAGGCGCGATCCAGGCGAATCTGGCCGGCCCGCGACGACAAGATCCTGTCTTCGTGGAATGGCCTCATGCTTCGAGCCGTCGCCGAGGCGGCTCGCGTTCTGGGCCGGGAGGACTACCGAACGCTGGCGGCGCGAAACGGAGAATTTCTTTTTCGCGAGATGGTGCGAGCGGGGCGGGTTTTCCGTACACACAAGGATGGGCTAACGCGCATCAATGGCTTTCTCGAAGACCATGCCGCGGTTGGGCTTGGCGCGCTCGCGATGTACGAATTGACGTTCGACCGAAAGTGGTTCGATCGCGCCACCGTGCTCGCGGAGTCGATGGTCGAGTGGTTCTGGGACGACGAGGTCAATGCGTTCTACGACACTGCGCGAGACCACGAAACGCTCGTCGCGCGCCCACGCGAGGTTACGGACAACGCCACGCCATCAGGGACATCGCTCGCCGCCGACCTGCTGGTGCGCGTCGCCGAGCTCGCCCGGAACGCCGACATGCGACGCCGCGCCACTGGGATACTCGAGTCGCTGGCACAGCCGCTCCAACGTCACGGTCCGGCCTTCGGGCATTTGGCCGGCGTGGCTGACATGCTGGTGCATGGCGCTGTGGAGGTCGCATTGATTGGCGATCCTGGCTCTGCCGGCCTCAGCGATCTCGTGCGGGAGCTGGCTTCGACCTACGTACCGGCGCTTGTCGCTGCCGCGGGAGCTCCCGGCTCCCCTGAACTGGACGACATTGCCCTTTTGCAAGGTCGAGGCTTGGTCAGCGAACGCGCTACCGCATATGTGTGCCGGCATTACAGCTGTGAGGCACCTACAGACGACCCGGCGGGGCTGCGCGCCATTCTCGCCAGGGCCTCCAAGGCCGGGCAAGGCTCTTGACAATAGTCGCTAACTCTGTAATCGGTTCAATAGCGCGTGTATTTTTCTGGAGATCGCGATGTCCTCGTTTCGCACCCTATCGACAGCGGCTCTGCTTGCAGTCTCGGCCTTAAACCATGCTGCCGGGCAGATGATCCGCGGTAAACTGCTCGATGACAGGACTGAAAAGCCCATCGAACTGGCTCAGATCACCCTCATCGATGCGACGGGGGAGGCGCGGGATGTGGCGGTGACCGACACGGCCGGTGATTTTACGGTTCGGGCTCGCCGACCAGGCCGCTACAGTCTTCATGCGCGGCGCCTCGGCTATCGTTCCGATACTTCCCCTGCGCTAGACCTCTCGTCCGGCCAGGTCATCGACATGGATTTTCTCATCGCCGTGAGGCCGGTGGCGCTCCTTCCGGTGAGAATTGACGAGAAGCGGGTGAGGAACTCGCGCGCGCAGTTTGTCGCCGGCCTGGATGTGCGGTCGCTCGGCTCCCGCCTAATTCCTCCGCAGAAGATTCAGCCGCTGCTCGCACGGTCCCGTAATGCGGCCGACATCCTTCGCTGGCAGAACATTCCGGGTCTCTGGATCGGCGAAGATGGGTCGGGCCAGACCTGCGCACGACTCACGCGCGGCCGCGTTGCCGCCAATGGAGCCGGCACGATCACCGCCCGAAACGACGCCGAGGGTGGAATCGAGAATGTGCGCGGGGCTGTTACCCCACTCGAGGCGGAGGACGACCGCGGCTGCATGGCGATGTATCTGGACGACTCGAGATTCACCAGCCTCGATGACGTCGATGTCGAGACCGTGGAAAAGATGGTAGTGCTACTGCCTAGCGAAGCCGGCGGGCTGTTCGGCACGGGGTCGTCGAAGGGTGTGCTGCTGGTGTATACGCGAGGGACATTGAAGTAGGACGAGCTCGCTCAACTCCACCCGTCTCTTCAATAGTCCGCGCAGCTCTTGAGAATCGTGTGGCAATGTCCGCAGATGAGCTTGCAGTTGAGCCACCGGACATTGACTGAACCACAGATCTCACAAACTCCGTCGCCGGCAACATTCGCTGGAAGCGCCGGAGCGTGCCTCAACTCACCATGCGCCGCCACGACCACCGGTGTGCGCGATTCCACGCTCAGGCGAGCGACTCGAAGTCGAGCGCCAGATCCAGCGCCGGCGCCGAGTGCGTGAGCGCGCCGATTGAGATCCAGTCCACGCCCGCTTCCGCGATATCACGAACCGTTTCCAGCGAAATGCCCCCCGACGCCTCAGTGAGTGCGCGTCCAGCCGCCATCGCTACGCAGCGCTCGATCTGCCGAACGCTCATGTTGTCGAGGAGTAGCATGTCGGCACCCGAGTCGAGTGCGGCCTGCACCTGCTCTTCGCTGTCGCATTCAACTTCGATGCGCGTACCTTCCGGCGCCAACTTCCTCACCCGGCGCACCGCCTGTGCGACATCGCCCCCAACCGAAGCGAGATGGTTGTCCTTTATTAGAATCGCTTCGGATAGGTCCATGCGGTGGTTCATCCCGCCGCCAGCTCGCACGGCGTACTTCTCGAGCGATCGCATGCCGGGTGTCGTCTTTCGCGTATCGAGTATGCGCGCGCCCGTCCCTCGCACCGCGTCCACGTACCGCGCGGTGAGACTGGCGATCCCGGACAAACGCTGCAGGTAATTGAGCGCAACGCGCTCCGCGGACAGCATCGCACGCGCGTGACCCGACACGAACATCACCGATGTCGCGCCGCTGACGCGCGCGCTGTCGTCCGCGTCAACACGAATGACGACTTTCGCATCCAGCAGCCGGAACGCTGTCAGCGCGAATGGTACGCCGGCTATCACGCCGGGCGCGCGCGCAACGAGCGTCGCTCGCGCCCTGCGATCCGACAGCACCGTGGCGATGGTCGTGATGTCGTTGTATGCGCCATCTTCCCTGAGGGCCTGCTTCACCTGCGCCGTGAGCTGACGGCGGTCAAGCGGAAAGCCCAGGAGCTCGTTACCCGAAACAGGACCGGGATCGGCGGGAGTCACTTTCCGCACGGCGCCTCTGGTAACCGGAAGCTGTCTCATTCCCCAGGATCCAATTCGCCGGGCATGAGCGGCGCCGGCGACGTTCCGCCAATAGAAACCATGCGCTCAATGGCTAGTCTGGCACGCGCGGCTATGTCCTCCGGAACGGTGATCCGGTACTGCAATCGTTCCAGTGACCGTAACACCTTCGGCAGCGTCGTCACCTTCATGTACGCGCACGACGCCCTGTCATTGGCGGCATAGAATGTCTTTCCCGGATTCTCCTTCCTCAGCCGGTGAAGTATCCCGACTTCGGTAGCGATGATGAACTCTTCCGCACCGGAGTTCGCCGGACGCTTGATCATGCCTTCGGTCGAAAGTATGTGCGCGCCACGGGGGTCCACATCGCCAGCGGACATGGCCTCGAGGACGCTGGTCGAACAGCCGCATTCCGGATGAATGAGAAACTCCGCATCCGGGTGCAGCGAGCGCTGCAGGTTGATGTGCTCCGGGCTGATCCCGGCGTGCACGTGACACTCTCCCATCCACACGTGCATGTTGGTTCTACCGGTGATGCGCCGTACGTGCGCGCCAAGGAACATGTCGGGGAGAAAAAGTATTGCCCGGTCGGCGGGAATCGAGTTGACAATCTCCACGGCGTTTCCCGAGGTGCAGCAATAGTCGCTCTCGGCCTTGATGGCGGCGCTCGTATTTACGTACGAGACAACGACCGCGTCTGGATACTCGTCTTTCCACTCCAGTAACTGTGTGGCATCGATCGTCGCGGCGAGCGAGCAGCCTGCCGCCATATCGGGCAGCAGCACAGTCTTCGCGGGAGACAGGATCGCCGCGGTCTCGGCCATGAAATGGACACCGCAGAAAACTATAATGTTGGCTCCGGTGCGCGCGGCCTCGCGCGAAAGACCGAGCGAATCGCCGACGAAATCCGCGACGTCCTGAACTTCGGGACGTTCGTAATTGTGCGCGAGTATTACAGCATTCCGCTCGCGGGCGAGGGACCTGATTTCGGACTGCACGTCAGCGGTGTCGGCGATCACGATATGCGGTTGCAAGGAGAATCAAAGATATCCGCTTTGGGGGCAGGGACCAGGAACGGGGACCATAGCTCACCACACAATTCTCTTGCCTTCCCATATCCGCTTGGTTGTGGGATGATCCGAGCGGAAGTGGCCACCGCGAGATTCCTTGCGCATGAGGGCGGCCTCGGCGACAAGGCGCGCGGTGTCAGCCATATTGGCCTCCTCGGTTGCACCCTCCGGGAGCCGGCTCTGAATATCGTCAAGGATCGCCAGACACGCTCGAAGGCCTTTCGCCGTGCGCGCTATGCCAGCGTACTCCCACATTGCGTCGCGGATCCCGTTCGCGGCGACCTGGGCAGCTCCGCGGTCCCGAAGTACCGGTACCTTCCACGGCGGGGATGGGGGCTGGCTGCTTAGGGGCGGCGTATCCGTAATGTCGCGCGCGACACGCTCGGCGAAAACCAGACCCTCGAGCAGAGAGTTGGACGCGAGCCGATTCGCGCCGTGCACGCCGGTATTCGAAACCTCGCCGCAGGCGTAAAGGCGCGGCATGGTTGAGCGGCCGGTGAGGTCGGTTACCACGCCTCCCATCATATAATGCGCCGCCGGCGTTACGGGAATCGGCTCGGTTCGGGGATCGATTCCGCGGGCCATGCATATGGCGAAGATCCCCGGAAAGTGCGTGGCGAACTGGGCGCCGAGGTGAGTGGCATCGAGCGTCACGATGCGCTCGATCGGGCGCTCGCCCGCTCGCGCGAGATCGGCTGCGATACGACGAGAAGAGCCGGTTCGCCCAGGCCGCCGCTCCCTGAAGACTTCTCGTGCGACGACATCGCGCGGGGCCAACTCCGCCAGGCGATGCCGCTTCACCATGAATTGTTCACCCGCGTCATTGAACAGCACCGCGCCCTCCCCCCGTACCGCTTCCGATATGAGGGCGAGTGGATTCTCCGGTGTATCGAGTGCGGTGGGGTGGAACTGCACAAACTCCATGTCCGCGAGCCTCGCGCCAGCGCGATGCGCGATGGCAAAGCCGTCGCCGGTAGCGACGTCGGGATTAGTGGTATATCGAAAGACCTGACCGCATCCCCCCGTAGCCAGAACCGTGGCGTCGGCGATTATTTCCGTCGCGCGCCCCGCCACGCTTACGCGCGCGCCACAGCAGATGCCGCTCTCTACTATCAGGTCCAGCGCGCGAGCCAGCTCCAACACCCGCACCCGAGCACTCCCACGCACGCGTTCGATGAGGGTGCGGGCGACTTCAGCACCGGTCTGATCGCCATGTGCGTGTACGATGCGATTCTGGGAATGCGCAGCCTCGCGTCCGAGCTTGAAGGCACCGCTGGGTTCGAGGTCGAAATCCGCGCCAGCCGCGTGCAGCTCTCGCACGCGTGCAGGGCCTTCCTTGACGAGCACTTCAACTGCGGCGGCGTCGCATAGTGCAGCGCCCGCCGCGAGCGTGTCTCGCCGGTGCAGCTCCGGTGAGTCTCCTGCGCCGAGTGCGGCGGCAATGCCACCCTGCGCGTATGCAGTGGCGCTGTCGAAAAGTGAGCGCTTGGTCATCATGATAACGTCGCTATGCTCGGCGGCGCGCCACGCCGTGTGCAGGCCGGCTACGCCGCTGCCTATGACGAGGAAGCGCGTGCGGATTCGATCTATCATTGCGGTGGAATCAACCCGCGGTGTGGCGGTAATCAAGGGACCAGATAGTGGGGAGTGGGGTCAGCGGCCCGGATGTGCTTGACGGAGTTTCGGCGTCGCATTACAATCACGGCAGTTGAGAATGATTCTCAACTGATAAACCCAGGGATAGGGGGCCAGGCACACACGCTTGAATCTCCGCCCCTGGTGCTGCGTCCCTGTTCTCCCCCTCCATCCACTGACATGGCCGGCAACCGCCCTACCCGCCTTTTCCTCCAGTTGTTGATTTTCATTTCGCCCGTTGTCGCCCAGGCGCAGAACGGTGCTCCGGCCGGCATCCTCGAAGGACGGGTGCTCTTCGCCGGTACTACCGCGCCCATTCCAGGAGCTACAGTGATTGTAGTCGGCACCCGGCTTGGTACTTTCACCGATTCAATCGGCGGCTTTCGAATCGAGGGCGTTCCCATGGGACAGCACGACGTGGAGGCACAACATTACGGCAAGGCGGTGAGCCGGGTGAGTGTCACCGTCAAGAACGGAATTCCGATCATTGCCAATTTCGTTCTGGCGGATGCCGTGGTTGCGCTTGCTCGGGTGGAGGTGATCGGCAGCGCTGCCGATGCTCTCGCGCGCCTGCCGGGAGCGGCCTCCATCGTTTCATCCAGGGCCCTCTCAGCCCAGCAGCCAGTCTCCGCCAACGAGGCACTACGTACGGTTCTAGGTCTCCACGTGCAGGAGGAGGAAGGACTCGGCCTTCGCGCTAACATTGGCATTCGCGGCCTCGACCCCGACCGCAGTCGCACGGTGCTCGTGCTCGAGGACGGTGTGCCGGTGGCGCTGGCTCCCTACGGGGAGCCGGAAATGTACTACTCGCCACCAATCGACCGCATGGAACGCATTGAGGTTATCAAGGGAAGCGGCTCGATCCTCTTCGGCCCTCAAACGGTAGGCGGTGTGGTGAACTACGTGACTGCGGACGCACCAGTTACGCCCTCCGGGGCGCTTCAAGCGCAGGCTGGCACCGGTGATTCGAGACTCTTGAAGGCTCGTTATGGCGGGACGTGGGGCGCCGTGCGCGGCACTGTCGGCGCGTTCCAGAAACGCGCGCACGACCTGAACGGACTGCGTTTCCAGGTTAACGATGCCACGGGCAAGGTGGGTGTCCGCACGGCGCGCGGGAATTTCGGTGTCAAATTGAGCGCCTACGACGAGTCGTCGAACGCCACGTACGTAGGGCTTACCGACTCGATCTTTCGCGCCTCACCCTACATCCATCCGGCCCCGGGGGATCATCTCGACCTCCGCCGCGTAGCCGTGACAGCTTCTCACGAGGCCGGCATTGGAGCTGGAACCTTCCTTCGGACGAGTCTGTATGGCTACGAGACGACGCGCAACTGGAACAGGCGCGACTATGCCTACACACCAACGGGGCGCAACTTCGACTTCAGAAACACATCTGGCAGCAGGAACCGATCCTTCGACGTCGTGGGACTCGAGCCTCGTCTTCACTCCAGCTGGAGTGCCGGTGGCGTGCGGAGTGACCTCGACGTTGGAGTGCGTGTGCACTACGAGCGCGCCCGCGACAAGCACATCAACGGGTTTGTTGACAGCTTGCCAGCCGTTGTCCGGGACGACGAAGTCCGCACCGGACGTGCGCTTGCGGCCTTTGTTCAAAATCGGTTTTTCGTCACGCCGCGTTTGCACCTCACCCCGGGCGTGCGCTTCGAGCGATTCGAGTTCGATCGCAATATTCTCCGCATGCGCGTAGCCCGGAGTGACGGAGTCACGACGACCCGGTTCCCCGAGGATGTGGACATTCGGAGCAGCGACGCGGTGAGCGAAGTGATCCCCGGACTGGGTGCTGCCTGGACACCGACCGCGCGGGCGTCAGTCTTCGCGGGCGTCCATCGCGGCTTTGCGCCGCCGCGGACCAAGGATGCGCTCGTGTACGGAAATCAGACGCTCTCCCCGGACCAACAGGTGCCCGACCCCGTGTCGCTCGACCTCGACGCCGAGCGAAGCTGGAACTACGAAGTTGGCACACGCCTCACGCCGACGCGGTTCCTTTCTCTCGAAGCGACAGCATTCTTTCTCGACTTCTCGAACCAGATTGTCGCACCAGCTCTTTCTGCCGGCTCCACGGCGCAAGGTGCTTTCGCCAACCAGGGGGCGACTCGTCACCGCGGCATTGAAGCGGGTGTCAGCTTCGACGCCGGCAAGTTTTTCAGCCGATCATATTCGCTGTCGGCTTCAGTTGGTTACACATTTGTGGACGCGCGCTTCTCGAACTCCCGCCGCTTGCTGAACGCCAATAGCGATACAGTCGATATCGATGGCAACCAGCTGCCGTACGCTCCACGTCAGCGGGCCAATGGCGCGCTGACGTTCGAGCACCCGAGCGGAGTCGTCATACGAGCCGACGGCACGTACGTCAGCGAGCAGTTCGCGGACAACTTCGAGACGCTCGCAGGCTCTGCCAACGGCAGAGTGGGTTTGATCCCGGCCTACCGGGTCTTCGACGCAAGCGCCCGCTTGCCGGTTCCCGGAATCAGCCGACTCATTGTCACAGCGAGCGTTAAAAACCTTTCGGGCGCTACCTACATTGCCTCGCGTCGTCCCGAGGGGATCAAGCCGGGGCTCCCGCGGCTGGTGAGTGTCGGGGTGATCCTGGGCCTCTGACAAGCGCCGCCCCGCATGAAATCGCCTACGGGATTCGCGGTAGCTGCCTCAAAAGAGCGCTCAGCGTCTGCTTTACCGCGTCCGGGCCCGCCCCATCCACAACCAGCGATGAGACGAGCTCCAGAGTCTGCGCTTGCTGTGCTTCCAGCGCCGTCAAGCGCGCGCGCAGGACGCGCACGTGATGATACAGTGAAAGAAGTGCGCCCGCGGAAATCGCGATTCCAACGATAAAAAGAACGCCGAGCGGCATTTTCTAGTCCACTATGGTCGAGCGCGGGAAAGCATGCCGACATCCGCGGTCGTTCCGCCAATCACGCATACCTGCACGTTTTGTCCACGGCATGCGTTCGACAAACCCTGCGCCTGCGCCTTGGCAATCTCGAGCTGCAGAAGCGCCGGGTTCGCAGCGTAGCTCTGCGCTTCCAGGCGTTTGGCCTCCGCCTCGGCCTGCGCACGCATGACGCGTCCCCGCGCATTCATGCTGTCGATTGCGAGCTGCTTTTGCGCAGAGTCGAGCACCTGCGCCTGCGCGGCCGCCGAGATGCGCCGCTGCTCGATGACCTCCGGCGCCTTGATGTCGCGCACGAAGACGTTGGTGATCACCGCGCGATTCCCGATCTTGCGCTGAATGTGGTAGCGGACACTGTCTGAGAGAGCGGCCCTGTTCTGAAAGACCTCCGCGATTGTCCATTGCGAGAGAGCATTGCGGTATCCTTCCCGGATGGCGTTCACGATCTCCGCTTCGGCCGATTCGGGCGTGCGCTTCTCCTCAAAAACCTTGACGATGGTTCCCGGATCGTAGCGGTACGTGATAGCTACGTCACCCTCGACCGTGATCGGGTCCCGCGTCTGCGCACTGATTACTTCCTTCCCGGCGCGTCCGCTCACCTCGGCGGTGGCGGGATAATTCTTTTCCGTCATGGTAAAGCACGTCGCGTCCGCCAACGGCGACCAGTTGAGCCCCGTGCCCATCTTGGCATCGATAACCTTTCCGTATCGGGTCAGCACGCAGTGCTGTGTGGAATCCACCGAAGTGCAGGCTGTTAGGGCCAGCATGATAAGGGGCCATGCTGCTCGAGTTCGTTGCATTTCTTCGACCCCGCAAAAGAAAGTGAGTATTCTTGCTTGAATATATGGGGTTCAACGCTCGAGCGGTCAAACCGATGCCCATGGCGCCGAGGTGTACGAGGCAGTAGCGGGTGCGGAACCAGTTGGTCGTACTTGCCCCTCCGCTCTCCCTGAGTGATTCTTCCCCCCGATGCGCAAGCTCCTCATTTTCGCCGGGGTTCTCCTCTTCATACATGTCGCGCTGCTCTTCGTCCGTCCGCCGGGCGCCACGGCGGAGCCTGAAGGAGAGGCGGTCGATGTTGGCATCGTTTTCGACGTAGGTGGACGGGGCGACAAGTCGTTCAACGACGGGGCATACCTCGGCGCTGACCGCGCGGCCGAGGAGCTCGACGCGCGTGTGCGATTTATCGAACCGGGCGAGGGTTCCGATCGCGAGGCGGGACTTCGGCTGCTGGCCGCGGAGGGTATGGACCTGGTGGCCGGAATCGGCTTCATATTCACCGACGACCTGCGTGAGCTCGCGACGGAGTACCCCAACATCGCTTTCGCCGGCGTCGACTACGCTCTGCAAGTGGACCACAAGGGCAACGTCATCCCTCCACCCGCGAATCTGGCCGCGCTCAAGTTCCGCGAGGAGGAAGGGAGCTTTCTGGTAGGAGCTCTCGCGGTGCTGGCCGGCGGCTCGAAGAAGGCCGGCTTCGTGGGCGGAATGGACATCCCGCTCATCCATAAATTTGAGGCAGGGTATCGCGCCGGCGTAAAGCACGTTTGCCCGGAGTGCACGGTGATCGCGCAGTACGCCGGCGTGACTCCGGAAGCTTTTCGGAATCCCGGCAAGGGAAAGGAGCTCGCGCTCAGCCAGTATCAGTCGGGAGTCAACGTCATCTTCCATGCATCGGGCTCTACCGGACTTGGAGTTTTCGAGGCAGCACGCCAGATGGGGAAGCTCGCCATAGGGGTAGACGCAGATCAGTATGCCGAGGCTCCGGGTCACATACTCACGTCGATGATAAAGGGCATCGACGCGGTGACTTATGACGCGATCAAGCGCGTGAAGGAAGGATCTTTCAAGGGCGGCGTCTACTCGTACGGACTGGCTGAAAATGGCGTCGGGTACATCTACGACGCGCACAACAGAAAGCTCATCCCCGATGCCGCGCGGGCGCGAGTGGAGCAGCTCAAGTCCGATATTATCGCCGGCCGCATCGCGGTGCCGAGCACCAGATGACGACTCGGGTCAGGCGGATCGCTGCCGGCGGATGTCTAATGTCCTCATGAACGATCCGAAAGCCCCGATGATCCTCATGCGCCGGATCGAAAAAAGCTTCGGTCCCGTGCACGCGAACCGGAATGCATCGCTGGAGGTTTGCAGCGGCGAGATTCACGCGCTGGTCGGCGAAAACGGCGCGGGAAAGTCGACATTGATGCGCATCCTGGCCGGTCTCTACAAGCCCGACGCGGGAATCGTCGAGGTCAACGGTCAGAATGTCGCCGGCTGGTCCACATCTGATGCCATCGCCGCGAGCGTCGGGATGGTGCATCAGCATTTCATGCTCGTACCGACTCTGACCGTCGCCGAGAACGTAGTGCTGGGACGCGAGCCAAAACGCGGAGTGGCGATAGATATGGCGCGTGCGCTGCTCGAGGTACAGGAGCTCGCGCAGCAATTCGGGCTCGACATAAATGCGCGTAGCTGCGTGCGGGACCTGTCGGTTGGAGTCAATCAGCGCGTGGAGATTCTGAAGACACTGTTTCGTGGCGCGCGCATTCTGATTCTGGACGAGCCCACGGCAGTATTGTCGCCGCCGGAAATTCTGGACCTGTGGAAGGTGCTTCGGCGGCTCAGGGATGGTGGCGGGACGATAATCCTGATCACGCACAAGCTCGATGAGGTGATGGACGTGTCGGACCGGATCACTGTGATGCGGCATGGTGAGACGACGTCCCGCATGAAGACATCCGACACAACGCCTGCGGAAATTGCCCGAGCGATGGTAGGACGCGATGTGGTGCTGGAAAGCATCGTACCGTCTTCGCAGGCGTTCGACGCTCAGCTCCCCGCGCTGGCACCACGAGCTCCGCTCATGGAAGTCCAGAACCTCGTCGTCGCCGGCCCCAACCGTCCACGGGCAGTCGATGGCGTCACCTTCTCCATCCATTCCGGCGAGATCCTCGGCATCGCCGGTGTCGAGGGAAACGGCCAGAGCGAGCTGGTGGAAGCACTCGCGGGCCTTCGCTCCGTCTCGTCCGGAACGATCATCCTCGGCTCCCGCGATGTCACCCATGCGAGTGTTCGCGAGCGGTCCGCCGCGGGGCTCGCACACATTCCCGAAGACCGCCAGCGCCGTGGCCTCGTGCTCGACTATTCCGTGGGCGACAACCTCATTCTTGGCGACCAGCACGAGTTCACTCGTGGCGCGCAGCTGGATCACCATCGCATCGCGTCCAACGCCGAGGCGAAAATTGCACATTTCGATGTCCGTCCAGCCGATTCCCTGCTTCCCGTACGCGCACTCTCGGGCGGCAACCAGCAGAAGGTCGTGATCGCACGCGAGATGGGCGGACAATTTACAGTGCTTCTCGCATCCCAGCCCACGCGCGGCGTTGATGTCGGCGCGATCGAGTTCATCCACGCGCAGCTCCGTTCGGCGAGAGCACAGGATAGGGCGGTGCTGCTTGTTTCGGCGGAGCTCAGCGAGATTCTCGCGCTGTCGGACCGCGTCGCCGTTATGTACGGTGGACGCATCGTCGCGATCGCTTCGGGTGCCGACGCGAGCAAGGAGTTCCTGGGCCCGCTAATGACGGGAGCAACCGCCGCGTGAGCGCTCCCGCAGCGGCGAACCACCCACGAAAATCACCAGCGAACACGGGTCGATGGCGCACGCAGATCGAGGAGGCGATACTGCCGCCTCTCATTGCGCTGCTTATCGCGCTCGTCGCGGGCGACATCCTGATTCTGAGCTTCGGACAGCCTCCCGGCTCTGTGTACAGGTTGCTGCTCGAAGGCACGTGGGGGAACGCGTACGGTTTCGGCCAGGTGATCTTCAAGGCGACTACGCTGATTTTTACGGGGTTGGCCGTCTCGCTGGGACTGCGTGCCGGCCTGTTCAATATCGGCGCGGAGGGGCAACTCGCTGCCGGGGGATTCGCCGCGGCGCTGGCGGGGCTGGTGCTTCCGGGCGCGACGCCGGCCCTGATAGCTGTTCCGCTCGTAATGCTGGCCGCCGCGGTCGCCGGTGGTGCGGTAGGGTGGGTTCCTGGCGTGCTCAAGGCAAGGTTTGGCGCGCACGAAGTGATCGTTACGATCATGCTCAACTTCATCGTCCTCGCGCTGCTGAACTATATCGTCGCCGCGCATTTGCACGTACCGGAAACTCTTCACACACCGCAGCTGCGGGCGGGCGCGGTACCGCGCTTCTCGAGCTTCGTAGACGCATTCCATGGATCCGCGGCCAATGTTACTTTCTTTTTCGCCATCGTCGCCGCCGGCATCGTCGCCTGGTATCTCTTTCGCACCCGCGGCGGCTACGATCTGCGCGCCACCGGGTTACAGCCGGACGCGGCGGAGTATGGCGGCGTTCGCGTCGGCAGCGTCTGGATTCGCACGCTCGCTCTTTCTGGAGCGCTCGCCGGCCTGGGCGGAATCAACTACGTGCTCGGGTACAAGAGCTATTACGAAGAAGGGTTCGGAGCTGGCGCCGGGTTTCTTGGGATAGCCGTCGCACTGGTCGGGCGGAATCATCCGGCTGGGGTGGTTCTCGCGGCTCTCTTTTTCGCGACGCTCAGCCAGGGTGGCCTCGCCATACATGCGCTGGTGCCCAAGCAGATGGTTGAAGTGTTGCAAGGGCTGGTGATCCTCGCGGTCGCGGCAGCGGTCCCTGAAGTGCGACGCTTATTGCGCATGCGCTCGACGATAGCGGCAACATGAGATTTGTAGACTTCCTCGCGCAGGTAATTCGCATCGCTATTCCCTACCTGTTCGCGGCTGCCGGCGGTGTGATGGCTGAGAAGGCCGGTGTAGTCAGCCTGGCACTCGAGGGATTCATGCTGAGCGGCGCTTTCGCGGCCGTGCTCGGCAGCTTCTACACCGGAAATCCCTGGATTGGCCTGCTCTGCGGCATCGCAGCCGGCCTGCTTTTCGGCCTCGTTCACGCTGTGGCGTCAATCAGATATCGAGCGGACCAGATTGTCGTAGGCATCGCGATAAACCTGCTGGTCATCGGCGTCACGCGATTCTTCCTTCGTCTCGCGTTCGACAGCTCGTCCAACTCACCGCGCGTAGCGGGATTCTCCGAGGCGGCACAGGGGAAGATTTTTCTCGCTTCGCTCTCCAATCCGCTCGTATGGGCCGGCCTGATCAGCATTCCTCTACTTACCTGGGTAATGTACCGAACGCCTTTCGGCCTCCGTATTCGTGCTGTCGGCGAGCATCCCGAAGCCGCTGAGACATTGGGAATTCGCGTTCCGCAAGTCCGCTACCGCGCAGTCGCGCTGTCAGGAATGCTTGCAGCGATGGGCGGCGTCTATCTGGCGTTGGACCAGCACCAGTTCACGGACGGAATGACCGCTGGGCGTGGTTTCATCGCGCTCGCGGCCATCATTTTTGGACGGTGGGACCCAGCGCGCGCGGGTATCGCGTGCCTTCTCTTCGCCGCCGCGGAGACTTTGCAGATCCAGCTCCAGGGAACCCAGGCGATTCCTTCTCAGTTTGTCCAGATGATTCCCTACCTTCTTACGATTGTGGCGCTTGCCGGCGTGGTCAAGCGCTCGGTACCCCCGGCCGCACTCGGCAGGACCACGGAATAGCGACCGAGTGGGAATGGACATCGCACTGCGGGTACTGGGCTTCCTGGCCGTTGTTGGGGTGATGGGGTACGTGCTTCGACCCGTGCCCAGCTCCCTCAGGGTTCTGATGTTCACCGCGTTCATGGACATGGTGGGACTCCTGATGGTGATGCCCCTGCTGCCGTTCTACGCCAAGGACCTGGGCGCTAGCGGCTTCACCATGACGCTGATCGTTTCGTCATTCTCCGCGGCTCAACTCCTGAGCGCACCGCTATGGGGCAGGGTGTCCGACAAGTACGGACGGCGCCCGGCGCTCATAATCGGGCTTGCTGCATCGGCGGTGTCGTATGTGGTCTTCGCGTTCGCGGACTCGCTCTGGCTCCTTCTCGTGTCCCGCATCATCCAGGGTGCGGGCGGCGGGACTGTTGGCGTCATCCAGGCATATGTGTCCGATGCAATGGAGCCCAGGAAGCGCGCGCAGGGGCTCGGCTGGCTGTCGGCAGCGACGAATGTCGGAGTGATGATCGGGCCTGTGCTCGGATCGGAAACATCGCGGTTTGGACGTCCCGCTCCGGGACTGATCGCCGCGGCGCTTTGCATCCTCAACATCGTGTTCGTCTGGTACTATCTGATCGAATCGCATGGGGTCGAAGCGCGCAAGAAGGCGAAGACCGCGCGTCCAACACGCGAAGCGGTATACAGGATTCTTTTCCATCCAGCCGATCCAGCGACGCGGCTCATCTGGATATACGCCATCTCCATCGGTGCCTTTTACGGTGTTACGGCATCGGGCATTCTGACCTTCTTCCTCGACGTGCGTTACAACGTCACCCCGCAGACTATCGGCTACTTCTTCGCATACATCGGCGTGCTCAACGTCGTGTTTCGCGTTGGATTGCTCGGGAAGGTCATTGACAAATTCGGCGAGGGAAAGACGGCGAGGCTTGGAATCGTATTGCTCGCGCTGGGATTGTTCGCCATCCCGCTCACCAACTCCATCCCGCTGCTGGCTATTGCGGCTGGGCTTCTCCCGCTCGGCGCGACGTTCACATTCCCCGCGGTAACGGCGCTTCTGTCGCAGGTGATCGGAGAACACGAGCGCGGGCTGTACATGGGACTGCAGCAGACGTTCGGGGGCATAGTGCGCGTTATCTACCCGTTGTGGGCCGGCTTCGCGTGGGACAAGTTCGCGCCCGCGGTTCCCTTCTGGACTTCGGCCGGGCTCGTAGCGGCGATGTTCTTTCTGGCGATAGGACTGGAGGCGTACCAGCACCAGAAGACGGGGGAGCATCCAGTGGTAGTTGAGGTGTGAGTGTTGGAGGCTCTCACGGATCGTTCGTCAGGTTCGCAGGAGCTGCAAAAACTGATGGGACTGAGAGCGTCGCGGCCGCAGCAGTAGGCCGCGGTAACCGTCGAAGCGCGCGGGGATCGAGAGTGGTCGGCTCCACCGCACCCGGCTACCGCGAGGGCGATCACGACTGTTCTAGCGACGCTCACTCCATGCACACTGCGGTGCGCGACGGTGGTTGTCGTCGATGTAGCCGGCGTTGGGCGCCCGGATTCAAACGGTCGAGTCGTCGACTATCATCGGGTTGATTCCCACATCTCCACGAGCCGGGCCGCTGGCGTTCGCCACAGCGTAGCTCCCAAACCTAATCGGTCTTCTTAGCCTTCGGAGCTCTCTGCGCCGACTTCACTTCCACGGCGATGACGTGGGCTTCGCCGGAAAGCATTTCCCAGGCGTGCTCCGCGTCCTCCAGCCACATCACCTGTCCGGGATACGTATCAAAAACGACGTTCTTGCCGTCCGGGAGCGTCAGGTTGAAGCGTGCTGTGCCCAGACTGACGAAAACGAACGGCTGATGGGAATGCATGGGGCTCTTCCTGCCCTTGGCCGCACGCCCGTCAAAGACGCGGACGTGATCGTTCTCCAGGAGGACATGGTGCACATCGGGGTCCACAGCCACTGCGTCATTGCCTTTCCGGGTGACAGCAGGGAGCGCACCCGCGGCTGGCTTCTGAGCCGATTTCACCTCCACCGCGATGACGCGCACCTTTCCCGAGAGCAGCTCCCAGGAATGCTCCATACCGTCGCCGACCCACATGACCTGCCCCGGATAAACGTCGAACATCACGCTCTTGCCGTCCGGCAGGCGCATCTTGGCTCGCGCGGCATCCAAGCCGATGAAGACGAAGGGCGGATGGCTGTGCATGGGGCTGGCCGCCGGATGCGAGGCCCGGGCCTCGAAGACCCGCACGTGGTCGTTCTCGAAAAGGACGTTGTGGACCTTGGCGTCGACGATGACCGCGTCCTTCGCCTTCTGCGCGGACGCAGAAACAGTCAAACCCAGAGCCAATGCCGGCACGATAGCCCAGTAGCGCTTCATCCTGACCTCCAGCAGAGAGTTCGCCATACATTGTAGGCCTGCCTTGGCCCGCGTCAATAGGCTGGCTGAACGTGCGTGACGGTGAATCGCCGAGGTACGTCGGGGCCGAGTGCTCCCAGCCTGCGGGCCAGCGGCCCTCCAGCTCGCCCTCCTCGTTCCGGGTCACCAGCGGAAGGAGGCGGAGGGAGGCGGAGGGTGAAGAACTCCGCTCCGACTTGTCCAGCCCCTTCATCAGAAACCAGCCCTCGTCCATCCACCGCTGCATCGAGCCGAAGGAGTGCTCGGCTGCTCACACGTACCTCGTCTACCGACGTACGCCAGAAAAATGACGCTGGAGCTGCTCACGGGACCTCGAACCCTTCGCGGCGAGCCGCGAGCGCGAGCCGCTCGTCGAGTGTGACAAGCGCCTTTCCCTGGGAACGGCCAGCTGCCCACACGAGCGCCGCGCCCAGCTGGAGGGCGTCGGCTGCGCGCAAGGGGTGTACGCGCAACAGGCGACGCGCCAGGGATTTCACCCCCTCGACATCAGCGACCGTGTGGCTCGCGTCCGCGAATTCCTGGGCCCGGGATTCAGCCACCTGGGCGTCGCTCTCATTCATTGTCCCCTCACGCACCTGCCGCCATAGCGCCGACGTGATTTCAACAGGTGTGAACGTCCAGAGGGCCACGCGCGGGTCCTGGGCCCACCAGCGATCCACGCGCGGCGATGCCGCCTGTCGGATGAGCAATGGCACAACCGCAGAGCTGTCCCAGAATCTCATCTGCCCGTTTCACGCTCGCTGAGCAGGGCGCCAGTTACATCGGCCTTGGCGTTCGAACGCCGCTGTAACCATTCCTTGGGCAAAGCAGCGCTGGGAGCCCGGAGCGCACCTGAACGCTCCAGCTCGGCGATCCAGTCGGCGCCGTCGAGAGAGCGAGCGTCGCCAAGGGGCTCAATGCGCGCAATCGCCCGATCCCGATCATAGATGAGAACAGAGTGGCCTTGCCGGACGAACCGCAGGTAATGGCTCAACCGGTTTTTCAGCTCGGATATTCTGGCCTTTTTCATGGCCTTAAGATAGCCATAATACAGTGCTACATCAAGACCAGATTGTCCAGCTACAGGTGCCCCGACTTACTGCCCAGCTTTCAATAGACGCGCGTAACAACTTGAAACTGCCAGAACTGTTTGAGGCATTGCCAAAAGCTCCATGCCTGCGCTCCACCGCAAATTTTGTCCTCTATGCATGCAGGGCCGGTAGCAGAAGCACTGCGCCAGCGGCGAACAACGCGAGTGCCCAGAGCAGGTCGAAGTTGATCCAGCCGCGGCGCAAGAACGCGAGCCCCACCCATTCGTAGACGACGACCGCGATCACGCCGGCCACACCCAGCATCGCGAGCATATGAACGGTGCCACCATCGGAGGCACGGGCAACACGGTCGTCGGACAATCCCTGGCGCGAGTCCGCGTGGCGAACGGCCGCGATTGGTTCTAACAAACCCTACTTGCCATAGATACATCCCAACTATATGGTTAGCCATATGAAGACTACGCTCAACATCGACGAGACGGTCATGGCTCGGCTCAGACGCGAAGCCGCGCAACAGGGACGAACCATGTCCGACCTGGTGGAAACCGCGCTCAGGCAGTTGTTCCGCGATCAGCGTTCGCGTCCCGAACTTCCATCCCTGCCTTCGTTCCGCAGCGGCGGTCATCTGGTGGATATCGCCGATCGTGAGGCGCTCTATCGAGCCATGGAAGGGAGGTAGTGTTCGTAGTAGACACGAACGTCCTGGTATACGCGGCAGATCTGGACTCGCCGGCGCACTTGCGCTGCCGCGAGCTGCTGGAAGAGTGGCGCCGGCAGGCGTCGGCGTGGTACATCACCTGGCCGATCGTTTACGAGTTCCTGCGAGTGAGCACCCATCCACGGGTTTTTCGCTCGTCGTTGCCTTTGGCTGTTGCCTGGCGATTCGTGGAGGCTCTCATGGCCTCGCCGGGTCTCGGGATACTGATGCCGACCACCCGGCACGCCGAGGTCGCCGCGGAGGTCTTCGGCTCACTGCCACACTTGGCCGGCAATCTCATGCACGATGCCCATACGGCGGTGCTGATGCGAGAGCACGGAATCAAGCGCGTCGTCACTCGTGATACCGATTTTCACCGCTTTCCCTTTCTGGAACCGGTTGATCCGCTGGCGTGAGGCGTTTCCACCGCACCACCTTGGCGCGGGCGGCTAGTGGAACTTGAAGTCCGCGCGGCGGGTGGTGCCGTCCTTCAGTAGGATTAGGAGCTTGCGGCGGGTGCCGTCCACGTCCTGTTCGTCTTCCACGTGTAGTGTACTGGGGATTACCACCTGGAATTTCGGCGAAACGGTAACGCTCGACATATCGACCTGGATCGATTGCTATTCGGTATGATGGAGGATAGGCCGAGCGTCGCGTCGCGCCAGACGCCATTGCGAAAATACTGAACTGACCGATGCACCAAGCGACGCGGTCGCGTCTGCCGCAAACTTACCCGCGGTTGCTCGAAGCGACGTTCCTGGCGCTTCGCTTTTGCGGTGAAACGGAATGCGGGGCCACACCCGGAGGATGTGACCCCGCCCCGCCTCCGGGCGCCAAAGTCCTGACCGCGGAAAACTAAAAAGGAATTCCCGTAAGGAGCTACCGTTGGCCCGTTACCACGATGTCTGCCCAAAGAAAAACGTCCCGGTTCGCGAGTAGTCTACACAGGTATTGCTGCCGTCGCGATAGTCGTCAGGATAGCAGAAGCTGTACACGCCATTATAAAGCCACTCCGAACGGTCCACGAGCGTCACGCTTCGGTCCGCCGTGTGGGCTACACCGTTGGCGTCCACAAAGCTGACCTGGATGCCGACTGCCGTTCCGGCGGCCCATCCGGGGGCGACACCAGACCCATACACAGCGTTGTAATTGTATGTGTACGTGCTACAGCTCCCGTAATATTCGCAGTAGTAAGTGCTACCGTAATAAGTCACATCGCCAGCGACGAACACATACGCGTAGTACGCCTGCTGGGAGCCTGGATCCGAACGGGCCCCATACGAGCACATCTCCGCGTAATCAGCGGACTGCCGGTACGTCGTGCCATCCCAGGATGATGTGTTGTACCCTCCGCAGTGCACGTAGTAGTTCCCGTCATCGTAATCCCACCACCAAACTGGCGTTAACGACGCCGTGCGCATGACCGAGCCGTCGACCGAAACGGTGGCGTTAACCTGTTGCATACCACCCGCCGCGATCCCGAGATCGCTTCCCGAGAGATAGGCGTGCGCGAAGTCTGAACGGTCCTGCTGTCGGTAATCGAAGGGAAGCACGCCCGTGTTCCAGGCGCGATAACTAACGAAGGAACGCTGTTCTCCGGCCTGCATGTAGCCACGCTGTATCGGCTGCCCGGGCTGGGTGACCGTGATCGAGCGCGCCGCGCTGTTGTTCGCGGCATCCCAGTCAGCCGGGTTTACGCCGACAGCAGCGATGGCCACCGAATACGTTCCGGGCGCATCGAACACGTGTGTGAACATGCAGGACACGGTTCCACCCGCGTCCACCCAGATACCGTTCGCCTGGTCAACGTCGGCCCCATCGATGGACAGGACACAGTTCGAGCGGGCGCCCACGTCGCCGTTGATCTCGGAAACCGTGGCTGTAAAGGTTACGGCACCGTGCGGAGCACTCTCCTCCGGCCCGGTCACCGAAACAACTGCGATGTCCGGACGACGCGCCGTGGACGCCGTGACGGTCACGACGTCAGTTCGCTTCGCGTCGATTCCGCGAATGTTTGCTTGAACCTGGATCTGATCCCCGCGACTGAGAGACGGATACGTCGCCGTCCAGTAGCCACCGGCATTTAGACCGTTGTAATTCTGTTCCGGCGTGTCGCCTATCAGGATTTTGACCCCGCGGCGCCGACGCACACGCAGTGCTGACGCTCTTCGAGCAGGATCCTGATCGCGGAAACGGCGACGCGAATGGTGGACAGACACTCGCCCCCGCCCGTGGCAGCACCATCGCGGGGCAGGTCGGTGCCCGCTACTACGTTCTGGGCGAGGTGCTCGAGACCGGTGGCCGGCTTCGGATCATGGCGTCCCTCTACCATACAGCGGAGCATGATCGCACCCGTAGTCCAAGCCCGATCGGCCACGCAGATGTCGAGGGGGAGGCGGCACAACTGCTGGGCTTGGTCGATCGATTGGCGGTTCAGCTCTTCGCTGCACTTCCCTACCGGCCGACCGAGCGCCTGGCCCATGCCGCCACCCTCACCACGACCTCCCTCCCCGCGCTGAAAGCGTATCTCACTGGAGAGGAACACTACCGAGCCGGAAGGTGGCTCCAGGCGTTCGAGACGTTTCAGCAGGCGGTTCGCGAGGACAGCACCTTCGCGCTCGCTTACTACCGCCTTAGCATGGCGGCGGACTGGGCAGACCGGCCCGAGCTCGTTGTCGAGAACGCCGAGCGTGCATTCCGCTGGAGCAGTCGACTCCGTTGGCGCGACAGTGTGCTCGTGCACGCCCACCGCGCGTTCTGGCGCGGCGAAGTGAATGAGGCGGAGGCCCTTTACCGCCGCGCCCTGATAAGGTACCCGGACGACGTCGAAGCCTGGTACCGACTGGGCGAGGTGCTCTTCCACCACAACGCGAATCGCGGTCGCTCGTTCACCGAATCTCGCCCCGCCTTCGTGTACGTGTTGCGCTTCGAGCCGAACAACGAGGAGGCCCTCAGACACCTGCTGCGCATTGCGGCGCGCGAAGGGCGACGCGACGAGGTGGACAGCCTGACCCGCCAGCTCATCAGGATAAGTCCAGTGCTGGGCGCCCTCGAGATCCGCGCGTTTCGCGCCTTCACGATCGGTGACAGTGCCGACGCAGCGCGAGCGTTGCAGGAGCTCCGCGGCGGCGACAATAGCGTGCGCTTCGTGACCGCCTGGCGGGTTTCAGTGTACACCCGGAACTTCGGGGCAGTAGAGCGCATCGCGCGGGTCATGGCGGAGCCTAGCCAGCAGCCGGACAGCCGCAGAGACGGGCACGAGATCCGCGCCGATATTTTTGTGGCGCAAGGGAAATGGCGCGCGGCCCAGGCTGAGCTGGCGGCCATTTCCCGTATCCGTCCAAGCCAGGCTCTCAAGCTGCGCTCTCTCTTCAGCGCCTTTCCCTTCCTCGAGGTCGCCCCTCCGACGCTTCGGCAGCTCCGGACCGCTGTCGAGCGCTGGGATCCACGCAGTACTGAGGACTCGACGCTTTCGAGCACTGTCCGCGACGAAGATGTGCTTCTCCGCCGCTACTTCCTTGGCGTGCTGAGCGCTCAGCTCGGCGAAGAGGCGCGCGCGACATCGCACGCCAATGCCCTCGCCGAGCAGGTGCAACGCTTCCCAACTGCCTCCGCGATGGCCAGGCTGGGCGTCCCGCTCGTGATGAGTTTGCGCGCGCAGAAGCGTGGCGCGCGCAACGTCTGGACGACGCCCTGGCGCTGCTCCAGCCAGTGGCGGAGGGACAGCCGATCGGGTTCGTCTTTCTCAACGGCTTCGACCGCTTCGTGCTAGCGGAGCTGCTCTATGCACGGGGTCGCTTCGACGAGGCGCTTGGCTGGTATGAGTCGATTGCGGACATTTCATTCCAGCAACTCCCCTACCTCGGCCCCGCTGAGCTGCGGCAGGCGGAGATACACGAGCGCAGGGGTGACCGGGCACGGGCTATACGCCACTACAAGCAATTCGTGTCGCTCTGGAAGGACTGCGATCCGGAGCTGCGGCCGCTGGTCACGGATGCGGAACGTCGGCTCGCGCGGCTGAACGGCGCGGGCTAGCCGCAAAGCATCAGAGCCCACCGCGTCCCTCATGGGGTGAGGGCGGTGGAGACGCCGTCCTTGTCGAGCAATTCTTGACGGTCGGACCGCCGGGTCAAGGGGGGGGGGGGGGGGGGGGGGGGGGGGGGGGGGGGGGGGGGGGGGGGGGGGGGGGGGGGGGGGGGGGGGGGGGAGAGAAAAGCAA
>JBPCJT010000117.1:0-13830 GCA_051005015.1 Gemmatimonadaceae bacterium | reverse complement strand
GTTCAGGAGGTCCGCGAGGTTGCCATCGACGTCATCTGCACGTGCGCCGACGAGGCGCGCAAGGTAGGGGCGGATCGCGCGCGCGGCATCGAGGATCGAATCGTCTCCGGCCATCTCTCACCCTCCTCCGTCGGGAAGCAGTCGACTTGGATTGGCGACCAAGGTACTGCGATCCCGCCAGCATTCGCGATCTCGCGCGCCCTCGCTAACGCTCTCTCCCCACGACTGCAATGCTCGCACGCTCCTTCGTCACGCGAAGGCCGTAACGCTGCTCAACAATCACATCCAGTTCCCCCCGCGCCCGGTGGAGAGGCAGCGTCAGCGCAAACCGCCCGTTGCTGTCGACGGCAACGCCGCGGGCCACGATCCGTCCGTCGAACGACATGTCGACACCCAGCGCTCCGCGCCCCGTCACGAAGCCGTATCCGTACACGGACACCGAATCTCCGGATTCAACAACCGATGGAATGCGAGAGCTGCCAGCGGCTGCCACATGGAGCGCGGGAAAACGGGCCGCGGGCAACCTCCCGGGACGGCCGTCGTGACAGTCTGTCGATGCAGCGCGAAGCCGTCGCCGTAGTACACATCGATGTGCGTGGCATCTCCGTCCAGTCCTCGGCCCACGCGGACGAAGTGCTCCCGGTTGCCCTGCGGGGGCGCTGCCATCTGGTCCCAGTTCACTCCCTTGTCGGAGGAGAACCAGAGCCGGCCATCGGCGACGCCGGTTGTCCGGTTGAGCACGAGGACCGAGCGCACTCGGTGCTGAAGCGAGTCGAACCGGGGCGGCAGAGAAGCGTCGAGCACCGCTACAGAGAAAGATGCGCCGTTGTCAGTACTCACCGCGATGCCGCAATCCGTGGCGACGTAGAAAGTGCGGGTGAGCGGCATGTGTGAAATACCGCACGCCTCCGGCCTGGTCGGACAGCCGATGCCGGGCGCCGGCGGCCATTCCGCAGGTCGCCGCCATGAAGCGCCGCCGTCCGCGCTCCGCCATATGCCGCCGCCGGACACGCCGCGGAAATCGTCACGTGCCGTCGCGATTACCGTGTCTGGTGAGAGAGACGCGATGGAGACATCAACTGGAGCGAAGGTTGGAAATCCTCCCAGATGGTGGAAACTCCCCCCGCCGTCAAAGGTGCGGAACAGCCCGCCACTTTCGGTGGCGACAATCAGGCGCTTTTCGTTGTTCTGACTGACCGCGATCGACACTGCACGTCCGCCTTGCGGAACTTTTGGTGGCACGATGGTGACGTCGGAGCGCGTGCAGCCACACCAGAGGGCGGGAATCAGGAAAGTGAACGTAATGCAGCGCATCGTTGCTTTCCTCCATGCGGCTCATGGCTGCGATCTGCTCAACCGGCGACCCACATCCATCGCTGTGCCGCCGGCGTAAATTGCGGGGCGCGATCGGTTCACGCAATATCGGCATTTCGCCGACTGCGCGACCTCGGGTGGGGTCTCGACGATTGGTGTCGGGATCCTCCAGGACAACCGCCAGGTGTGGAAGGACCCACTACCTCGGGTCAGCGATGGAGGACGGGTAGATACGCGCGCCACGGGCCGACGGCCTCGCGGTACTGCTTGGCCATCACACGTGCCGTCTGCGCCACATGCCCGAGGTCGTGCGCCACCCACGTAGCGAGAAGTTGGCGAAGGGTGACTGTACCAAGTTCCGGATGCTCGCCTTCGAGCGCGAAATCCCGGTCGGACAGATTCCAGCCGCGGAGCGTGGTAAGATTCTCGACCCGTAGTCGTGCAAACTCGTCCAGAAGGTCGGCCAAGCTCTTCCCCTGGCTCTCTTTCGCCTGAGCGAAACGATCGTACGGCTCAAAGCGACGGTTGGCGCTCTGGGCGAGGATGATTCTGGCGCGCGGAATCCAATCGGTCTGTTCCCCGTGGATCAGATGCCCGACGTTATCGTAGGGGCTGAACGTTTCGGGACCTTCGTTCGTGGCCGTCCACACATCGGGCAGCCCAGTGAGGAGCGCGCGAAACGCCGCAGGCGTGCGCTCGAGCACTGCGATCCCGTCGGCCAACTGGAAGCTCGGGGTGACTTTCAACTCATATGGTCGCGTTGATATGACTGGGGTGGTGTCAAGGGTCTGGATTTAGTGTCTACACGATACTTTTTGCTAATGTCTTTGGGGTTGGAGCCTGGGAAGATGGAGAGCGGAGGCGCCTGAGGCGGTTTCGACGATTGATCCTGCATAGGTCGGTCAGCATTGCTTCTGCCGGCAGTTCCAGTGGGTCCGCGACATCCGGGTACAACTGTAGGTGTTCCCAGCGGGTGACCCAGTCGTGAAAGTTAGTTGCGAAGATGGCGCCGGAGGAACGTTATCATCTGCTGCACCTCGTCATCGTACTGGGTCGAGCTGGTAAAAATACCGTTGTGCCGGCCCCCTTTGTAGTACATGGCTTCCACTGGCTTCCCGACCCGTCGCAATGCCTCCTCAAAGTTGCGCGCCATCTGTACGTCCGTGAACACGGAGCCTCCATCGGCGGGACTATCTGCCGTCCCGTGCAAGATGAGGATTGGTGCTTTGACACGAGCAGCAAGCTCCGCTAGCTGACTGGGATAGCCGGCAGAGTTCAACACAGCGGCCTGGACGTTACCCCCATTCAGGATGTAGTTCAACGTCGCTCCTCCGCCGCGCGAGTGCCCAAAGAGCCCGACACGATCAGAGCGCGCCCCCGGCAAAGCGCGCGCCGCCTCCACGAGCGCATCCACCGTCCGCATGGCCTCGGGGCTCAATGCTTTGGGTATGGGAGGCGCCTCGGGACAGTTTATCGGAGTTATGAACCGCGAGCCAGCCCCGCCTCCGGCCGAAAACCAGCAGACGGCCACAGCGAGAAGGCCACCGCGCGCCAAATCCCGAGCCAACTGCACATACTGCTGTGCGAAACCGTGGCTTCCATGCAGTAGAACGACGGTAGGGAATGGCCCTGCACCGGAGGGTCGTGCGACGGCTGCCAGCATGACGCCCATACCCGGAGCAGCCACATTCACCCATTGCACGGAAAGCGTTTCTGTTCCGGCCGGGGCGTGAGCCGGAGACACTATTGGCGGCGTGCCCAGCGGGCTCCGCGTGGTTCCTTCTGAATCCTGGCACGCTGGTGAGGCCAGCGCGAGCAGCGTAGCGGCTGTGGTGAGCTGCGCTATAAAGTGCAATTTGACCATTAACGCTCAGACGAAATGCGAAAACCCAACCTGATATGGTCCTTCCACCAGCAGCAACGCCACGTCAGGCACCCGCAGAGGCAAGAAGGTCCTGGGCACTTCGGACCGTCGCGAACTCTCCATGAAGACTCGCCAACGCCACGTGGTGCATGATCTCCGCGCTGTAGTGGGTTCCATCTGGGCCGCGGCGCTCAAAGGTCGCGGTTGCATCGTCGACCACTGTGACGTTGAACCCGAGGTTTCCCGCCATCCGCGTGGTAGAAGACACGCAGTGGTCGGTGGTAATCCCGACTACTACGAGTGCGTCTATTCCGTTGGAGCGCAGGTGCGCCTCAAGGCCGGTCCCGATGAAGGCACTGTTGACATGCTTGCGGAAGACCGGTTCGCCGGGCATAGGCAGAGCCTCGACCTTGAAGGCGTGGCCTGGCGCGTCTTCCCTAAGCGGGGACTGCGGTTCAAGCGACAGATGCTGGACGTGGATGACAGGCCGGCCGGCGTCGCGCCAAGCCGCGAGCAGATCAGCGATCCGCTGTTCCGCGTCGGGATTGTTCCTCGCCCCCCAGCGCGGGTCGTCGAGGCCCTGCTGCACGTCAATGAGGAGCAGGGCGGTGCCGGATGACAGACTCACTGAAGACCTCAGTGCGGAGAAGAGGGGAATAGTCTGCCTGGCACCTGCCAGGCGCTCGGGGCACAAGCTGGTACATGGCACCTTCACGTGTTGCGCTTAACATGGCTGGCCTTCATGCGGACCTCACAACTTACGCGCATCGTGCGCCGAAGGCGACTGTCGCGTGACGGGGAAGCGGCTGCGCGACAGGCGAACTACTCTGAGCCACGGAGCAACGGCCTTTTCGCGTATTGCTCGGGAACGGACACGATCGGCTCCTCCAGCTCGGCGTCCGCCCGCCGACGGCCGACCAGGCGAACGTAGCCAAGATAGCTGCCGCGGTCCGCTTCCAGGGCCTGGATCTCCACCTGGTTGTCTGGCGCGATTGCCCTGAGCCAGTCCAGCCACAGGCGCCAACCTTCTGGCAAGGTGTCGGCTACGTCGAGTTCCATGATGCCGGTCCGCTCCCAGTGACGCCGCCACCAGGCCGCCGAATGCAGGCACCAGAGATCATGGGTCCACCACTCGCGAAGATGCGCCGGAAGGGGACCTTCGATTTCGCGCACCAGCCCCGCACCCGCAACTCCCACCGGCCCGCCCGGCTTAACGAACCGAGCGAGGTAGTTCAGGTACAGGTCGTCCGTCCCATAGTAGGGGAACGAATCGATAGACACAATGGCGTCGAAGAACTCCGCGGCGAACGGCAGTGCCCTGGCATCCGCGTGGATCGGGAAGACGCTGTCCTCGACGCCGGCGTCGCGGATGCGCTGGAGCCTCTCCGATGCGCTGCACCCCAGATCGGTGGCCCAGACCTGCACGCCGAACTCGCGGCACAGGAAGACCGACGACGATGCCCGTCCGCACCCCAGGTCCAGCACCCGCATCCCGGGCCGCAGTTCCAGCGCCTCGGCCAGCCACTCGATCAGCCACAGGGAGTTGGCCCCGCCGCTGACGCTGGCGATGATCCACTCCGGATGATACGCCGACGAGCGGGGGAACCTCTCGGAGACGAACCGCTTGTCCAAGGTGATGTACCCTCTTGGCCTAACGGAATGCGCCCGCACAGCGGCGCGCTGATGAAAAATTCATTACTTAATTTACTCCGAAGCTCCTGTTGTCGGCGCTAGGCCGCAGTGCGCCGAGCATCACCGGACATCAGCGTAGCGGGCAAGCCACGCCAGAATGATATCGGCGAGCTGCCGGTTGTTGAGGTCCATCATCAGCATGTGGCTGTTGCCGTGGATGCCGCGATCCGGAAGATAGATATTCTCCGCCGTGCCGCGGACCGCTTTGAGACGGCCGACGATGTTGACGCACTCGGCCATTCGGGGCTGCCAATATGGGTCGGCCCCCTGGAAATCGCCGAATATGGTAAGAAACGGTACACTGCGGAACACCGCTTCCAGGCTCGCATCTGAAACCGCGCAGCGTGACGGCTCGATTGCCACAACCGCTTTCACGAGACCGGGTCGTGCGATGGCGGCGCCGATCCCATACGCGCCGGACTGCGAATGCACCACGATCACCGCTGGACCGATTCGATCCAGTAGCTTCACGAGGGCGGCTATGGTCGTCTGTCCGCTATCGGGGTAACTGGTTTCTGTATTGGGGACTATCTGCGCAAAATACTGGTCCCGCGCCGCAATAGGAAATTGAGTGTTCTCGTGAGGGACGAAGGGACTCGGTCCGAATCGGAATACCGTCCATGCCCGTTCATTGGTGAACTTTCGGAAGCTTGGTACGAGAGCAGCATTGCTTTCGAGCTTCGCGCGATTCGTGGAGGAGGGGTCGAAGCCTGAGCGCGCACGGCCGGAGTGGTCAACAACATACACTGATATACCGCGTCGGACGAAGTACTCTGCCCAGCCCATTCGGCCGTCAGGCGTCTCCTCGAATGTCTTGCCAGTGTGGGCGGAACCATGGACCATGACGACCGGATTAGCACGGCGGTCCCGATCCCGTGGGATCTGATACTGGACGTACATTCCCATCACCGAGATGTGACCGGATGACGGCGTCCCTGTGCCAGTGGGAAAGGATGTCTCTACGGTCTGCTCATTAATGAAGAAGCTGCCCTGCCTGGCAAGAACAAGCGGACCGTCTTGCGTCGCGGGTGCAACCGGCTGCGACCGCCTGCCCGGGCTGCTCGTTTGCGCAACCGGCGTCCGTGCGAAGGCGACGAAAGTGACGAGGCACAGCCATTCAGACTTCCCGAAACCTCGAGGCATTCGGTTCCCTCCTGGCAGGGCTGCGTGATGGACGCTGCGTGGCGCGGTGCGGGGCAATTTTCGGGCAGTTCACACGCAAGCGACGCGCCGTCTGATGGAGCGTCCTGATCCCGCCTCACGACATCCAGCCGCGCGGCGCGGCGGTGTCGTTGACCGTGGCGAGCTAATCCCTTCCCGGCCTGTTCGTCGTGATCCTGATGACCCCGTTCGCCGCCCGAATGCCGTACAGGCCAATGTCGGCGGGATTCTTCAGGACCTCGATTGTCTGAATGTCATTCGGGTTCAGGAAAACGATGCCGCCCGATTCCGGCGGGAGAGGCGTGTCGTCCACCACGTAGAGCGGGTCGTTGCTGCCATAGAACGTGTTGCTGCCGCCGCGGATGCGGATCTGAAGCCCGCCGCCCTCCACCCGCGTGACGCTGACTCCGGAGAAGCGCCCGGCGAAGAGGTTCTCGATCGTCCTCCCGCCATCGCGGATCGAGGACGTGTCGCTCGCGGCCCGACCAGGTGCGGGGCTCGTGTCCTTCGCGCCCCGCGACGCGCAGGCAGGCATGGTGGAGAGCGGGACGATCATGATCGCCACGAGTGCGCGAGGGGAAAGGTGGTAGTACGACATGGATCCTCCAAGTTGCCCAGTTACGTCGCTTCTTCACCGTTGTCCAGACGTCATCGATGACACTCGGGTTCGCCCCTTCAATGTAGTGGATTACGCGTGCCGGACCAGGCGGACTCACCACGCTGTAACTGCGTTTCGTCGTATTCGATGCGCCACAAACTTCAACTACGCTTCGGCTGTCTGTCGTAATGCCAGTTAAGCCTCTTAGATATTTCTACAAAAGTGGTGCAAGTACCCCCGTCTGCTTCAGCGCTCCACTTGAGCCAGCGATTGCTGGCGTGGCCGACGCCACCATGCGTGGTCTTGCCGCCTGAGCTCCGGGTCGACGGGACAAGTCCCGCGTACGCGATGAGCTGGTGACTCGAGCCGAAGCGCTCGATGGTTCGGATCTCGGCTACCAGGAAGAGCGCTCCGAAGAGGCCCACACCTGGAATCGTGTGCAGCCGTTCGATCATCGGGGAATCGCCGGAGCCGTTTGACCTCCTCGTCCATCTGGCCGATCTCGGTCGTGAGCGCGTCGTGCAGGCGCAGCAGCCGATCGACCTGGCTCCGCTAAGTCGGCGACAGCGGCGTATTCGCCAACCAGGCGCGGCCCGCACGGCCGTACAGATCCGATCGCGGGAACAAGAGGTTCTCCGCCGTCAATCGGCCGTGAATGCGATTCTTGATCTGCGTGCGCTGCCGCACGAGGAAGGCGCGACCGTGCAGGAGCTGGCGCCTCCGACGCGTGTCCCCATCGGGAATCCAGATCGCTGGAAAGAGATTTACCCGGAGCTACTCCGCCAGCTTCCGCGCGTCGATCGGATCGGTCTTCGACCGTGCCTGCCAGATGAGCTTCACCTGACGAGCGTCGGCCACCCGAACGCCGTGATGTAGCGCTTATGAAGATCGAGTCCGACGAAAGTCATTCCAGCCTCCCGAACGATTTCCGGTGAAGCTGTGCCCTCCGCTCCTTCGCGGCCACTCACCGCGACGTAGAGCGACTTTCAATCTCATATGGTCGCGTTATGCCCCAGGCGCGCAGCTCTCCGGTCTGCGTCATCGCGCGCCCAGAATCAGCTACGCCGCAGCGAGCTTGCGAACACGGAGCCGCTTCCGCGACCGTTCCGCGAGCCAGAGATCGTACTGCATCTGCTGATGCAGCCAACTCTCTGCCGTGGTGTTGAACGCGATGGACAACCGGATGGCCATCTCGGGGCTGATGCCCGCGCGCCCGTTCAGAATGGCGGACAAGGTGTTGCGACTCACACCGAGAGAATCGGCGGCCTCGGTGACGCTCAGCGCCAAGGGCGCCAAGCAGAGCTCGCGGAGAATCTCGCCGGGGTGCGGCGGCTGGTGCATGCGGAGCGGCTTCATCTAATGATAGTCCTCATAGTCTACGTCCGTGGCGTCAGGCCCCTCGAATCGAAACGTCACCCGCCAGTTGCCGCTGACGCTCACCGCCCAGGTCCCGTGACGGGTGCCCTTCAGCGGATGAAGCGCGAGCCCGGGGAGCCCCATATCTCGCGGCTCTACGGACACGCTGAGCCGACCGAGAATCAATCGCGGTGGCGCCGCGTGCTTGCCTTGAATGCCGGCCGTTGAGCCCTCGCTGAAGAAGCGTCCGAGGCCCTTGTGTCTGAACCGGAGGATTGCCATGACGAAGTGTAACGTGTAACGTGGCAGATGGCAACCCAATCGCTGGCCCGCGATATTGCCATCGCACCGATCATCGTTGGGGCATAACCGCCAAGTTGTGCTGCGAGCGCTTCAATAATGCGGCCGCGGAGCGGCCGCCATCAATAGCGCGGCCGTCTGCACCAACTACCGTTAGACCGCGCTCCGCTTGCGCGCGCAGCGTAGCATCATCGACGCACACGCTCCCAGACGAGCACCGCGCCGTTCGCGAGCGTCCTGCCATCCGGATTGCGCACGACGCGGAGCTCAATGTGATCGCGGTCCAGAAACCGGTACGAACGCACGACATTCTGACCGTTCCAGTCAGAGTTCCAGGCGCCCTCGACGTGATGGGTGACCAGTCGGCCGACCGTATCCACGGAATGCGTGCCGTAGTAGCCAAACAGACGCGTAGATCACCTGACCATGCAACGGAGGTCCGTAGGTCAGCCCCAAGAAATGCCGGATGCTGTCGACCATGGAAGATCACATAGCGCCGAATCCAGTGCAGATACGCGCTCTCCGTTCGGCTGCTGTAGCGTCTCTCGCGCAGACGCCTTCGAGCTTGCTCCATGAGACGCAAGCGCCGTTCGGGATTCTCAGCCGTTGTGAGATGCGCGAGCAGGATGGTCGTTACCGTTGGCTGGTCCATGGCAGCGAACCTTTCGCTGAGCGGGGATACCGGCGTCATCGTTTGCATGCGCCTCCCATCATCCGCTTCCGCGCCCGGTTTCCATACGGACGAGCCACGCTGTAACTTTGAGACGCGCGTCGCGCATTCCGCGCAGCCCGCTCCCAAGTCAGGCACTCCGGCCATAATCGCCTCATGCGACCCATCCGAGTTCTCGTCGCCAAACCCGGTCTCGACGGCCACGACAGGGGCGCCAAGGTCGTCGCCGCCGCCCTGCGTGATGCCGGGATGGAAGTCATTTACACGGGATTGCACCAAACGCCCGAGATGATCGCGAACGCCGCCATCCAGGAGGACGTCGATGTCGTGGGCCTTTCGATTCTCAGTGGCGCCCACATGACGCTCTTCCCGCGCGTTCGGGATCTTCTGCTCGAGGGCGGGCGCGATGACATCCTGATCACCGGCGGCGGAATCATCCCCAGGGAAGACATGGAAGAGTTGCAGCGAAAGGGAATCGCCAAGCTCTTCGGTCCCGGAACACCGACATCGGATCTCGCCAGTTACATCAAGGAGTGGTTCGCCGCCCGAGAGCAGAATCCGGCGTGACGTCGCGCCTGCGTGAGCTAAGTGCCTCGCTACGTGAGCTGGAAGAGCGGCTGCGACAGGGCGGGGGAACGGATAAGATCGAGCGACAGCATGCGCAGGGCAAGCTCACCGCTCGCGAACGGATCGCTCTCCTCTGCGATGCGGACACACGGTTCCTCGAGGTCGGCCTTCTCGTTGCATACGATCAGTACGATGGGCAGGCGCCAGGGGTGGGTGTTGTGACGGGCATTGGCATGGTGCAGGGACATGACGTCGTGATCGTCGCCAACGATGCGACGGTGAAGGCGGGATCCTGGTGGCCCGAAACAATACGCAAGATGCTTCGCGCCCAGGAAATCGCGATGCGCTGCCGCATTCCCATCATCTACATGGTCGATTCTGCCGGAGTAAACCTCCCATACCAGGGGGGAGTCTTTCCTGGCCAGTACGGGGCGAGCCGCATCTTCTATTACAACTCGCTCATGCGGCGCTACCTCCGCATTCCGCAATTCTCGGCGGTCATGGGACCCTGTATTGCCGGAGGCGCTTACCTTCCAGCGCTGTCCGATGTCATCATCATGGTGGACGGCACGTCTTTCATGGGGCTCGGCGGCCCGAATCTCGTGAAGGGCGCGACGGGACAGATTATTGATTCGGAAACGTTGGGAGGTGCGCGCACGCACACCGAGATAAGTGGGGTCGCGCATTATAACGTGAAGGATGACGGGGCCTGCATCCGGAAGCTTCGGGATCTGGTGGGGCGGCTTCCGAGTCCGGACACGGCGCGGGGGGCCCCCCCCGACAAACAGGATACCGCCGCTCAATTAGTCCCCCATCACCCTCCTACCGCCACCCCCACCAATATCCCTCACTTCCACGCCCTCTACGATCTGCTGCCCAACGATCACCGTATGTCATACGACATGCACTCCGTTCTCAAAGCCGTCACGGACGACGGAGCGATCGATGAGTTCCAGGCCAACCTCGCCAAAGAAATAATCTGCGGCGACGCAACCATGGATGGGATACCCCTCGGCGTAATCGCCAACCAGCGGGGACTCATCAAGGGGCGCGACGGGGAGAAGCCCCGCTTCGGTGGAATCGTCTACGCCGAGAGCGCGGAGAAGGTAGCCTTCTTCATTGACCGATGCGACCGGCAGAGAATCCCGCTCCTCTTCGTTCAGGATGTGTCCGGCTTCATGGTGGGCCCGGAAGCCGAGCACGAAGGCATCATCCGCGCGGGCGCACGCTTCGTTGAAGCGATGGCGACTGCGAGCGTTCCAAAGATCGTGCTCACCGTAAACCATGCTTCAGGCGCGGGCTACTACGCCATGGCCGGCCAGGGATTCGACCCGGACTTCATCTTCAGCTGGCCGACGGGACGCATGGCTGTGATGGAAGGACAGTCGGCAGTACAGGCAGTCTTCGGACCACAGCTCGACGAAGCCAAGAAAGCCGGCGGACAGCTCCCCGATTCGGTGGCGGAGTCAGTCGAAGAAATGCGTGCCGACTATGAGCACCAACTGGACGCGAAGTATGCAGGTGCACGCGGCTACATAGACGCCATCATCTACCCCGAAGAGACGCGCGATATACTCGCAATGGCGCTGCGTTCGGCGCTGCACAACAGCGGGCCGCACATCGGACCCTTCGTTCTGCCACCGCATTTGGGAGAGACTCAGTGAGCGGCATAGTCCGTGTCGCCGCCGGCCAGGGATTCTGGGGGGATTGGCTGGAGGCACCGCGCCGGCAAGTGGAGGGCGGCGCCATCGACTACCTCATGCTGGACTATCTGGCGGAGGTCACCATGTCCATCCTGCAGAAGCAGAAAGAGCGGGATGCAAACATGGGTTACGCGCGAGATTTCGTTGGGGCGATGGAGAGCGTTCTGCCCGCCGTCGCGGAGCGGGGCGTGCGCGTGATCGCCAACGCCGGCGGCGTAAATCCGATAGCCTGCGCACAGGCTGTGCAGGCGGCTGCGCGCAAGGGCGGCAAAGAGGGCACCCTGCGCATTGGAGTCGTGAGCGGAGATGATCTGCTGCCGCGCATCGACGAACTGCTCGACGCCGGCCACGCGTTGGCGAACATGGAGACCGGCGAGGCGCTGTCTTCCGTGCGTGACCGCGTGCTCTCGGCGAATGCATACATTGGCAGCAAGCCGATCGTCGAGGCGCTCGAGCGTGGAGCCAACGTCGTCATCACTGGACGCTCGACCGACACTGCACTTACCATGGCGCCCCTTCGCTTCGAGTTCGGATGGTCCCCCACAGACTGGAACCGCCTTGCGGCCGGTATCATAGCCGGCCACATCATCGAGTGCGGCGCCCAATGCTCCGGCGGCAACTGTCTGTACGACTGGCGCAACGTTCCCGATCTGGCGAATGTCGGGTACCCCATCGTCGAAGCATCCGAAGACGGAAGTTTCGTCGTCACGAAGCATCCGGGTACGGGCGGCCGAATCTCCTTCCACACCGTTGCCGAGCAACTCCTCTATGAAATGGGTGATCCGCGCGAATACATCACGCCGGACGTCGTCGCCGACTTCACCACCATTCATCTCGACGACCTTGGCGGTGACCGGGTTCGCGTTTCGGGTATACGCGGACGCGAGGCGACGGACAAGCTCAAGGTCTCGATTGCCTACCGGGCCGGCTTCAAGGCTGTCGGCACGCTCGTATACGCATGGCCCGAGGCGCTCGACAAGGCCCGTCTGGCCGACCGCGTCCTCCGCGAACGGCTCGGCAACCTGGGACTACACTTCGAGGAAGTGCTCACGGAATTCGTGGGCGCAACCGCAACGCATGGTAGTCTTGCCGGAGATCCAGGCGACGTCCCGGAGGTCCAGCTTCGCATCGGCGTCCGCGGTCAGGATCGCGCTTCGGTCGAGCGGTTCACTCGCGAACTCGCGCCGCTCGTCCTCAACGGTCCGCCAAGTGTGACAGGATTCGCCGGTGGACGCCCCAAGGTCGAGGATGTCGTTGCCTATTGGCCCGCGTTGATCGACAAGACAGTCGTGACGACATCGGTGGAGCTGCTGACAGCATGAAGGTACGCCTTCTTGACATCGCGCACACACGATCGGGCGACAAGGGAGACACGGCAAACGTCGGCGTGATCGCGCTACGCGCCGAATGGTATTCCATGCTCGAGCGGCATCTCACGCGTGAGCGCGTCGCTGAGCATTTTCGTGGCGGTATCAACGGCGGCGTCGACCGCTTCGAGCTGCCGAACCTGCGCGCGCTCAACTTCCTGCTTCACGGCGCACTCGGGGGCGGCGGTACACTTTCGCTGAAGACGGACGCGCAGGGAAAGGTGTATTCCACCGCGATGCTCAGGCTCGTCCTCGATGTACCCGACGACGTAGCGCGGAAGCTCGCGCTTCCGGAGTTTCGTGCGTGACTCGAATTCGCATCGCGCGTGAAGCGGGGATAGGCAGGATTGCTCTCGCGCGCCCGGAAAAGAAAAATGCGCTCGACAGGGATACAGCTACCGAGCTGCTCGCGGCGTTGCGGTCACTCGATGAGGATCCGGACGTTCGCGTCGTTCTGCTGACCGCGGACGGAGATGACTTCTGCGCGGGCGCCGACCTCGAGGCGCTGGAATCGCTCATCGACGCCAGTCACGAGGTGCTCAGAAATGATGCGGAAGCGCTCGGCCAGGTGTTCCTCGCGCTGCGCGCGATGGCGAAGCCCGTCGCCGCGGCGGTGCAGGGACGCGCCCTGGCTGGCGGCGCGGGGTTGGCTAACGCCTGTGACATCGTGCTCGCCCACGAGAACGCACAGTTCGGCTATCCCGAAGTGCGAGTCGGATTCGTCCCCGCGATGGTGATGACGATGCTGCGCAGATCCGTCGGGGAGAAGCGCGCCTTTGATCTGGTCATTACAGGACGACTGGTCTCCGCGCGCGAGGCCGTCGAATTGGGACTCGCGAGCCGGATCATTACCGCCGCCGAATGGGCGTCCGGCGTAGAGTCAACGGCAGCCATGCTGGCCAGAATGCCTCCCAGCGCGGTCCAAATGACGAAACGGCTCTTTTACGAGCTCGATGGACGCAATTTTCCAGACGGCATCGCTCTCGGCGTAGACACGAATGTCGCTGCCCGCGAAACCGCGGACTTCAGGGACGGGGTCAAACGGTTCGTGCACCGGCCGCGTGACCGCTAATGCTGCTATCCCAATGATTTTTCGCCGATCTCGCGGTCCCTTAAGCTCGTCCACCCTCGCCGCTACACTTCGGCTTGTGCTCGCGGTTGTAGGAGTGGCAATCTGGGCATATGGCGCTCGCATCGACGATTCAGCCCTCCGCTGGGCCGGCATCGCATTTCTCGCC
>JBPCJT010000116.1:0-10191 GCA_051005015.1 Gemmatimonadaceae bacterium | reverse complement strand
TGGTGGGGCATGCACATCGGCACGATGACGTGGAGCTCCGGCTCCAAGCACGGCGCTACGACGGAGAACGCCAGGCGATACATCGACTTCGCGGCCGCCAACAAGATTCCCGGCGTTTTGATGGAAGGCTGGAACCTGGGGTGGGACGGCAACTGGATGGAGAACGCCGACAAATTCTCATTTACGGAGACGTATCCCGACCTGGACTTGAAAGCGGTCGCCGCGTATGCACGGGAGCGGAACGTGGAGCTGATCGGCCACCACGAGACTTCGATGGGAATACAGAATTACGAGCAACAGATGGAGGATGCCTTCCGATTTTACAAGTCGCTTGGTATCGATGCCGTGAAGACCGGCTACGTTGGTGACAAGACCCGGGAGGGTCACGCACACCACGGACAGTACATGGTGCGCCATTACAAGAAGGTGATCGAAACGGCCGCCCGGCACGAGATCATGGTCAACGTCCATGAACCCATAAAGGACACCGGAGAACGCCGTACCTATCCCAACATGATGAGTCGGGAAGGAGCGCGGGGCCAGGAATACAACGCATGGGGCGGCGACGGCGGCAACCCGCCGGAGCACGAGACCATTCTATTCTTCACCCGAATGCTCGCCGGTCCCATGGACTTCACTCCGGGTGTCTTCGATATACTGCTCCAGCGGGGTAATGGCACGCCGCGCCGGCCCGAGGAGCCGCGGGTGCGCACCACACTCGCCAAGCAGTTGGCGCTCTATGTGGTACTATACTCGCCGGTTCAAATGGCTGCCGACCTGCCCGAGAGCTACGAGAACAAGCCAGCCTTTCAGTTCATCCGGGACGTGCCGGTTGACTGGGAAGAGACTCGCGTGCTGCACGGCAAGATCGGCGACTACGTAGCGGTAGCGCGCCGGGAGCGGAATGGAGAGAACTGGTACGTAGGAGCCATCACCGACGAGGAACGCCGCACTATAACCATCCCGCTCTCTTTTCTCTCCAAAGGGCGGAGCTACGTAGCCGAGATATATGCGGACGGCCCCGATGCTCACTGGCTGCGCAACCCGCTGCCCGTCAGGATCTCGAAGCGTACCGTGACCGCGGCTTCACGCATGAGCCTTGTGCTGGCGCCGGGCGGCGGTCAGGCGATTCGGATTCGGCCGGCACGTTAACGCGCTGCATGCTGGCCGCCATCGACGACGAAAATTCCCGATTTGCATTTCTCCAGTCCAGCATCAACGACGAAAGGTTATGCGGATACAACGGATTGAACGGATCAAGATCTTTTCCCTGGCGCGACGAAGCTCCGTCGCCATAACGAGTTGATCCGTTTGATCCGTTCAATCCGAAGCATCTTGTCGAACCTTCGTCGTAAATGCTCGGCCGCGGGGCTTCTTGCAGCCGGCCTGTTCACGGCGGGCGCTTGTGACCGTTCCGAGAAATCCTCGCCGCTCTTCCAGCTTCTGCCACCGGAAGCGACCGGCGTCACATTCATTAATGAGCTGCCGGAAGATCCCGAGTTCAACATCATAAATTACCTCTACTATTACGATGGCGGCGGCGTAGCGGTGGGCGACATCGATAACGACGGTCTACCAGACCTGTATTTCACGTCCAACCTCGGTCCCGACCGGCTGTATCTCAACAAGGGAAATTACAAGTTCCAGGACATCAGCGAGCGGGCCGGTGTAGCGGGCTCGGAAGGCTGGACGACCGGAGTAACGATGGCGGATGTCAATGGCGACGGGCATGTCGACATCTACGTTTCAGCCGTCAGCTATCTCACCATGCGCGGACGCAACGTGCTCTACGTCAATAATGGAGACCAAACGTTCACCGACAGGATCAGGGAATACGGGCTTGAGCATGCCGGCTATTCAACCCAGTCAAGCTTCTTCGACTATGACCTGGACGGGGACCTGGACATGTACCTCCTGAACCATTCGGTCCATGCCGAGCGGGGGAATAGCACCAGACCGCAGCGCGACGTGCGCCACCCAAGGGCGGGAGACCGTCTTTTCAGAAACGATGGTCCTCGCTTCGTGGACATCAGCGCGGAAGCTGGCATCTTTGGCGGCGTCGAAGGATATGGCCTGGGAGTAATCGCCAGCGACCTGAACCTCGACGGCTGTCCCGACCTGTTCATTGCCAACGACTTTCATGAAAATGACTTTCTGTACTTCAACAACTGCGATGGCACCTTCACAGAGTCGATCGCCTCGGCAGCCGGGCACACCAGCCGTTCATCGATGGGCGTTGACGCAGCCGACTTCAGCAATGATGGCAGACCTGACCTGATTGTCGTAGACATGCTCCCGGAGCGGGAGGATATCCTCAAGACCTCCGCCAATGCCGAGAACTTCAATATCCATAACCTGAAGGTAAAGGCCGGCTATCATCCTCAGTACGCGCGCAACACCCTGCAGCTCAATCGAGGCCGGGGGCGCTTCAGCGAGATCGGATATCTCGCGGGAGTCTACGCGACTGATTGGAGCTGGGCTCCGCTATTTGCGGACCTGGACAACGATGGCCACAAGGACCTCTTCATTACGAACGGCATTTATCACAGGCCGAATGACCTGGATTACATCAATTACCTGGGTAATGCTGCCATCCAGGCTTCGCTCGCGAAGGGGATCACGAAAGAGAATCTGACGCTCCTCCGGAAAATGCCCCAGATCCCCATATCCAACTATGCGTATCGCAACAACGGGGACCTGACCTTCACGAACATGGCCCGAGCATGGGGGCTCGCGCAGCCGGGTTTCTCAAATGGCGCCGTCTACGTTGACCTGAACAATAGTGGCGCCCTCGATCTGGTCGTGAACAATATCAACGCGCCCGCCGCGATCTACAGAAACCTCGCCCGCGAAATTAACGGACACCATTATCTGAAAGTTCTCTTGCGGGGGTCGGGAGCCAATACCGCGGGAATTGGAGCAAAGCTTTATGTCAAGCATGGTGGCGTGATGCAGTTTCTCGAGCAGATGCCGACGCGAGGGTTCCAGTCCTCCGTCGATCCGCGCCTGCATGTGGGGCTGGGCCGCTCCACCATCATTGATTCGCTCACCATCGTTTGGCCCGATCACCGGTATCAGGTTCTGACGAATGTGGCTGTCGATCGCGTGCTCACGCTCTCTCAGCAGGATGCTGGTGGGAAGTACAGCTACCGGCGAGACGCCGCTTTGCAGCCGCTTTTCACGGACGCTTCCGACCAGCTGGGAATAGGCTTCAAGCACGAGGAGAACGATTTCCTCGACTACAATCGCGAGCCGTTCATTCCTCACCGGCTCTCCACCGAGGGCCCGGCTTTGGCAATCGGGGACGTCAACGGCGATTCACTGGATGACATTTACGTTGGCGGCGCTAAATGGCAGGCCGGCCAGCTCCTCATTCAGCAGCCAGATGGGAGATTTCGCACGAGCAGCAAGGTTGTGTTTGGCGCCGATAGCCTCAACGAAGATGTGGATGCTGTCTTCTTCGATGCCGATGGCAACGGACACCCGGATTTGTACGTCGTTAGCGGCGGTAACGAATTCGCGGGTGACAATGAGGCACTTCGGGACCGGCTATATGTCAACGATGGGAAAGGCAACTTCCACAGGTCCGCGGATGCGCTCCCCGACCTGTTCGACAACGGCTCCTGTGTTGTTCCAGGCGATTTCAACGGCGACGGTTATGTCGACCTTTTCGTGGGCAGCCGCGTCGTGTCGCGCAGCTACGGGTTAACGCCTCGAAGCCACCTGCTCGAGAATGATGGCACCGGACGCTTCGTGGATGTCACGCTTAAAAAAGCGGAGGCGCTCTCCGAGGCCGGAATGGTTTCTTCGGCCGCGTGGGTGGATTATGACAATGACGGAAAGCTCGACCTTATCGTAGTCGGTGAATGGATGCCGGTGCGAGTGTTTCGGCAGGAGAATGGCCGGTTTGTGGACCGTACCGCCGGGGCGGGGCTGTCTGGAACCGAAGGTTGGTGGAATAGCGTTGCGGCGGTCGACGTGAGCGGGGACGGGCGCAAGGATCTTGTTCTGGGCAATCTGGGGCTCAACTCCTATCTCCGGGCATCTCGCAAGGAGCCCGCGCGCCTGTACGTGCATGACTTCGGGGAGAACGGGAAGCTGGATCAGATTCTCGCATTCTTCAGGAATGGCGTCAGCTATCCGCTTGCGGGGCGGGACGAGCTGGTCCGCCAGATTCCGCAGTTGCGAAGCAAGTACCCCTCGTATGCTGCGTTCGGCGCCAGCAGAATTGAAGACATTTTTTCAGCGCCGGAGCTGGGGCAGGCGAAAGTCCTGAAAGCCAACCGCTTCGCGACCTCCATCGCGCTCAACAAGGGTAATGGCACCTTTGATCTACAGGACCTTCCGGCCGAGGTGCAGTTCGCGCCAGTATACGCATCGCTGGCGGACGACTTTGACGGCGATGGTAAAACCGATCTGCTGCTCGCGGGAAATTTCCATGGGGTGGCGCCCGTTCGGGGGCGGTACGATGCCAGTTACGGGCTGATGCTGCGCGGCACGGGAAGTGGCCGCTTCACATCCGTCGATATGGAGGAGAGCAATCTCGTGATAGAAGGTGAGGTGCGAGATATGAAGCTGCTGCGGCACGCAAACGGCGAGCGGCTGATCGTCGTGGCACGCAACGGTGACAAGCTCCAGATTCTACGGCCGCTTCGCTTGAATGATCCGCGCAGCGCAGCGGTCCCTGATTGATTGCGGCAGCTGAGCGGGCATCCTCACCGTCAGTGAGATCCCTGCTTTTCAAACCTTGAGCCTGATGAGGTGTGCGGTGGGCGATCGCGAAACGCTGACGCTGGTTGCACCACTCACGGGCGTCGTCGTCCCGCTCGGCGACGTACCCGATCCGGTTTTCGCTCAGCGTCTCGCGGGTGACGGCATCTCCATCGACCCGCTCAGTCAGGTGTTGCTCGCTCCGTGCGACGCGCGGGTCATACAGGTACATCGCGCAAGACACGCGCTCACGCTTTCCGCATCCGGTCTCGAGATCATGATCCACATCGGTCTCGATACCGTGATGCTGAAAGGTGAGGGCTTTGCATCCAGCGTGAATGCTGGTGACGAGGTCCGCCTCGGCGATCCGCTCATCACCTTCGATGCGGATTTCGTGGCGACACACGCGCGGAGCTTGCTGACACAGATTCTGGTGACAAACGTGGAACGCGTTGCTTCACTTCAGCCGGGCGCCGGCAAAGTGACGGCGGGGCGAGATGCGCTGATGCACATTGTGATTGGCGCTCCAGGGCAGGCACCGCTGGCGCAGGAGGCGGGTGATACCGTCTCATCGGCTTCGATCGTCATTGCCAACGAAACCGGCCTGCACGCGCGTCCCGCCGCGGTGCTTGCGGCGGCAGCTCGCAAGTTCACGGCTGACGTGCGGCTGGTGAAGGAAGGCCGCGAAGCAAACTTGCGCAGCATGGTCTCCATTATGGCGCTCGAGGTTGCGGGTGGCGACACTGTCACTATCCTGGCGCGCGGAGACGATGCCGCGGCGGCCGTCGACGCTATTGCGCGGACGTTAAGAACAGATATGCACACAACACCGTCTCCGACCACCGCCGTTCGATTGCCACCCGCGCTTGTGGAGATAGTGCCGTCCACGGCGTCACCGCAGGCGTCAGACGACACCTCGCTACGGGGAGTGCCTGCGTCACCGGGCGTCGCCATCGGCCAGGTATTCCAGCTTCGTCACCACGATGCCGTTCTGCAGGAGCGTGCTTCCGACGCGAACCACGAGCGTCGTGCACTGGACGCGGCTATCGCCTCCGCGCACCTGCAGCTCGAGGCACTGCAGGCAAAACTCGCCGCGGACGCGGACACCGACAGGGCCGCGATCTTCGCTGCACACCAGGAATTGCTCGAGGACCCGGAAGTGCTCGACAGTGCCGCTGCACACATTCGCAGCGGAGCGACGGCGGCATACGCCTGGCAGCAGGCATATACGGCACAGGCGGACCGGCTGCTTGCGTTGCGAAACCAGCTACTGGCCGGCCGCGCGGCCGACCTGCGGGATATCGGCCGGAGGGTGATTCATCTGCTCGTGGGCCACGACGAAGCGCCACTCGACATGCCGCCAGACTCCATCGTTGTAGCGGAGGATCTCGCACCCTCGGACGCCGCATCGCTGGATCGCACTCGCGTTCGCGGCTTCTGCACAACTATGGGCAGTGCCACGTCGCACGTGGCGATCCTGGCGCGGGGGCTGGGTATTCCCGCGGTTGCCGGCATCGATCCGCGCGTGCTCGACATTCTGCCTGGCACACGCGTCGTGCTCGATGGCTCAGCCGGCACGCTGAAACCGGGACCTACGGCGGCGGAAGAAGCGCAGATCTCGCGAAGGCAGGAGTCTGATGAAGCTCGGCGAGCCGAGGAGCTGGGAGTGGCCGCTGAGGCAGCGATCACCCGCGACGGCCATAGAGTTGAGGTCGTAGCGAATATCGGCGATGAGGATGAAGCGCGGCGAGTCCCGGAGGTGGGTGGGGAAGGCGTTGGGCTGCTCAGGACCGAGTTCCTGTTCATGGAGCGCAGGACGGAGCCCAGTGAGGACGAACAGACCCTCGCGTACGAGGCCATCGCACGCGCCCTTGGGCCCACCCGCATACTTGTGATCCGAACGCTCGACGTGGGTGGCGACAAACCCCTGCCTTATCTGCCTCTCCCGGCCGAGGCCAATCCATTTCTCGGAATGCGCGGCATCCGCCTGCTTGTAATTCGCCCCGACATCATTCAGACCCAGATACGTGCCATCCTCCGCGCATCCCGCGCCGGACGCGTAGCAATCATGTTCCCCATGATTTCAACGCTGGCGGAATGGCGCGCGGCGCGCGATCTGGTCGAGCAGGAGCGGGCGACGCTCGGCGTTCCCCCGATTCAGATCGGTATAATGGTGGAGACTGCATCGGCAGCGATCCTGGCCGACCGCTTCGCCGAGGAGGCGGATTTCTTCTCGATCGGAACAAATGACCTCACCCAATACACACTTGCCATGGATCGCACCAACCCGCGCCTCGCCCCACACCTGGACGCGCTCCACCCCGCCGTGCTGCGACTGATCGATCGGACCGTTGCGGGGGCGCACGCTCACAAGCGCTGGGTAGGGGTGTGCGGTGCCCTCGCTGGTGATCCTGAAGCAGTGCCGGTGCTGGTAGGTCTTGGTGTCGACGAGTTGAGCGTGAGCGTGCCTATAGTGCCCGCGGTGAAGGCGCGAATACGGACCCTGTCGCTGAAGCAATGCCGCGACACGGCGCAGCAGGCGCTCGACGCCGGGGACGGAGCGGAAGTGCGCGCAATAGTGGCGAGGCGGCATGAGTAGGGGGTTGGGGCAGGCCACCTTCGGGTGGCTGCAGAAAATCGGCAAGTCGCTGATGCTGCCTGTGTCCGTGCTGCCAGTGGCGGGCATACTTCTGGGCGTCGGCAGCGCGAAGTTCGCCTTGCTGCCTCCCGTCGTGTCGAACGTCATGGCCCAGGCGGGAGGCGCGGTCTTCGGCAACCTGCCCCTCATCTTCGCCATCGGTGTCGCGCTCGGCCTAACGGGCAACGACGGCGTCGCGTCCCTCGCCGCCGTTGTCGGCTTCGCTGTTATGGTCGCGACAATGGGGGTGATGGCGCCGCTGGTGGGTTACGAGCCTCGCGAGATCATGGGAATTCCGTCAATCGAGACGGGTGTATTCGGGGGCATTCTGATCGGCGCTGTCGCCGCGATCCTGTTTAATCGCTACTTCAGACTCACGTTGCCGCCGTACCTGGGCTTCTTCGCCGGAAAGCGCTCCGTTCCAATTCTCACGGCGTTCGCGGCCGTCGTCGTGGGTATCGCGCTCAGCTTCATCTGGCCTCCGGTCGGCAACGTGATCGACAAGTTCAGCCGCTGGGCAGCCGCAGGCAATCCGTCGGTCGCGTTCGCCATGTACGGCGTTGTGGAGCGCTCGCTCATTCCGTTCGGCCTGCACCACACCTGGAACGTGCCGTTCTTTTTCGAGGTGGGGCAGTACCTCGATCCCGACACAGGCAAGATCATCCGCGGTGAGATTTACCGGTTCACAGCCGGAGACCCCACCGCGGGCAACCTGGCAGGCGGGTATCTGTTCAAGATGTGGGGATTGCCCGCGGCCGCCCTGGCGATGTGGCGGTGCGCCCATCCGGAGAATCGAGCGAAGGTGGGCGGCATCATGATCTCAGCGGCGCTGACATCGTTCCTCACTGGTATCACCGAACCGATCGAGTTCGCTTTCCTGTTCGTGGCACCGGGACTGTACTTCGTTCATGCGTTGCTGGCGGGCGCTGCCTACTTCACAGCCATCGAGCTGGGCATTCGCCACAGCACGACGTTCTCGCATGGCTTGATCGACTACGTCGTACTCTTCCCGAATTCATCTCGAGGCCTGTGGTATCTCTGGCTCGGTCCACTCTGGGCTCTGATGTACTTCGGGCTGTTTCGGACACTGATTCTCAAGCTGGATCTCAAAACGCCGGGACGCGAGGTGGAGGATCCAACGGTGGGCGCGACAGGGGACGTCGCAGCGGATGGTGGGATGGCCGCGCAGCTAGTCGCTGCGTTTGGCGGAGCGGCGAACATCCGCAGCCTCGACGCCTGCATCACTCGCCTTCGTGTGGAGCTGAATGATGTCTCGCGCGCCAGCGCCGACGCTCTACGAGGGCTCGGCGCCGCAGGAGTCATGCAGGTCGGCAGCGGGATGCAGGCGATTTTCGGTACGCGCTCGGAGAACCTCAAGACCGACATGGAAGAGCACATGCGGTCCAGCGGCGTTTCCACCGTGAAGCCCACTGGGCCGATAATTCGGCCTGTTGCAGAACGGGAACTCGTGGTTACGCCCGAGCTTCGCGTACGCGCAACCGCGATTGCGACCGCTTTGGGCGGCGCGAGTAACATCATGCGCGTCGAGCCATGTGCGCTTACGCGACTGCGGGTGCAGGTGCGCGATCTGCGAGCAATCGATGAGCCGGCGTTGGAGGCGGCCGGGTCATCGGGCATGTTGCCCATCTCGGAGGACGTCGTGCACGTAATCGTGGGAAAGGCCGCGGAGGAATATGCCGCAGCACTGGGCGGACGGATTGTGAAAAGTTGATTGCATTGCCGACCACAGCTTGGAGTCAGACTACCAGCGGGTATTCAATAAGGAACCACAAGCCGAAGAGGTGACCGGTGGCCAGTCGACTCGCGATCCTGGACTGGATGGTGATCGCCGCGTACTTCCTTGCGCTCCTGTCGATCGCCTACTGGGCGGCGCGCAAGGAAAAGAACGTGAGCTCCGACTTCTTTCTCGCGAGCAGGGATGTGGGCTGGCTCGCGGTCGGCGCCAGCCTTTTCGCATCCAATATCGGAAGCGAGCATCTCGTGGGACTCGCCGGCACGGGGGCTGTGAGCGGCCTCGCCGTCGGCCACTTCGAGTGGCTCGCCAGCTTCATGTTGCTGCTCCTGGGCTGGCTGTTCGTGCCGTTCTACCTGAGGAGCGGCGTGTACACCATGCCGGAGTTTCTCGAGCGCCGCTTCAACTCCGCCTCGCGCTGGTACTTCACCTGGGTGTCCATTGTCGGCTACGTGCTCACGAAGATCAGCGTCACGCTGTTCGCGGGCGGCATCGTGATGCGGGCAGTGACGGGCCTGGATTTCTGGACCAGCGCCGTGATTCTGATCGTGATAACGGGACTGTACACGATTACGGGCGGGCTCCGCGCGGTGATCTACACCGAAGTGCTGCAGGCCGTTGTACTGATCGTCGGTTCGGTCACGTTGACGATCGTGGGCCTCACGGCGATTGGCGGGTGGTCCGGGCTCGCAGCCAGTGTGCCGCCCGACTTCTTCTCCATGTGGAAGCCCAGCAGCCATCCGGACTTCCCCTGGACCGGCATCGTATTCGGAGCCCCGATCCTGGGCGTTTGGTACTGGTGCACCGACCAGCACATCGTGCAACGGGTGCTGGCAGCTCGCAACGTGAAGGAGGCCCGCCGCGGGACCATTTTCGCCGGCTTTCTGAAGATCCTGCCGGTGTTTATCTTCGTGCTGCCCGGAATCATCGCCGCCGGCCTGTACGAGGATGTTCGCGCCGGCGGGGCTGACTCCGCCTACCCCTTCCTCGTAACGCGCCTCCTGCCTGTCGGCTTCAAGGGTCTGGTGCTCGCCGGGATGCTCGCGGCGCTGATGAGCTCGCTTGCGTCGGCGTTCAACTCCTGCTCGAC
>JBPCJT010000115.1:0-3837 GCA_051005015.1 Gemmatimonadaceae bacterium | reverse complement strand
CGCAATCCCAATATCGGGGAGTGGTGGCAATGGCTCTACGAACGGATCGAGGCGGACCCCGATCCGGGTAAGGCACTGGGGGCGCACATTTCCTACCGCGGCAAATCCAAGGATGGGTAGCATAAGGCGTTCCCATAGGTCCGCTTTGAGTCGAAGGCGGACGTAGAGAGATCCCGTGTGGTTGGCTGGGCACGGTGCAGGACTCGGCGGGAGCGCAGTGGTAAGCCGTCTTTCCACACCAGAAGGGAGCGAGCACTATGAATCCGGACAAGGCGCTGTGGGAGAAAGGCGACTTCACAAAAATCGCGGCAGCCATGCGGGTCAGTGGCGAGGAGTTGGTGGAGAGCCTCGACGTTCAGCCAGCGATGGACGTGCTCGATCTCGGCTGCGGCGACGGAACAACGGCACTACCGGCAGCGCAGCGTGGGGCAAACGTGCTCGGGGTGGACATTGCCGAGAATCTCGTCGCCGCCGGCAATGCTCGGGCGGCGGCGGCCGGCCTCAACAACCTCCGATTCCAGGAAGGCGATGCGTCTGGCCTACAAGGTCTCGCTGACGATAGTTTCGACCTCGTGATCAGCATCTTCGGAGCAATGTTCGCGCCGCGCCCGTTCGACGTTGCGCGGGAAATGGTGCGGGTCACGCGCACCGGCGGGCGAATCGTCATGGGGAACTGGATTCCTGGCGATCCAACGCTGATTGCTCAGGTCCTGAAGACCAGTGCGGCCTACACTCCGCCTCCGCCCGAGGGGTTCATCAGCCCTGTTACGTGGGGCGTCGAAGACAATGTGCGAGAGCGGTTCGGCGCGGCTGGGGTGCCAGCAGAGAATATCTCCTGCGAGCGCGCCACCTATGTGTTCCGGCATCCCGGTCCGCCTCGCGAGCTGCTCCAGACTTTCAAACAGTATTACGGACCGACAATGAATGCGTTCGAGGCAGCGTCCAAGGACGGCAGGGAAGAGCAGCTTGAGGCCGAGCTGACCCAACTATTTGAAGAGCACAATCGAGCGGGCGCACACAGCACCGAAATTCCTGCCACCTATCTGAAGGTGGTTGTTGAAAAGCAGTAGCTAATGTCCGGTTGGATGGACAACGGACATTGACTGGCGCCGATTTGACTCCTGCTTTGCGTTTGGAGTTCGTACACCTCCGCCAAGACGGGGAAGAAAAATGCAAGACGACGTATCGCCTGATCATATTCTGCAGATTGGCTTTGGATTCTGGGCATCAAAGACACTGCTAAGCGCTGTGGAGCTGGCGGTTTTCTCACAACTTTCGGAGGGACCGAAATCCGGTCCCCAGCTCCAAGCGACCCTGGGACTGCACCCGCGCGCCACCTATGATTTCCTGGACACGCTGGTCGCACTTGGATTGCTCGAGCGAGACGGCTCGGGCGAGTCAGGCCGCTACTCGAACACGCCGGCCACCAGCCGGTTCCTGGTCAAGACCAGTCCCCAGTACATCGGCGGCATCCTCGAAATGGCCAACGCGCGGCTGTATCGCTTCTGGGCCGATCTTACGCCCGCGCTGAAAACCGGCCAGCCGCAGAACGAGATTAAGGAGACCGGCAAGTCGATGTTTGAGTCGCTTTATGCGGACCCGGCACGGCTGGAGCAGTTCATGGACGCGATGAGCGGCATCTCCATGGGTAACTTCATGGCCTTTGCCGAAAAGTTCGATTTCTCGGGATACTCCACTCTGGCGGACATTGGCGGCGCGACCGGCCAGCTGTCGTCAATCGTCGCGGCGCGGCACCCGCATATGCATTGCCGGACATGCGACCTCGCCGCTGTGCAGCCAATTGCCGAACGACGCGTCCGAGAGCAAAATCTCGACGGCCGGGTGACGGCGGAGACGATTGATTTCTTCGCTGACGAGTTTCCGCCGTCAGACATCATCACGATGGGGATGATACTCCACGACTGGAATCTGGCCGACAAGAAGATGCTGATCGCCAAGGCCTACCGCGCATTACCGCCAGGCGGCGCGCTGGTGGCCATCGAGAACATCATCGACGACGAGCGCCGCAAAAATGCGTTTGGCCTAATGATGTCCCTCAACATGCTCATCGAGTTTGGCGAGGCGTTTGACTTCACCGGCGCCCAGTTCACCGAGTGGTGCAAAGAGGCAGGGTTCGGTCGGTGCGAGATTATCCCGCTCGCCGGCCCTGCCAGTGCTGCGGTCGCCTATAAATGAAGTGCTGTGCGATTTAGGTTTTGCGACCCGCGTATCCGGCTCGTTCACCGGGGTAGAAAAAACGGGTTTAGGCTGAATATCGCCTTTGGGTGGAAAGCAGACATTAGTGAGCGAGCGACGAAGCTGATTGGCCTTCCCGTAAGCGGAAGAAGCGGGCGGCATTGTTGTAAAAAATGTCGCGTTTCTGCTGAGCCGTGAGGAAGGGCACCTGATTGATGCTCTGGATCGCCGCGTCAATTGCGTCTGGCCATACCATCTGGTCCGAGCCAAACATAATCCGGTTGGCAAACCCGGCATCGATCAGGCGCTTTAGGTAAGCTTGGAACTCGGCTCGCGGCAGAACCCAGTCAATTACGCCCACGTCCACGTAAACCTGCGGGTGGGAATAAAGCAGCCCGACCATGCGATCACCGAGGGGCCATCCTGCATGCATGACGTACAGCCTCAGTTTTGGATGGCGAAGCAGCACGTGTTCCAGCCGAAGGGGGTCAGATAACGCCATCCGATAACCTGGCGTCGCGAAGTATGAGGTCCCCGGGGGTCCGAGGCCCATATGGATCGCGACGGGTATGTCGAGCTCTTCCGCCAGAGCGTAATACGGTTCAAGCTTCGGATCGTCGGGCGCGGTGCCTCCGTATTGCGTGATTACTTCGCCGAGCACTTGAAGTCGGCCTTGCTTGTGCAAAGCACGCAGAGCGTCAGTTGATGGCCAGTACGAAACGCCAAATTGAACTGCTCGGATAATCCGGTCGGGGGCATGAGACCACCACTCCTGGACGCGGTCCGGATGACCGCTAGTGACGGCAACGATGTTGTGTCGCCTGAGCGCAGCAAGGGTTCGATCGCGCAGCAAAGTGTCACTTGGCGCGGATCTGAGCGGGCGAGCGCAGTCGGGCTTCTTGAAGGCACGCTCGACGTATTTGTCCATTGGCTCAGCTGGATCGCGCGCGGGCCACTGTTCGTACGGTGCGCAAAGCACGACCGGAGGCGGACCCTCCTCGTCGTAAGCGTGGGCGTGCAGGTGAACGTCAATAATGGGCGGAGGAGCGGCTACCGCGGGTGACGCGAGCAAAGCAGCTCCTAGTAATGCGAGTTGCACCCCCATTCACCGAAGCTGCACGATGTCGGGGGCGTCCGCAATGGGTCGGAAGCAGACATTGACAAGCTCCGGCGTTTACCTCGTCATGCGGTCTTTGCACATGATGGACCTCACAAATGCGGCCGTTAATTTTGATCGCAGTTGGACTTGCTTTCGCAGCCATTACGGCCTGCACCGATCCCGAGAGTTCGCGAAACAGCTCTGGAGATCAGCAGATGGAAGCCGAGGAGCAAATCCGGAAGTTACAGAACGAGTGGATGCAGGCTTGGGTGCGGGAGGATCGAGCAACGCTCGAGCGTATTCTCGCGCCAGATTACAAGCTCATCGTGTCCAGCATGCCAGACCGGCCCGTCTCGCGGGAGCAGTGGCTGGCATTGATCGGACGCTACACGGCTGAGGGTGTCGCTTACGACAAGATGGTTGTGAGGCTTTTCGGCGACACGGCTGTGGTGAGCTCGCTTTTGAATGTAACGGGTGCGAAGGTTGACGGCCTCGATCGGAGCGGAACCTTTTTTATCACCGACGTGTGGCAACGCCGGGAT
>JBPCJT010000114.1:0-5028 GCA_051005015.1 Gemmatimonadaceae bacterium | reverse complement strand
GCAGCGGGAGAGCTGTATGTGCTGTCAGCCGAGTGGCCAGGTGTATCGCTTGGTTGCAGGCAAGCCATGATATATTCCGCCCCATGAACGCTACTGGCTTTTTCTACAGAATTACGAACGGAATCCGAATTACCGTTCGCCCGCTTTTTCTACCTGAACAGTCGTCCCCCGAGAAAAGGCAGTTTGTGTTCGCCTATTTCATTCGAATCGAAAATACCGGGGAAAAGACTGCGCAGCTGCTCACGCGCCACTGGCGCATCCACGATTCGGTGGGAGAGGACAGCGAAGTGGAAGGCGATGGCGTGATTGGCCAGCAACCTTCAATCACGCCCGGCGGGGTGCACGAGTATCAGAGTTTCTGTGTTCTCAAGTCCCGGCGTGGTTACATGGAAGGAACCTACCATTTCGTGCGTGAGGACGGCTCGGCGTTCGACGCGGAGATCCCGCGATTCGAGATGGAGGCAGAGCAGGGCAAGGGCATGGTGTCGTGACAGCGGTCAGGGTCGATGCGAATTCGGCGCCCCAGGAAATCACCGATCTTCCGGCCACACCCGATGCGTTCGCGCGCGCATCGTGGAACGACATAGCTCCCTTCTACGACCGGCTGGAATCCGCAAATCTGGTCCTTGGCAACGCCGGCGCGTGGCTGGCGGCGTGGTCCCGCCTGGAGGAGCTCCTTGGCGAAGCGGGCACGCAATCGATGATCGCCTACACGGGCGATACGTCCAACCCCGCTAAGGAAGCAGCGTATCTCCGTTTCTCCAGCGAAATCTTTCCGCGGATGGATGAGCGGCACGTGCGTTTGGCACGACGTATTCTGGCGCTCGGATTTCAACGCCCGGATATGGAGACCGTGCTCGCCGAATGGCGGACAGACAGCGAGATATTCCGTGCGGAAAATGTCGAGCTTTTTTCGGAGATCGAGGAGCTTTCGGCGCGCTACCAGAAGATCACGGGCACGCTGGAAGTAGAATTCGACGGTGAGCGCAAGACGATTCCGGAATTACAGCCGTACCTCAAGCTTTCGGACCGCTCGGTGCGCGAGCGGGCCTACATGGCGCGAGACAGGGCTTACCTTGGCGTGCGCGATGATCTGTCCGACGTCTTTGACCGTATGCTCGAGCTGCGCAACGCGGTCGCCCGCAATGCGGACTTCGACAACTACCAGGACTATGTCTTCAGGGCCAAGCATCGCTTCGAGTACTCACCCGCGGATTGCGCGCGCTTTCACGCCGCGGTGGAAGAGACGGTGGTTCCCGCTGTGGAGCGCCAGCTTGCGTATCGCCGGCAGCGGCTCGGTCTCGAATCGGTGCGACCGTGGGACCTTGGCGTCGATCCGGACAATGCCAAGCCACTTGCTCCATTCACGGACGAGCGCGACTTGATTGCCCGGGCGCGTTCCGTATTCGATCGTGTTGACGCCGAGCTCGGCGCGCAGTTCGGCGTGATGGCTGACGAATCGTTGCTCGATCTCGCCAGCCGGCCGGGTAAGGCGCCCGGCGGATACTGTACCAAGCTGAGCTTCCGACGTCGCCCGTTCATCTTCATGAATGCGGTCGGAGTGCCGGACGATGTCGCCACGCTCATGCACGAAGCGGGGCACTGCTTTCACGCTTTTCTTGGCGGCACGCATCCATTCATATGGCAGCACGGCACAGGCTCCGAGGCGGCCGAGCTCGCGTCCATGACAATGGAGCTGTTCGCCGCGCCCCTGCTCGCCAAGCCGGAAGGCTACTATGCACCGGACGAATTACGTCGCGCACGGATCGAGCACCTCGAAGACATTCTGTTCAGCCTCGCCCACATTGCGAGCGTGGATGCCTTTCAGGCGTGGATCTACTCGCACCGTGAAGCGCGCGATCGTGACGCCCGTGATGCGGCCTGGCTGGAAATCCGAGCGCGCTTCGAGCGCGGAATCGACTGGAGCGGCCTGGAGGTGGAGCGCACGGCTCGTTGGTATCGGCAACTGCATATCTTCGAGGATCCTTTTTACTACATCGAATACGGAATCGCGCAGCTTGGAGCGTTGCAGATATGGCGGGAGAGCCTGCGGGATCCAGCGGGGGCGGTGGCGCGGTACAAGGTAGCGTTGGCGTTCGGCGGCACTCGCCCGCTGAGGGAAATCTATGCTGCGGCGGGTGCGGAGCTGGTATTTGACGAGCGCGAGATGCGTGACCTGGTAGGCGTGGTTGAGAGTGTGCTTGCAGGGCTGCGGTCATAGGGAGAACGTAAAGCCGGTAAAGCGTCCCTGCTCCCTGCACCGTTTTGATTCGGCGCGAGTGTTCCAGATGATGCCATCCAAGGGGCCGAGCCTAATCTCCGCTCATGCTCGCCGCCATCAAATCCGCCGCGGTACTTGGGATAGAAGCCTACGACATCACAGTCGAAGTTGACGCGGCTCTGGGCCTCCCGCAGTGGTTCATCGTCGGACTCCCAGCGGGCGCGGTAAAGGAGAGCCGCGAGCGCGTGAGCGCGGCGCTGGTCAACGCCGGATTCAAGCTTCCGCCGCGTCGCATCACGATCAACCTCGCCCCGGCTGACGTCCGGAAGGATGGCACGGGCTTCGACCTACCGATAGCTATCGGAATTCTTGTCGCAACTGGTCAGCTTCCGGCTGAGGTCGCTCACGACCGGCTTTTCGCTGGCGAGATGGGACTCGACGGCACGGTGCGCGGCATTCGTGGCGCCCTCCCCATCGCTATCCGCGCCGCTTCGCACCCTGGCACGACGCTTGTTCTCCCGCCATCCAATGTGGCTGAGGCGCGGCTACTGGCGACGCTTCCCCTTTGCGCGCCCGCGACGCTCGCCGAGCTCTTTTCGTGGCTTCGCCGCGGATCCCTACCGGCTCCGCATCCATCGCCACCCACAATACACACAACCGACTTCCTGGACTTCGCGGATGTGTTAGGTCAAGAGAGCGCCAAGCGCGCCATGGAAGTCGCTGCGGCTGGGGGGCACAATGTGTTGATGATCGGCCCGCCCGGCGCCGGGAAAACAATGCTGGCGCGACGTTTACAGGGGATTCTTCCCGTGCTGACGGAAACGGAGGCGTTGGAGGTAACGGCAATCCATTCAGTCGCTGGTGCTCTCACGTCTGGTCAGGCCCTGGTGAGCGCAGCCCCCTTTCGCGCTCCGCATCACTCGGTCTCGAACGCGGGACTAATCGGTGGCGGGAACCCGCCCCGTCCCGGGGAGGTGAGCCTCGCGCACAATGGGGTTCTTTTTCTCGACGAACTGCTGGAGTTTCCCCGCTATGTGATCGAGTCGCTCCGGCAGCCGATGGAGGACGGACGCGTTGTGATATCCCGCGCGGCGTGCAGCGTTACGTTTCCAGCGCGCTTCACGCTGGTTGGAGCGATGAATCCCTGCCCCTGCGGCAACGCAACCGAGCAATCGCGCGTCTGCACCTGTTCCGTGGCCGATGTATCGAAATATCGGGCCAAGCTGTCCGGCCCCTTGGCGGACCGCATCGACATGCACGCGCACGTCGGCGCGGTGTCGCTGCGTGCTTTGTCCTCGCGCACAGTGTCGGAAGGGTCGTCCTCGATTCGCAGTCGCGTCGAGCGGGCAAGATTGCTGCAGCACAAAAGGTACGGGACTCTGGAGCACATAACCTGCAATGCGCACGTATCTGGTCGCTGGCTTGACGCTCACGGCAGGATCGAACGCGGTGCGCGCGAGCTGCTGGGAAGCGCCGCCGAGCGCCTTGCCCTCACTGCGCGCGGTTATCACCGGGTGGTCAAGGTCGCTCGCACGGTGGCGGACCTAGATGACTCCGAGGCGATCGATGTTCCGCACGCGGCTGAGGCGCTGCGTTATCGTCCCGCGGTGGCAACACCGGGTGCGCGACTGCTGGCGATGCAACGCTGATATTGGCCTTCGATCGGGCGTAGCGCGATCTGACGTCTTTGCCGACATTTCGCGGATGCCAAGCTCGAACGCCCTCGGCCCGTACACCCCTACCGAAACACTTCCCGAGCACCTGGCCGACTGGCGCCTCCCGCCGGCCTGGCGGTGGGGTGCATCCGGTCTTGCCGCGGATTTCCGCCACTACCAGGAGATCATCGACGCACTCGGCCGGTCGCTGTCTCTCGTCACAGCGCCAAATCCGGCGCATTCGTCCTGGCTTGCGGGCGAGGCGAGACAGCTCGCGCATCTGGGCCATCCCTCGATTCCAACGACTTATCATTACTGGACTTCCAACCGCGAGACGCGTCGAGGGCCGGGATACCTGAGACGCTGGATCGCCGGCGAGACAATCCGCGCTCGTATGACGCGCGAGGGCGCGGAGAACGACGTCGCCTCGGTCCTGCAAGTGCTGCGTGCTGCCGGGTCCGCGCTCGTCTACATGCACCAGGCGGGCTCTGTGTACGGCGCCATGTCCCCCGACTCCATTTGGGTCACTCCTAGCGCGCACGTGTGGCTCAGTCACTGGCAATGGGCACTTCCGCGGTCGGAAATCCCATCGGGAGTGACGCCCGATGCACGCTGGATGCCTGTGCCGCCGGAGTGGCAGCGCTCGGAGTGGTCGCCGACGATGATGTCGGACCAGTGGCAGCTGGCGGCGACCTGCTTCGCGGCGCTTACCGGGGAGCCACTGCAAACACTCGACGTGCCGCCGCTGCAATGGGTGCGCCCCGACATCCCGCAGGATGTGGCACGGGCGCTCGATCGCGCACTCCTCCCACAACCGGATGACAGACATCACTCCATCGCTGCGCTGCTGCGGGCGGTGGACCGTGCTATCGGGTCGCGCCCCGTCTTCATCGCCGGCACGGGTGATGAGCCGGAGTACGCCGCCGGCGAAGCTGAAGAGGCACGCTTGCGTCGTGCCCTGGGGGACGACTACGAAGTGCTCGCTTCGCTAGGTACAGGGACGTTCGGTTCAGTATGGCGCGCGCGCGACCTCGAGCTCGATCGTGAGGTCGCGCTAAAGATGCTGCACCCCTCCGTGTCGCGCGACAACCGAGCGGTGAGCAGGTTTCGCCGCGAGGCACGGCTTGCCGCGCAGCTGGCGCACCCCGCCAT
>JBPCJT010000113.1:0-3739 GCA_051005015.1 Gemmatimonadaceae bacterium | reverse complement strand
CTGTTGCGCAATGACGAGAGTCACATAGGGGAAACGCCGCGGCTGATGCGCTGCCGTTTAAGGGACGTTCGGGCATCTCGCCGTCGCCGTAATGAAAAGGCCCGGAGACGTGGTGCTCCGGGCCGTTTTCTTGTGATGTGGCTATGGGGTAGCTACGGCTTTTGCTGCACCGCCCGCTTCGCGTTCACGCGGCCATATCCGAATACCGGATCCCAGCCAGGCGTCCCGAGGTCGTCGGAGCTTGCGCGCAGGATAGCGCGAACCTGCGGGGGCGACAGTGAGGGATTCTTGCTCAGGATGAGCGCCGCCACACCCGCGGCGTGCGGCGAAGCCATTGACGTGCCGCTGAGCACCGCCAGATTTCCGAAGGTGTTGATCAGCGTGGTAGTCGTCGGTCGCGACTGGATCTGGTCCCTCAGGTACAGTCCTTCCTCCAGCGAGATGGACACGACCGGTATCCACGCGCGCCCGTCCGGCGCTGTCGACGTTCCGAGCGTCCCGTTGAAATTGCCAGGCGTGTGGTTGTGGATGATTAGCGCAGCGCAGCCGGCATTCATCGCCGCCTCCGCCTTCTGCGCGAATGTTGGTCCGCCCCGGCTCACAACGGCGGTGATGCCGTTGCAGTTGACAGACGCGAACTCCCCGGCGGTGCCGAACCCCGCGAAGACGGCTGCGGAAGTGATACCCTGCTTTCCGGTCATTCCGGCGAATTCCAGGGGAATTGCCTCGAGCTCGCGACCGCCGTCGCTGTCGACGGTCAGGGTGGTCGACTGCCCTTTCCCAACGAGATACGACGCGAGGTTGTTCACACCTGGGGCGGTGAGCTCCTGATCGGTGCCGGATTGCGAGAACGACGCGAGCATGTCGGTGTCGTCAGTGGCACCAACCGCGATCACGCTCTCATAAGCTGCGGGATACCCGACATAAGGCGTGCTGCTGTTGCCGGATGCGGCCACGAGTACAACACCGCGACTGTAAGCCGCGTCGAACACGTCGCGAGCCGCCTGACTCGGCGGATCATCCGGCGGCAGCGGTGAAGAAACAACTCCCGCAATGCCGAAACCAAAGGACATGTTCACAACTCGCATGCCGTTGTCGATCGCCCATTCAATCCCGGTGATCATCTTCTCGAGCGTGGCGCCGGCCCAGTCGCAATCGGCGAAGCGCATCGAGTAGAGCTGCGCCGCCGGCGCGACACCCACCGTGTGGTTGCCGTTGTTCACTGCGGCCACGATGCCCGCCACATGAGTTCCGTGCCCATTACAATCGTCCAGGCCGTTGCCGTCACCGGCCAGGTCTATTCCGCCGACGACTTTAAGGTCGGGGTGATCGATGTCGATTCCCGAATCGAAGATGCCAACCTTCACGCCCTGTCCGCGATAGCCAAGCGACCACGCGCCGGGCGCGGCGACTTTTGTTACGCCCCAGTCGACGACCTGCTTGCCGGCGAGGGGCTGCATCGCGATGTCATGCTCGACGTAGACAACGCTCGGATCGGCAGCGAGCAGAGCCTCCTGACTCGCGGGAATGCTCGCGGCCAGTACGGGGATGTACTTGTACTGCCGGATCACGCTCCCACCTAGCCGCTGAACCACAGCGGCACCGGCGACACCTGGAGCGGAGGCGAATCCTACCAGTACGATGTTCCCGCCGCCGGTCACTGAACGCGACGCGCCATCCGGGGGGGCGATTCCGGTTGGAGTGCGGTCTGAACACGCACTGGCCAACAGCGCCAGGGCAACGGCCAGGGCGGGGAGCCTCGGAACAGCGGCAAAGCTGCTCTGGAGACGGCCGCGGTAAGATCGAAACTTCATCTTGCCTCCGCTGGTGATGGGGGATTGTGCAAGGGAAAAAGCTCAACAGGCCGCGTCATGCATCAGCACTCTTGCAAGCGCTACCGCCAGAGTGTGTAACGCTTCGCCTGCGAAATCAAGGTGTCGGCAAAACCAGGCAAATGCATCGCCCATGCGGCCATCTTCATGAAGTGACCCGCGGGCTTCACTCGCAGATTTTCTTGACGCCGGCTTCCGGAATCCCCATAATAGTGCCGCAAATTGCGCGGCTTTCGCGCGCATACGGCATTCCGCGGAGGGATACGCAATGACTGTGGCATATTTCCGAATTCGCACCTCCTCCGCCCACGCAATCGTCATCGGCATGGGGCTCCTCGCCGTTCCGGTCGTTCAATGGAGCCCGCCGCAATTGCGCGCGGCTACCGCCTTGTCAGCATCGAATACCAAGGGCACGCCTGCGGTCGCCCAGGCCAACGACAACCGCACTTCCGCCGGACGACTGGCGAATGGTGTCCTCACGCTCCGGCTGGAGGCGCGCGAGGGAATATGGCATCCCGAGGGATTGGCGGCTCCGGGTGTACCAGTGTACGCATTTGCGACGGAGCGCGGAGCCCCGAAGGTCCCGGGCCCCCTCATCCGCGTGCCTGCAGGCACCGAAATCCGCGCCACCGTTTCCAACTCGCTTCCCAAGCTGATGACGCTTCGCGGGCTCCAGGACCACGGCGCTTCCGCGCTCGACACCATTGACATCCCAGCCGGCAAAACGCGCGAGATCAGATTCCGCGCCACGATACCAGGGACGTACTATTACTGGGCTCGTACGGAGGGAAACCGCGAGCTGTTCAGCCCCGTGATGGACTCCAAGCTGGTCGGTGCGCTGATCGTCGACCCGCCTGGCGTTCCACCGGACCCGCGCGAGCGGGTGATGGTCCTTACCGTCTGGAGCGACACACTGAGGACCCCCGCAAAGGCGGAGTTGAAGGAGGTGTTCGGAATAAACGGTCTTTCATGGCCCCATACCGAGCGACTCAACTTTACGGTAGGAGACACGGTGCTGTGGCGCTTGGTCAACGCCACCGGCCGGCCTCACCCGATGCACCTCCACGGCTTCTACTTCGACGTCACCGCCAAGGGCAACGCTGTTCGCGACACGACCTACACCCCTCGGCAGATACGAAAGGGTGTAACCGAGCTCATGACAGCCGGGACTACGCTCGCCATGACCTGGATTCCGACCAGGGCGGGGAACTGGCTGCTCCATTGTCACCTAATAAACCACATCGATGCTCGTCTGAGACTTTCATCCCCGACCCATGGAACTTCGCATGCCGGCAACCACGCCGAGGACGGGATGGCGGGGCTGGTGGTTGGTTTGCACGTCGCTCCCAAACGCGGCGCTCCGGCCATTGCCGCGGACCCTGTCGCTCGCAAAAAGCTGCGGCTGTTCGTTAACGAGCGGGCCGAAGTGTACGACAAGGATCCGGGGTACAGCTTCATTCTACAGGAGGGCAACGATCCGCCCTCGATCGACTCTGTCAGAGTGCCCAGCTCGACTATCGTGGTAACGAAGGACGAGCCGACGGAGATAGTAGTGGTCAACAGGGCCAGGGCGCCTGTCAGCGTGCACTGGCACGGCATCGAGATCGAGAGCTACTATGACGGAGTCGGAGACTGGAGCGGCTGGCGGAAGAAAGTGGCACCGACTATCGCGCCCGGCGACTCGTTCGTTGTGAGAATGACTCCGGACCGCGCCGGCACCTTTATTTATCACACCCACGTAGACGAGTTGGTTCAGCTCTTGTCAGGCCTTTACGGCCCCCTCATCATCGTCGAGAGCGGCGCGAGGATGGATACGACCGAGCGGATACTTCTCATGGGGGACGGCGGGCCTCGCCCCGGAGTGCCGCCCTTCCTCAATGGAAAGGCGAATCCCGACAGTGTGCAGC
>JBPCJT010000112.1:0-4352 GCA_051005015.1 Gemmatimonadaceae bacterium | reverse complement strand
ACACCGCATTGGGGTTTCCCTGCGCGTCGAGGGTCAGGGTTCCGGTAAGTCCGGCTGAGCTGTTGAAGCAATACACGCCAGCCGTGAGAATCTGGCCGCCGAGGTCCTGTCCGGTTAGATCCTGCGTGCAGGGCTCGGCCGAGAGAGTGTTGAACGCGAACGTGAGGGAATTCTGAGCTGCAATGGCGGCCGTATCGTTACTGTGAATCGCGCCGCCAACGACCACACCAGGAGGAAACCCGGTAACGGCGCTGCCCGGGCTGACGCCGACGTCCCCTGTCACGACCGTCGGGCCGGTGTTGGTCACCGTCGAGCCCGCCAGGACCGCGAAGCTCTGCGCCCCGCCGAGCGGCGGGGCGGTCTGCGCAGAAACGGGAGCGATCCCCCAGAAGAACGCGGCTAATGCCACGCTTGACGTCAGATACGGGCACGTTCGCTTCATTTTCATGTCCCCTTTATGGCGCGCCGGGTCTGACGTCGACTTTACCTTGTCCGGCCCGTCTCGCACAACTTTCCGGCGGGCCTGACGTGTGTTCTGATACTTGCCGAATCGCATGCGGTTCTTCACACATGGCCTGAGACAGCCACTGTGAATCTCGACATCTTCTCGTGCTCGCCCCGCCTTCAGAGCCTCGCCGCCATCGCGGAACTCGGCCGGTCATTCGGAGCCGCCGGAGTATTCATCAAGGAAATCCCCCGTGCCGACGGACACAGGACCGCCTCCGACTAGCGCCGGCGGCTTCGTGGTGCGAGCGGTTGCGTGGAGCGTAGGCATCTTCGGCCTCCTGCGACTGAGCTGGACGGAAACCCACATCCTTCTGCCGCTCACCCGCACTCAGGCGCGGCTGGCGACGGAACTGTTCGGTGCGCCGGCCGTACCCGTGGTTGCCACGCTGGCCTGCAGCGGTGCCGACGCACTGGCGCCGGCTCATGGTCGGACTCGTGGCCACCGTGCCGCTGTTCATCGTGCTCGCCATCGTGCGCCTCCTCGTCGTCGCCCTGGCAGGCACGGCGAGCTCCCCCTATTTGATGGTGCACGCGTTCAACCAGGTGCTTGCCGGCGCGGTGATCGTGGCTCTGGCGGCCGTGTGGCGCCACGGCGGTGCAGCCTCACTGGGTCCCGCACTGAGCGGCGTGGCGGTGGGCTGCCTTTTCGTTCAGCTCGCGGGTCCGTTCTACACGCACCTGATCACTGCCACAGCCCTGAAGGGTGCGACGACCAGCGTTGCAGGGGGCGTGGTGCTCGATGACCCCCAAGGAGCCATCGCGCTGCTCCCGGGTTTCCAGATCGGCCTCTATCTGGCGCTGTGGGTGGCTGCCTTCATCGCGGTGACGTGGAGGCGCGTCCTCGCGGGTCTCGCGGTTCTCGGGCTCACGCAGACCGCGGGGTTGATGACGCTCCATTTCCTCGCTGCGACCTCCGGGTGGACCGCGCACGTGCGCGACATCCGCGGCTGGGCCGTCGCGGCGCCGGTTCTCATTTTTGCCCTGGCTGTCAACCGTGACCGGGCGCGTCGCTGACGTTTTCGCGGTCTCTGCGGTCGCGATCCTTCTCACTGTGGCGATGGCCGCCCCTGTTCTTCGAGCGCCATCCGATCGCGTCTTTGGAAAGGAAATCGTGGGGCGCCATCACGACCCGTTCACCGTGATGCAGCAGTTCGGACGACCCATCAGCCTGAGCATCTACTCACAACCGCTCACGGATCTGGGCGGTGCGCTGATCGCGCGGCTCTCGGGTGCGACCGCTGCATACAACTGGCTGGTCCTCCTCAGTTTTCCGCTGGCCGCAATTGCGGCGTACCTGCTGGCACGCCATCTGGAACTTTCACATGCGGGCGCGACTGTCGCCGCGTTCGCCTACGCCTTCTCTCCGTTTCACGTCGCGCAGGCCGCGTATCACCCGCACGTCGCGCAGACGCAGTGGATCCCCCTGTACTTGCTCGCGCTCTGGCGATGTCTGGATCACGCCTCCAACGCTCGCGCCGCGTGGCTCGCCGCGGCAACGCTTGCGGTGGTCCTCTCCAACTTCTATGGCGGCCTCATTGCCGCAGTCATCACACCGGTTGCCTTCGGCGCGTATTACCTGTCGGTGCGCCGGACACATCCACATCCGACGCGCTCACTCGTGATTACTGCCGGGAGCCTGTTCGCGCTTGCGCCGTGGGATTGGTCTACTTGTGGTACGGGGCCGGCCCGACCCTCGCAATTCGATCCGCGTTTGCCTTCCCTCGTGCGGACCTGTTCCGCTACAGCGCGACCTGGTGGAGTTATCTGGTGCCGCCGGTGCAGCACCCCGTCCTCGGCGCGGGGACGACTCGCCTGTGGACGGCGGCTGGAGTTCGCGAAGGGCTGCTCGAGCAACAGGTCACCCTCGGGTGGGCAGTCATCGCGCTGGGGCTGGTCGCCGTGATCGCGTCGCGCCGGCCGGCAGCCGGACTCCCTTCGCTGACGCGTGTGCCGGTTCTCGTGGCGATCGCCGTCGTGGCACTCTTTTGCTCGCTGCCGCCGGCGCACGGTTCGGCGTAGTCGTGCAGCTCATGGCGGTGCTGCTGGCCGGTATCGGCGTCGAGTACCTTCGCCGTAGTGCCCGCGGCCGCACGCGACTCGCGTGCGCGGCGCTCCTCGTGCTCGCCGCCGCCGAATACGCGGTGTCTCCGTTTTCCATGTGGAGAGACGTGCTTCCCACCACTGCGCACCGCTCCGTCGTGCAGTTCGCCGATCCAGCGAAGGTCCTGGACTGCACGCCGCTGGATCAGGAGTCCGAGTCTGTACAGTGGTTGACGGGCGGACGGATCATGATGCTCGCTGGTTCAATCAGCGATTGCGCCGAGGCAGACCTGGCGGAGAAACTCGCGGCGAACCGGTACACCCACCTGCTGGTCAGGCGCCGCAATGGCGACGCGCAGGCATTCGCAGGTCCTGATCCTCCTGCCCAGCAACGACCGGACGAGCGCTCGTATTGACGACGGTCCAGGAGGCGTCCGCTCCCATCCATCGCCAGGACCGTGATGCATCGCGTTCGCGCGGGAAAAATCCCTTCATCTCAGCCGTGTGAGATTGGCAGCTTTTCCCCCGTCAGCTCAAACACCTGCGCGTCGTCGAAGCGCGCGGCCAGGCGTAATCCGATCGTAGGTCACAGGCGTTCTGCCTGCAATCGTGTCTACGCACCGCTAAGGGCCCTGGCATTTCTCGGAACACCTGACGTCATCTCGCGCGCGGCTCCCGCCGCTGCCGTGCGTCGATCCCCTTGGTGTTCCGGCGGAGGTTGCGGCCATTTCCCTAATACTCGGGCCCGTGCAGTTGGTCGGCGCCGCCGTTTCGTTGCGCTCACCCTCGCACCTTTCTGGTTGCGTTTGGGTTGCGTAGCGGTGCAGCGCCTTGCCGCATTCTGCAACGCTGGCGCGCAAAATCTTCAATATTTCGAGCTATTTCGCGCGCTTGATGCGGCTCTTAATCTGCGGGTCGCCATCCGCCTTGAGCAGTGAGATCCGTTACAGTGGAACTGCTGGGCCGCGGAGCTAACGAAAAGCTAACGAACTCCGCAGCACAGGGTGAGATCAGCGGTGCATGACGATGCCTGCACGAACAGATTCCCGAACAAAACGGTGCCTATCGGTACGGGAGCACACCAGCAAACACCCCACGGATATGAGGTCTGTCCCCGCGATTGTCCCCTCCACGACCGAAAACCTCGTAATCCTCAGTACCTGTCGTAAGATGGATTGCCCGCTAAGCTGTTGAGAGATAAGCACTCCTCAGTATGGAGAGATGGCCGAGTGGTCGATGGCGGTGGTCTTGAAAACCACTGTACCCGGAAGGGTACCGGGGGTTCGAATCCCTCTCTCTCCGATCCACCCGCAGCGTTACTTCGCCCCGGCTCCTTTTTTCACTTCCGCGAGCGCAGGCAGGTTTGGATCTGCACCGTGCCAGTTTGCGAGCAGCTGCCGGTACGCATCGGCCGCCCCGCTGATGTTGCCGGCGGCGGTGCGTGCCCGCGCGAGACCCAGCAGTGCCGCGCTCCGGTTGGGGGTGAGTCGCAGCGCCCGCTCGTAGGCTGCCACAGCTTCGTGCGGCCGGCCCGCCTTCAACCGCGCTGCGCCAAGGAGCTCCTCTGTTCGTAACGTCGGCGGTGGACCGACGGGCGCACGCGCCGGTTCCGAAATATCAGCCAGCAATGTCTCCAGCTCGCCCGCGGAGCCGGTCGATGCGTATAACGCCAGCCGGGCATGGAGCAGTGCTGTCCTCAGCGTCCGTTCCGAAGAGTCGGTCGCGGGGAGCGCTTCCACGCGCGCCCGAATGGCGGCCACCACCGCCCCGTCGCCAAGACCGCACATGACCGGCGCGACCGCCGC
>JBPCJT010000111.1:0-2894 GCA_051005015.1 Gemmatimonadaceae bacterium | reverse complement strand
CAACGAGCAGATATTCCGGGTGAGCAGCGTGCTCCGCCGCTACACGAAAGACACAGACCGGGCCGACCGGATCGCGGCAGCGCTGGTTCGCGAAGGAGGCAAGCGGAACCTGGACCCCGCGCTGCTCGTCGGACTGCTGATCGCCGAGAATGCCAAACTCGATCCGACGGCCCGGAGCAACGTCAGTGCGCGCGGGATCATGCAGATCATGCCCTTCCACGCCGGCAAGTGGAAGGATTGTCCCTCCGCTGACCTGGTCGACGTGGACTCGAATATCTGCTACGGCACGAGCATCCTCGCGCAGTACATCAAGAAGTCGCCGAGTCTGGAGAAGGCGCTGCTGCGCTACAACGGGTGCGTCCGCGGGACCAACACGAGGAACTGCCACACCTACTCCGGCAAAGTGCTCCGGTACGCCGATAAGGCCGCGTCTCAGATGCTGAGCGCGACGTTCTCCCCGGCCGAATAAGTTCCCGGCGTCGGGCGGGTCAGGTTGGGGCTTTACGGCGGCTCCGTCAAGTGCGGTTGCCGTAACGGCTTAGCCCAGTTATAGTTCAAATTCATCCTTTGCCCTGATAGCCCGTCCACCAGCTGGCGCGGATACGGTAGGCAGGGTTTTTTTATTGCTGAAGGGAGGAATGTTTGTACCAGCGTCCTGATGGCGGATTGTCAATTGTAACACCTGGCAAGACGAGTCTGAGGCCCGTGCGTGAGCGGGATCGGGTGGAGCAGTTGTATCGCCCGCGCTGGCGCAACGCCCTGCGGGTCGCGGTCCACGGAACGGCACTGAGCCTGCTCCTGGCGGCGGGCACTGTGTGGACACTCGGTCAGCAGCATCCCGCGTTTACCAAACCGGCCGAGCTGCTGCGGCTCCCTGGCGCAATCATCAATGCGCCGCGCTCGAGCGAGGACGCCTTCCGCATTGGTCAGGTTCTGCGCCGGTACACGCGGAACGGCGACGTTGCCGACAGGATCGCCGAAGCGGTTGTTTCCGAAGGCTTGCGGCGAAAGATTGACCCGGCGCTGCTCGTGGGAGTGATGCTCGTCGAGACCGACAACCTGAACCCCCGTGCGCGGAGTTTCGTCGGCGCCCGCGGGCTCATGCAGGTCATGCCGTTCCATGCCGGCCGATGGCGCTGTGGCTCATCCGACCTTTACGACATTGAAGCAAACATCTGCCACGGAGTAAGCGTTCTAGCGGATAACATCAAGCGAGCGCCCAATCTTCGCACGGCCCTGCAGCGATACAACGGTTGCGTGCGCGGGAGCAACACTCCCAATTGCACGGCGTACTCGGGCAAGGTGATGAAGGCGACCACGAAGACATCGCTGCAGATGATGGCCATCGACATGCCGCCGGAAGGCTGACAAGGCTGACGCCGCCAGGGGTGCCCAGCGCGCCCCGCCGGTAACCGCGGCAGGTAAATCAAGAAGAATTTCGCCTGGCTGGGTACTCGCCGCGGCACTTCTCGGCATCTCGTTCGCGGGACCGCTGGTTCGGTTGTCCAGAGCCGACCCGTTGGCCATCGCGGTCGGGCGCCCTTCCTTCTCTCTTGCGATCGTAGGCGTGGCACTCGTCTGGACTGGAGAATGGAGGCAATGGAGCAAGCTCACCTTGGCCGACCTCGCATTCGGGTTGCTCTCCGGGACCGCCCTCGCCCTCCATTTCTGGGCCTGGAACGCTTCGGTCCACCTCACCACCATCGCCGCATCGGTGACACTGGTGAGCCTGCAGCCAGTGGCGATCGTTGCGATCTCCGCGATATTCCTGAGAGAGTCACCAACCGCGCGGCAGGTCGCCGGCATCGGCGCTGCGATCCTGGGGGCGGCCATTATCGCCTCTCCCGACTTCGACGCCGCTGGCGGGCTTTTCGATGGCGGTGCGATGCTCGGCAATCTCCTCGCGATTTCGGCCGCCGTGACTGCGGCGATCTACTACAGCATCGGCCGACACCTCCGGGCCCGTTTCGGCATCTGGGCGTACGTCGGACTCGCGTATTCCGCGTGCACCGTGGTGCTGATTGCGCTGTCGATCGCGAACGATGTCGACCTGCATCCTCAACCGCCGCGTGAGATCTGGATTTTCGCCGCGCTGGCCATTGGCCCGATGCTCCTCGGCCACACGGGAATGAACTGGGCTCTCAAGTACCTCCCCGCCTACGTCGTCAATCTCACGGTGCTCGGCGAGCCAATTGGAGCGACACTGATCGGCGCGTTGTTGCCGGGGATAGCAGAGAAGCCATCCGTGACGACGCTGATTGGCGGCGGCATAATTCTCGGCGGGGTGATAGTCGCAGCCAGGGGCACTGCAACTGAAAGAAAATAAGGTCGCACCTCTGTCTCTCTATGTTGACCTTCGCTGTTCCATCCCCTTCGCCGCAGAAGCAGAGTCAGATCCCCAGCGCTATTTTTAGCTCGGTACCCACCAGATTCCCGGATCCCTCACAGATGCAGACTCGTCGTTCGTCGCAATTCTTTCTCGCGCTCACAACCTTTTCAGTCTCGGCGGCATCGGCTCAGGCCAGAATCACGTCTCCGCTCCAGCAGTTCGGGCACAACATCGGTGACGACTACCGGCTGGTGAATTACGCCCAGCTCTCGGAGTACTGGAAGAAGCTGGACCGCGAATCGAACCGGATGAAGGTGGTCCAGATGGGGACGAGCGCTGAAGGCAGGCCGATGTGGATGTCGATCATCACTGCTCCCCAGAATTTTGCGCGTCTGGCGCGGTACCAGGACATCGCCGCGCGACTTGCTCGCGCGGAAGGGCTTACCGACGTTCAGGCGCGCGCGCTCGCGAAGGAAGGGAAGGCGGTGGTCTGGATCGACGGAGGTCTGCACGCCACCGAAGTTCTCGGCGCGCAGCAGCTCGTGCAGTGGGTCTACGAGATGGT
>JBPCJT010000110.1:0-6385 GCA_051005015.1 Gemmatimonadaceae bacterium | reverse complement strand
GGCGCTGGTTGCGACGGTGCTGGCCTGCACGATATTGGGGGATTCGTTAAGGGATCGGCTCGCGGGAGAGGCGGTGGTGACATTGGGGGAACGGGTGTGAAATGTAGTGAGTTCTGGCCCGAATGATTGTTCACCTGCTCGACGGCACATACGAGCTCTTCCGTCACTTTTATGGGATTCGCCGCTTCAAGAAGAGCGATCCTCCGTTCGGCGCTGTCGCGGGGGTGCTTCGAACGGTTGGGCAGATGCTCGAGGGTGGGGCGACACACATCGGAGTCGCCACCGATCACGTAATCGAGTCGTTCCGCAACGATCTATGGCCGGAGTACAAGACGGGCGAAGGCATGGAGCCAGCCCTCCACGCGCAGTTTCTTCCGCTCGAGGAGACGCTTGCAGCGATGGGCGTAGCAGTGTGGCCCATGATCGAGCTGGAGGCAGACGACGCGCTCGCTTCCGCGGCTCGCATTGCATCCCAGGATGAGCGGGTACAGAAAGTTTGCATCTGGACTCCTGACAAGGATCTCGCGCAATGCGTCGTCGGAGATCGTGTGGTGCAGGTTGATCGAAAAAGCGGCCAGGTTCGCAATGCGGACGCTGTACGCGCCAAATTCGGTGTTGCCCCGCCCTGCATTCCTGACTATCTCGCGCTGGTGGGTGATGCCGCGGATGGCTATCCGGGAATTCCGGGGTGCGGACCCAAGACAGCCGCCGGCCTGATAAACCGTTACGGCCCGCTCGAACGCTTCCCTCCAGAGATTCTCAGGAACAGCCTCGATCGCGCTCTGCTTTTCAAGAAACTTGCTACGCTGCGAACCGACGCGTCGCTCTTTTCCGATACTGAGCAGCTGCGCTGGCGCGGACCGACGCAGTCTTTTGCATCAGTGGTCGCGACGATTGGCGATGGGCGATTGGCGACGCGTGTGCGTGACCTGGGGAACCGCCTCAAAGCCACACCCCCTTGACAGCAGACCAGTTGAAGTTGACGATGCCCTCGGACCGGGAATTTGTCCTGACGCGCGTATTCGAAGCGTACGACATACCGGGCATGGGATGGACCCGGAATCGGTCGTTACCACGACCCTGGAAGAGCGCGACGGCAGGACGACTTTGACATCACGGATTCCCTACCAGTCGGTGGAGAGCCGCGACGGGCATGTCAATTCGGGAATGGAGGCAGGCGCGGCCGAAACCTTCGACCGTCTCGCCGAGCACTTGGGAGCAATGGCATGATCGGCGGGTAGGCGTGCTGCGCACAACTATCAAGTCGCATTGACGCTCTCCTTCGCCTGGTCACGGAAGGCAACGGCCCCGGCAAGCGATTGCCGGGGCCGTTGCCAATTCTATCGCCATTAACTACGGCGATTTATGAAGGCCAGACTCCCGTCAGGAGCAGCTCAGGTTTCCGCCTCGTGCGTCAATTTCCGCCTGCGGGAAGGGGATTTCGCTTGGACCCTGCCCCGGCGGCTGCAGCTCCAGGCCAAGCTCGTCGAATAGCCCGAACATGCGGGCATCCACGAACCGTGCCCCGCTCTCGAATAGCAGCGAATACCGCTTCTGCTTGATGATCTCCCGGATGATATCCAGCCGCGTGGAAAATGCGGTCCTCGCCCCCAGGCCACCGGATGTCGTTCGGATAAAGTTCAGCAAGGTGATCGCCTCGGCGTCCCGCCCCAAGCCCCACAGGATCTCCGCCTGGGTGAGCAGCAGCTCCTCGTTGATCACTATCGGCAACGGCGTCGTCGGGCCGGTAATGTGCGTGAAAAGAATATCTGACGACGCCGATTCGTCCGCTGTCGATATCCGCTGCGACGGATCCTGGAAGATCTTGGACAGCCGCCGGTCATTGGCGTCCGCCTCGCTGAGAACCTTCGGGTTGGCACGGTACACCGACGGGTTGTAGTTGAAGTTTTGCAGGTCCCCCGAGCGCGTGCTATAGACGTGATAGACTCCACTACGCAGCGGAGCAGCAGTGCTCGCGAACGATTCGCCGATAGCCGTGAGCGCCAGAGTCAGAGCGGCGACATCCACCGTGCCACCAGTGGCGAAGCTCGCGAATCCCTTGTACGTGAGCGCTTTCGCCTTGAGCGCGCGGTTGAACTTGAGAAACGTCGGCGGCGTGTTGAAGGTGCCAAAATCCGAGAACCCCGTGGGCAGGATGAAGGGAAATGCCGAGCCGGCTGCCCCGAGGTCAGTCGCGGCCGAGTCGAGCAGGGCGACGATGTGGTCGAGTACCGCCGGCTTGCAGCGGACGGGGTCTAGCGTGCCCGCGCCGAGCGCGATGGGCAGGCCAAGCGTATCGCGGCTTTCGATCAGCCGAAGATACTGGAGCGCCTGCATGGTGCGCGCGAATCCCCGCGTGGCAGCCTTGTCGTCCGCGGAGTAGCTGGAGGCATCGATCCCGCGCACGAGTTCCTGCGCACCTCGGATGGTGCGGTAATTGGCGTTCCAGAGAAAATCGACAATGAAGGCGCCGGGACTGTACTGTCCGAGCGGCTGCAGGAGGTAGCGTGGATCGGCCACGTCTATCCGGTAAGCATTTCTGCCCATCGTTTCCAGGATCAGAATGCCGAAAGCATGAAACTCGCGATCACCTGCGATGAGCCCGCTCACCTGCCCTTGCAGCTCCGCTTGAGTGGTTATCGCGCCGGGTATGGTTGGATTATTGAAGTCGGGCACGAACGCGTCGCTGCAGGCGCCAATGCTGGCGCCAAGCATCACAGCCACCCACGCAATCGGCCGGACGATCAGAGTATGTCGCGTCATGTCAGAAGCTCGCGGCGAGGGTGAAGAAGATGCTGCGGCTTGGCGGGAAAGGTGCAAGATCGATGAAGCGGCTGATCTGCTGGCTGCCGAAGTTACTCGCTTCGGGATCGACACCCGGATAATCGGTCCAGGTGTACAGGTTTCGGCCGCTCACTTCCAGCCGCACGCTACGGGCGGTGTTGGAGAAGAGACGCGATACGAACGCCGCCGGAAGCTCGTACCCAAGTGAGAGCTCACGCAGCTTGACGAACGATGCATCGTAGATGTACTGGGCGTTTCCAACCGCATCATTCTCCCGCGCGCGCCCAGAGCCGCCGTCCTCACGGTCGGGAGCGGTGCCGAAGGCGTCGTAAACGTTCTGCGTGACGTTCACCAGATCGCCACCGTGCTGCCAGTCGAACAGAGCCGAGACGCGGAATCGCTTCCACGTGACCTCGTTGGAGAATCCGATGTTGAAGTCGGGCGCTGAATCTCCTCGCTTTTCGAGGCATGATCCGTCGCAACCCGATCCGACGATCTGGGTCACGCGCTCGCCAACCTCCAGCCGCCCGATGCCATAGCCAGCGCCGAACGCAACGCGCTGGCCCGTGGCGTCACGCTCCACGTTGAACGCCGTCACGCCAGCCGGCAGTTCCGTTACTACACCAACATTTCGCGCGAAAGTCGCCCGCGAGAGCCAGGAAAAGCTGCCACTCTCGAATGGAGTGCCGGTGAGCAGAACCTCAACGCCGCGATTCCTGATCGCGCCACCGTTCTGAATGTCCACCGCATAACCCTGCGATGGCGCCGAGACGATGTGGAATATGACGTCGTTAATGGATTTCTGATACAGGGTGAAGGAGAGCGATGCACGGCCGGTGAAAAGCGTAGCATCGAATCCACCCTCAACCTCAGTCTGCCGCTCCGGCTGGATCTTCGCATTTCCCTTGATCAGACCCGGCTGAATAGCGTTCTGTCCCTCGTACGTGCTGCCGAGGGCCGGCGTGTACTTCTGGATATACAGCGGCTGATTGCCGGACTGTCCCACCGCGACACGCGCCTTGAACTCGTCGACATACGAGAAGGGCGCCTGCCAACGATACGAGAGAGCACCCTTGGGAAACGCGTAGAACTTGTCGATATCGCCGTTAACGGTGCTGCGCTCCGCGCGCACCCCCGCCGTGGCCAGAAGCCGCTCACCGAAGGCCAGGACCTCTTCCTGCGCGAATAGAGCGAGCCCGCGCACCTCTTGCCGGTCGGCGAAGACCTCCGTTGCCGCTCCACGGTTCACGTTCTCCTGCCCCAGCAGTACGTCACGTGTGATGACATTGGCCGAGCGAATCATGTTGATCTCGCGCTGTACGCCGGCCGATGTGGTCGCAGAAAAAGTTCCCGAAGCGGGATAGTAGTTATGGATTGCGCTGAAGTTCACGTTCGCGTTGAGCACGTTGCCGCTGAGCGACGTGACAGTGCCCGGCAAACCGTCGTTCGCCTCGAAGAAGAGAAACCGCGGCGAAACCACGTTGACCTGCTGATTGTATCTGTCCACACCACCATCCAGCTTAAACTGCAGCGCCTGCCGCTCGGTCGTGTACAGGTCGTACGTGGCAGCCACCGAAGACATCAAGCGGTAAACTTCCTCGGGCGTCTGGATGAAGTCCGCGTCCTGAATGGGATTGCTTCCCAGCACGGGAGTCCTGGGATAATCGCTTCCACTGGGCCGCAAGTCGAACCAGCTTGGCGTGCCAGCGAAAATGAAATAAGGCGTTATGTTGGCGTTGTCGTTGTTGCTTATTCCACGTCTTGTATGCGTACGGACGAGGTTGTTGTTGAACTGAAGGGCGAGCTTGCTATTTACTGCATGGTTCACGTTCAGGCGGACGCCCTGCTTCCGGTAGCCTGTGTTCCGCTGGATGCCGCCGTCGTACAGGTTGAGTAGTGACGCAAAGTAGTTGGTGGACTCACCGCCACCGCGCACGCTGAGGTTGGTCTCGAACGAGACTGGCCTCTCGCCGAAGAGCTCCTCCTCATGGTCGCAGAATCCGTTACAGCGGTTGTAGTGGTCATCCACCTCCGCCTGCGTCATTCCGAGATTGTCTCCGTACTCGCGCGCCTCATCGAGCGTAAAGCGCCGGTGGCCGAACTTCCCCGACAGGTCACGAGTGCCCACGCGCTGCACCAGGTTGATTCCGGCGCCTCCGGTTCCGCCGCCACGGCCCGACTTGGTGGTGATGATTATGACTCCATTCGATGCCTTGGATCCGTAGATCGCGGAGGCCGAGGCGCCCTTGAGGATATCGATCCTCTCTATGTCGTTCGGGTTTATGTCGGCGATACGGTTGACGCCGTTATCCTGGTTCGTCGCGTTCGAAGTATTCCTGTTCGCGCTCGTGATCGCGTTCGTGCCGGGCTGAATAGCATCGTTGCTGACAATAACGCCATCGATGACGTATAGTGGATCGGACGAACCGAACACCGACGTCACGCCGCGCAGCCTCACCTGGTTGCCGCCCCCCGGCGCGCCTGAGTTGGCAATTACCTGTGCTCCGGCGATCCTGCCGGACAGAGCGTTCTCCACCGACGGCGAAGGCACATTTGCAATCTGGTCTGCAGTCACCTGGGCGACGTCGTTAGCGGCGTTGCGCCGCGCGACGGTGGTCGCGGCGCCGGTGATGACCTGCGCCTCCAGCCGAAGAACGTCGCGCTCCAGAACGATATTTACTTCAGTCTGCGTCGCCTCCACCGGAACGGTCCGGCGCTTGTACCCGATGCGGCGAACCAGGAGTGATTGCGGCCCCTCCGGGAGCGTAATAGCGAAAGCCCCATTGTCGTTGGTCAGTGCACCGAATGGTGTACCAACCACGGAGATCGCCGCCGCCGGTACCGGCTCGGCCGACCCCTGGGCCGTAACCCGCCCGGTAATGCGCCGCTGTCCTTCCGCCCCTGCGGGGTTGATCAGAAGCAGAGTGGTAAGCGCAGCAACCGCCAGAATGAGATAACGTCGGTTCTTTGGCACGGCACCTCCTATCGGTGAAGGTTGTGACACAGACTACCGAGGCAACCAAGCCGTGAAAAAAAGCGATGCGCTGCAGCAGGGGATCCGAGCCCGAATTCGCATCGACCGGTGCTGATCCCCGCCGCTACCTCCACTGTTCGATGCCAGCGTGCAACAGCCCATCAATTCACGGCGACACGAGTATGCTCGAACACGGTGCCGCGCGCAATATGAAACTGATGGCGGCAAGGGTATTCATGGCACTGGAATGGCCCCCGATCAAGCCGGGTTTAGCTAGCTAGTCACGACCCTCATTTCCGCTGGCTGCTCGCGCGCAGCGTGTCCACGTCCACGCGCATCGCCCCGAGTGCGGCCTCCGTGGTTGGGGAGACTCTGTCCTGCACCCGGCCACCAAGACACTGTCCGAGAAAGAGCTCCGTGGCGCGATTCACGGCGAGACCGGTCTCCGCCTGACCGAAGCCGTGCCCCTCATTCGATGCGAGGAGGTACGTCACGGGGATCCCGCGCGCGTGAAGCGCCAAGGCCATCCGATCCGCCTGGGGCTGGGTGACACGTGGGTCGTTGGCGCCCTGGAATATGAGCAGCGGGACCATGGCTGAGTCGGCGCGGAAGAGCGGCGACCGCGAG
>JBPCJT010000109.1:0-19469 GCA_051005015.1 Gemmatimonadaceae bacterium | reverse complement strand
GCCCGCGCCGCATCCAATCGTGCGCCGTTGCATTCCCCGTTTCGCTTCGCTTGACTCCGTTTCGTGGAACTTGCCGGACCACTGACAACCTGCCCCGCTGACCTGTAAGCCCGTGTCTGTTCGGCACTTGGTTCGTAGGTGCCCTTAGCGTGCACATGGCGTTCGGCTTGCCTCTCCATTCGCCGACAGCGCTCTGGTGGCGCGGTGATGGGCCCGCCGGTGGGCGACTACGAGCCAAGAGACGATAGGAGGAGCAAATGACCAAGTGGATCGGCATTACTACTGTGGCGGCGCTGGTGCTTGCGGGCTGTTCGGATTCGAAAAGCGTCGTGGGTCCGGACGCCAGCCTTGATTTCGGTAACGCGAGCGCCGGCGGTGGCGGAAACGTCTACACGTCAACCAACGCTGTTTCCGGGAACATGATTGTCATGTACAATCGCGCATCGGACGGGACACTGTCAGCTGGGGCTTCGTTTGCGACGGGAGGGACCGGTACGGGAGCGGGTCTCGGGAATCAGGAGGCGGTGATCTTCGCGTATAATGCGAGGTTCTTGATCACGGTAAACGCTGGAAGCAACGAGATCTCCGTCTTCCGCCGTCGCGGCAATGGGACGCTCGAGCTCACTGACAAGGTAGGGTCCGGGGGAACTATTCCAGTCAGCATCGCAGCGCGTGATGGGCTCATCTATGTTCTCAACGCGGGAGGAAACGGAAACGTCACCGGCTTCACGGTGAGCCCGGCCGGAAAGCTGGCCGCGCTCGCGGGATCGACACGGCCACTGAGTCAGGCAGGCGGAACGGGGCCGGCGCAGCTTGGGTTCACGCCGAACGGAAAAGTTCTGGTTGTCACGGAGAAGGCTACAAACAAGATCGATACCTACACCGTGGGGTCGGATGGGCTGCTGGCCGGTCCGACAGTATATGCGTCTTCCGGAGCCACGCCATTCGGATTCGGCTTTGACCGGCTTGGGCGCCTCATCGTCTCGGAAGCACAAGGAGGAGCCGCGGATCAGGGCACAGTGTCGAGCTATGATGTGAGTACCTCCGGAGCGCTGAGCGTACTCGACGCCTCTAAGCCCAATTTCGAGTCTGCCCCATGCTGGATCGTAATCACCCGCGACGGGCGGTACACCTATACCACGAACACTGCAAGCAACACCATTTCGGGCTTCCGGATTCGTACAAACGGCACCCTGGAGCTTCTCGACCCGGACGGAATCACCGCGACAAGTGACGTTGGGCCAATCGATGCGGCTCTCAGCCGCGGTGATCAGCAGTACCTGTACGTGCTCAACCAGGCGGGAACGATTACGGCTTATGAAGTAGAGAGCGATGGCGGGTTGACGCAGCTCGCTGGCGGAGCGAGCGGACTGCCGGCGGGAAGCAACGGACTGGTGGCGAGGTAGCAATGGATAGTCGTCGCATGCGGTAGTCTCGCGACTGACCAATGGGACCGGCGCGCAGCCCGGCGTCGGCCCAATCGCCCTATCTTCCCATTTCGTCTGCCCCCGAATCTCCGCTCCTCAGGCCGTACATTCTCAACTTTCGCCACAGAGTAGTTCGGCCCATCCCCAATAGTTCCGCTGCGCGCGCAAATACGCCACCTGTCTGCTTCAGGGCGGCGAGGATTTCGGCTCGCTCATCGTTTTCGGGAAGCTCGGAGCGATACCGATCGATGGGTGCTCCGGGTTGGTTTCGCAGCTCGGCGGGAAGATGCTGCGCTCCTATGCGCCCAAAATCGGCCCGTATGGCGGCGCTTTCCAGGACTGTAAAAAGCTGCCGCACGTTGCCTGGCCACTCAAAGGCGCGCAACAGCCGCATCGCGAATGGTGAGCAAGAGAGACCATCGCGACCGCTTACCTGCGCTCGAATCTGCTCCAGGGCGTGCTCCGCGATTAACGGAATGTCACTCCGCCGGTCCCGCAAGGGCGGCAGGTGGATGGGGAACACCGCGAGCCGGTAGAGCAGATCCTCGCGAAACCGATCAGCCGCAACGAGTGCGCGGAGATCGCGGTTGGTCGCGGCGCCGATACGTACATCCACTCTTGTCGCTCACTTGCCGCCTCCGCGAACTACTTCCCGTTCCTGCAGCACTCGCAGAAGGCGTTGCTGCAGTGAGACACTCATCTCGCCGATTTCGTCCAGGAAGAGCGTGCCGCCCGCCGCCGCTTCGAAGAGTCCCACCCGGTCGCGATGCGCTCCCGTGAAGGCGCCACGAACGTGTCCGAAGAGCTCGCTCTCGAGAACTCCATCAGCCAAGGCCGCGCAGTTGACGACCAGGAATGACGCATTTCGCCTTGGGGAAAGCCGATGCACCGCCCTTGCAACAAGCTCCTTGCCGGTTCCCGTCTCTCCGGTTACCAGGACGGTCGTCTCTGTGGGCGCAACTTTCCGGAGCGCAACGACTACTTCACGGATGGGCTCGGATCTGCCTATGAAACCGGCTGGGCTGGCATCCCCCCCTCCGCGCTGGGGGCGGCGTTCCAGCAACTCACTGACGCGCGCGCTCAGAATCTCCGGTTCTACCGGCTTTGTCAGAAAGTCGTCCGCACCGAGGTGAAGAGCGCGAACGGCGTTGTCGATGGTGCCGTACCCGCTGATCATGAGGACCGGAACAAGGTTTCCCCAAAGCCGGAGCGCTTCCACAACGCCGAGGCCACCCAACCCCGGCATTCGAAGATCGAGGATCATCAAATCGTAAGGGGTGGTTCGCAGAGCGATTATGCCTTGCTGGCCGCTGTCCACCGTGTCCACGTAGTGTCCATCAGCTCGCAGGAGAGCGGCGGTGGATCGGGAGAACGCGTGGTCGTCATCGACGATGAGAATACGCGCCTGGCTGTCGTTCATGACGCGACTTCGCTGGCCGTCAGGCGATAAGAATCAGTCTTTGCCGCGCGGGCGACGGGAAGCTCAATTCGAAACCATGCGCCAGTATCATCCGAACGATTTCCGGCGCTTAACCGACCGCCGGCCGTCCGAACGAGCCCTTCCGCGACAAACAAGCCGAGACCAATGCCACGTACGGCGTTCTTGGTGGTGAAGAATGGATCGAAGATGCGGGGGAGAACGTCCTCGGGGATGCCCGGGCCATTGTCACGCACCTCCACCACCGCCGTCTCGCCAGTGAGAGCGACCGAGATCACAATCCGCGAGGGAACGGATCGCGCGGCGGCGTCCAGCTCCATAGCCTCACGCGCGTTCTGGACGAGGTTAATGAGCACCTGCTTGAGAGCATCTGGCGCGATGGCGGCTTCGAACACATCCGATTCTTCTACCGCGATCTCCAGTGTTCGCGATGACACGCCTGCGGTGGCGAGCTTCTGAACCTCGCGCGCAACCGCACCGGCATGCGCGCGCTCCACCGCCGGATCACGCGGCCGGTTGAGGTCGAGCATCTGCTCGGCCAGTTCGTGCATGCGCAGGAGCTCATCAGTTGCCAGATCGGCGAACTCGCATGCCTCAGGGTCCGACCTCACGCGTCTACGAATCAGCTCCAGGCAGTTGCGCACGGTTGCGACCGGATTGCGAATCTCGTGCGCCAAGTGCACGACGAGCCGGCCAGTGGCAGCGAGCCGCTCTCTCTGAAGCATATCGGACTGCAGCGCGGCGAGCCGCACGCTGCGATCCTGCAGAGCGGCGTTGCTCGTGCGTAGATCGGCGAGGCGGGCGGACAATGCCTCTCGCATCTCGCCAAACGTGGCGGCAACGTGCGCGACTTCACGAATGCGTGATCGCGGAAGTGGAGCGCCAAAGTCTCCGGCGCCCATTGCGGAGGCGGCGCTGGAGAGCTGGCGAACGGGCCGCGAGATCCTGGTCGCGAACAGTGTCCCGAGCGCCAGCGCGAGTAGCAGGGCACCGAACGCACTGAGCAAGATCATCCGCCGTAGCTGAGGGAGCATCGAGAGCTCATCGTCCATTTTCCGGACAAAGACGACGCTCCCGGCAGACTCGAGTGGAGCCGCGACAACAAGAAGACGCCTCCCGCCAACGAGAACCTCGTGAATAAGCGTGTCGGAGTTCCCGCTTGCTAGAGCTGGCAGAACACCCGCGGTGCCCGCCGGGTCGAGCGTGGAGACGACAGCAGAATGGTTTTTTGTCGCGACTATGACGACCTCGGAGCGCGTGAGCCCCGCCAGGATCTCCGCCATCTGCTCGTCGATGGCAACAGCAACTCCAGCCGCGCCCACCCATTGTCCCGAGTGATGAACTGGCGCCAGAGCGACGCTATTTATCTGACGTGCGTTTCCGAGAATCGCCACCGGCATCTGTCCAGCTCGAGTGCGGGCGATGATCGATGTATCGAGCGCCGGCCCTGTCCAGCTTTCTCCGGTTGCACCAACCACGACTGGAATGCCCGTCGAAATATCGTCCCGTGCGGCGTCCGCGATCTGTAGAACACCCGCGCGATCGTGCCGTGCCAGTGCTTCGGCGAGCTCAGGTATGTGCGCAAATTCCTTTGCGTGCATCATCATAGCATCCGCACTCGCCGCGTTGCGGTCTGCCAGGACACGAGGCGCGACAGCAAGCTCGGCCCTGACCCGCGTCTCGAGCGCGGCAGCGAGTCTTCTGTCGAGCGCAATACCGGTCGGGATGATGCCGGAAAGTAGCGCGGCCCCGACCATCACGAGCAGGGCGCGCTGCAAACTGATCGTACGTATCATGGTTGATGTTAAGCCAAGCTGGAAGTTGACGGGGGCTCGAACCGGTTAAAAGCGGCAGGCAAGATCAGAGAACGCCGCTGCCCCGTACCCGGAAGGAGCATTCACTGCGCCACCGCGAATAATGCCGTGCATGGCCCGTATTGGCGCCGCTCCCAAAGCTCAGATACCGGGGGAGATGCCTGCGCGGGCCAATCGGGCGCCCCGAATTTCCTTGGCGCCCTGCGCCAGGCCGTGTCGCAGGATTTGACGCGGTTGTGCGCCGGGACACGCTAATGTTCCAGCGAACGAAATACCTAGCCATGAAACGTTCTTCGAAACGGTCCCGCGATCCTCGCCAGGCAGCGGGGAGCATTCTGGCGCTTGAGGAGACCGGTTACAGATGCGACGCAGTCTTCCCATGCGACGTGACCCCCACTGGCCGCCGACACCCACGAGGTGCGATGTTCACTACCGCGCGGAAATGGGTTGCAGCGCTTCTTCCCAAGGAGTACAGCATGAGACGACCAGGGAGCGGGATTATCCTTGTTTCGCTAATCGTCCTGGCGGCGGTGTCATTTGCCGGCGATCTCGCGGCGCAGCGTCGCCATCAGGACTCCAGCGCTATCTATTACCCTCCTCCCGGCGATTCCTGGGCCCGGCGAAGCCCTTCGGACGCAGGCATGCACTCGTCGCACCTCGCCGCCGCTGCGGACTTCGCGCTGGCCAACGAGATTCCCTGGCTGCGCGACATGCGGGCGCAGGTCGCCAGGAATGTTGCCGAGGAACCGTACCCCGACGTGCTCGGCCCCGTAAAGAACAGGGGAGGACCGAGCGGAATAATCCTCCGTGGCGGCTACATCGTCGCTGAGTGGGGGGATACTAAACGCGTCGATATGACGTTCAGCGTAGCCAAGAGCTATCTGGCCACGACGGCCGGCTTGGCGCTCGATCGTGGTCTTATTCGCGACGTCAGCGATAGTGTTGTGAGGTATGTGAACGACGGTGGTTTCGGCAGCGGCCACAACCGTGCGATAACCTGGCACCAGCTCCTCAATCAGACGAGCGAGTGGGAGGGAACGCTGTGGGACAAGCCCGACGTGGCCGACCGCCGGGCGGGACGAGACCGAACGCTGCAGACACCTGGGACCTTCTGGGAGTACAACGACGTTCGCGTCAACCGCACCGCGCTTGCGCTCCTGCGTCTGTTCAAGGAACCGCTCCCGTTGGTGCTCAAGCGCGAGATTATGGATCCGATTGGCGCTTCCCCCACCTGGGAGTGGCATGGTTACCGGAATGCCTACGTTACAATCGACGGAAAGCGAATGCCCTCCGTAAGCGGGGGCGGCCACTGGGGGGGTGGCGTCTGGGCGAGCACGCGCGACCATGCGCGTTTCGGACTACTGATGTTGCGGCGTGGCAAGTGGCGCGACAAACAGCTCCTCTCCGAGCGCTGGGTGCAGATGGCGACGACGCCCACCGACATCAAGCCGGTGTACGGCTACATGTGGTGGCTCAACACCAAACGCGCCCAGTATTCCTCCGCTTCGGAGCGTGCTTTCTTTGCACTCGGCGCGGGCGGCAACGTGATATGGATTGAACCCGAGCACGATCTGGTGGCCGTGGTGCGGTGGATGGACACGCGTAAGATCGATGAGTTCATGGGGATGGTGAGGGGAGCGGTGGTCAATGAGGGAGTAGGGAGTGGGGAGTTGGGAGTGGGAAAACGCTCCGACGACTCGAGCAGTAATCCGCAATCCGCAATCCCCAGTCCGGCGTTTCCAATCGGCGATCCGCCGCCGGCAACCCCCAATCCGCAATCTCTTTCGTCTTCGCAGCGCGCAGTTCGGGGTTCAACAACTGACTCTGTCCCGAAAACTCACGTCGTGTCTGGCGAGCGCGCCGGCCCCAGCATTTTCCCGTTAACGAATTATCCCGAAGTCCGACCGCTTGTCGCCGGACAGCTGGATTGGAAACACTACCATACCTCCGCCGAGATCGAGACGTGGATGAAGAAGTGGGCGGAGCAATATCCCGACCTGGTTGAGCTGTATTCAGTCGGGCAGAGCTTCAGTGGGCGCCCGCTCTGGCAACTCACGCTCACGAACAAAAAGACCGGCAAGCACACGGACAAGCCCGCGGCATTTTTTGAGGGAGGCCGGCATTCGGGTGAGATCACGGCGACGGAGTCAGCGTTTTATCTCGCCTGGCATCTCCTGGAAAATTACGGCAAGGATCCGGCTATCAGGAAGCTGCTGGATGAGAAAGCAGTGTACGTGCGCCCGCTCAACAATCCCGATGGCTCCGATCTCTACAGACTGACGGCGCAGACGAACCGCAGCAGTGTGCGCCCGCACGACACCGACCGTGATGGGCTGCTGGACGAGGACCCTGGCGAGGATCTCGACAGCGACGGCTACATCCGTGACATGCGGGTGCGCGTGGGGAAGGGGAAGGGGGATTGGATTCTCGATCCCCAGGACAGGACCGGCCGCGCGCTCAAGCGCGTACGCGACAAGACTGGCGACTGGCAGGTGTATCCGGAAGGGACCGACAACGATCTCGACGGCAAGTACAACGAGGACGGCGTTGGCGGGCTCGACTTGCACCGCAACTACACGCAGAACTGGCGTCCGGAACCGGGCGACGATTCTACGGGGCGTGGCTATACGCAGTTCGGTGCGGGGGCCTATCCGCTTTCTGAGCCGGAGACACGCGCGGTGGTGATGTGGGTGCTCACGCATCCGAACATCGGCGTTGTGAACACCATGGACACGGCGGTGCCGATGCATCTGCGTCCGCCATCGACTTGCGAGGAAACGGAGTGCATGTACGCGTCCGACCTCGCGCTTTACGAGCACTTCGACTCGGTGGGAACGTCGATCACAAAGTACCCCTGGGCCGGGGACGTTTTCCGCACGTACAACACCCGTACGAAGGTGAATCCGGTCACAGGCGACTCTACGCGACCCGAGCCCCTGTTCGGTCACTCTCCGGACTTTGGATATTTCTCGTACGGCGCGATCTGGTACGGCGACGAGCTGTGGAACGGCGGCCGGGAGCGGGACTATGATGGCGACGGTGACATCGAAGGGTGGGAAGTTCTCCGTTACTGCGATGAAACCTTTGCCGGCAAGTGCTTCAAGCGGTGGACGAGGTACCGGCATCCGCAATTGGGCGATGTTGAGATCGGAGGATTGAACCCCAAGTTCTTCGCTCAGAACGGACCTCCCGAGGTGCTGGAGAAGTGGGCGCGAAATCAGGCGCTGTTCAACGTCTACATGGCGCAGTCATTGCCGCGAATCGAGATCACGGAGGCCGTGGTGGAAAAGCTCGACACGCGGGCGGATTCCGCGACGCACCAGATTCGGGTGACAGTGCGGAATACGGGACGGATGCCCACCGCGCTGGAGCAGGCCAAGCGGGTCAAGATCGTGCGGCCGGATCAGGTAACGGCGAAGTTCGCCGATAGCAGCTCAGCGAGGGTGGTGGGGAGCCCTCCGGAGTTTTGGCTGGCGGGCGGTGAGCAGAAGACGGTTGCTTTGCGGATCCGGGTGGGGGACAAGGTGGTGAATCGCACGGTGACGATCAGGGCGCTGAGTACGAGGGGTGGAGTGGGGGAGAAAGAGGTGGCGTTAGAGAGTCGGTGACGCTCCCTTCGAAGTTACGCCATCGCCGAAGGCGCCTCTGCGGATAGCAACTGCTTGAATGCTGCAGAGATCAGCTACTTCCCGAACGGCAACCGATTTACCGCCACCCGTCCGTTGCTCACGACAACGAGCACATCCTGAAGCGCGCCGATCTCCTCCAGCGGATTGCCTTCGACCACAATGAGATCCGCTTCGAGTCCGGGGCGAATCGCTCCGGTCTTCTTTTCGACACCGAGCAAGTCAGCCGCCAGGGTGGTCGCCGAGCGGATTGCTTCACGGGGGGTCATGCCGAAGTCCACGAAGGCGGCCACCTCCCCCGCAATACGCGCGAGGCTCTCGGCTCCGTACCAGGTGTCTGCGCCAGTGACAATCTTGACGCCCAAACGGTGGGCGCGCTGCACAGTCATTTTGAGCCGCGGTAGCATATGCGCCCCGCGAAGACGCAGCACCGGATTATCGTAGTCTCCGCCAGGCTCGGTCAGATCCACGACCGTGATGTAGGTCGGCACCAGGAAAGCTCCGCGCAGCTTCATGAGCGCGAGCGTGGAGTCGGACAGGTACGTGCCGTGCTCGATGCTGCGCGCGCCCGCCTTTACCGCGGCGTACGCTCCCTCATCTCCGTGCGCATGGACCATCACCGGAACGTTGCGCTTTGCCGCCTCCTCCACGATGACGCGGAGCTCTGCTTCGGTGTAGGTCTGCTTGCGCGGATCGGTGTCGGGAAGACCCGCGCGTTCCGTCCCTCGCGTTTTGATGACGTCCACGCCGCGATCGAGGTTGATCTGTACAAGACGGCGAAGCCGTTCAGTCGTAGTGACCGGGCCGCGCAGCTCCGCCAGACGAGGATCGGCCAGCACGCTTTCGCCCAGATCAGGCGTAACGAAGATTCCCGCCGCGACCACGTCGGGGCCGTCGACCACCCCTGCGCGCACCATCTCGCGTAGCGCCACATCCTGAAAGGCGATCACACTCGCGCTGCGCACCGTCGTCACTCCGCTCTCGAGCGCGCGTTTGGCGCTTGCCAAAGATGAGATATGCGTGTGAGCGTCGATGAGGCCGGGCACCACGTAGCGTCCTCCCACGTCTATTACTGTAGCGCCTGCAGGCGGACGGAATGCACCTGTCTCTATGCGCTCGATCTTGCCGCCCGCAATGACTATCGTGGCATTCCGGATCGGGGCGGCGTTTGTGACGTCGATGATGTTGGCGTGGGTCAGGACGAGCTGAGTCGCTGGTGTTTGCGCAAGGCCGGCTGGGACAATGCCGGACAGTGTCATCATCACCAGGCCCAAAGAGGTACGCTGTTTCATCGGTCGCTCTCCTGCATGGCGTGTCCGATCATCGCGACTGGCTCGCCCTTCGACATCGCGGGGGTACCGACTACATACAGCACTTCCCCCGCAAATGGCGCTCGCACCTGCGCCACCACGTTGCCAAAGAAATCGGTGAGCTCGCCGATAATTGTTCCGCGCTGAACCGTGTTTCCCCGCTCCACGCGGGGATGCCAGACGCCGGTGCCCGGGCTGGCAAGGACGGCGGTGCGATCGAGCCAGACCGGGTGCTCGACGAGCTGCACCTCTCCCGGCAGCATTCGCAGAAAACGCATCAGCCGGAATGCTCCGTCAACATTGCGCTGCACCATGTCCTCCGCTGGTATGCCCAGGTAGCCGGCTTCGGTGGTGATTGACGGCTTGCCGCGAAGGTGTGCCGTGTTCTGCGTGTATACGGAGGCTTTCGGATCGCGTGGACGATCGGTGTCGACGACGATGTGATCGTTTCCCCACGCCAGCGCCATCATGCGGCCGAGCGAATCGGCTCGCGCGTCGAGCCCGAGCTTACTCCAATACGTGTAGGGGCGAAGCGACTCGTTGCCGTCGCCCGAATGGATGTCGACGAGGTAGTCAGAACGGTCGATCACCTCGCGCGTGATGGCATCCGCGATGCGCTCGGAGACAGTGCCGTCACGCCTGCCGGGATAGACGCGGTTGAGATTCCTGTGGTCGATCGGGCTGTAGTAGATCGTGCGAGCGAGAAATGAAGGCATGTTCGCGATGTGCACAAGAATCAGCGTGCCCCGGAGCTGCGCGGGGTCGAGTGATTGCCGCACGCGTTGGAGAGCGATGATTGGCGCAACTTCGGACCCGTGGGTTCCGGCGATGAGCGCGAGCGTCGGCCCAGCCGTGGTTCCCCGGATGATCGAGACAGGGATACGTGTGCCTGAATCCACGCCGGCGGGAATGTCCATGAAGCCGGAGACAGCGGCGCCGGCACGGGCGGTCGCATCGCCGATTCGAAGCGCCGAAGGCTGGGTCGCCGCACTGGCTGAAATCACCATGAGGGCGGCTGGAAGTGTGTAGAGCGACGGAGTGTACTTCACGTTGCCTCGCCGGAACGGGATCCATGATTTCATAAACTGGTCAATGACCCTGAGACTGGTCACTGGCCCCTGAGACGGAGACTGGCATTGGCCACTGATGCTGGCATTAGCCACTGGTGCTGAACACTGAACGAGTGATGCTGGCACTAATCCGCCCAACCAACCGTCACCGCCATGATTTCGCCCGACTCACGCGCCCGCGAGGCCGTGTGCTGTTCCACACCCACAGTATGAGGAGGGCCTGCAATGGAAGCCGGAGCCAGAGAAGTATTTCCTCGGCCATAGGCGCCTCTCTCTCCCTCGCGTTCAACAACATTTGCACGTTCGCTGGAAACACGGCGATCAACAAGACAATGAGACCGATCCCGGTCGCGCGCCGAATAGATGCAAAAGGCAGCGCCAACCCTCCCAGGATTTCCAGACCTCCGGTGAGATAGACGAGCTGGCGGCCGTAGGGAACGTAAGGTGGCATGATCGCCAGATAATGACGGAACGCTACAAAATGCATTACACCCGCGATCACGAACAGCACCGCGAGTACCATGTGCGAGCGCGAAGCCGTCACGAATGTTCCAGAGTCACAAGACACCTCCACTCGATTCTTCCATGAAGTTCGCTCATGTTATTCACGGAGGAAAGCGCTACGCAGATCTTGCCCCTCGAACCACTCGCGTACCACGGACCACGGACCACGGACCACGTCTCACGTCTCACGTCTCACGTCTCACGGACCCCGTCTCACGGACCACGTCTCACGTCTCACCCTTCATGCCCCCCTCCTACCCGCACGGCAACGTCTTCTACCGCAAGCTGGCACGCGAGTACCCTCGCATCGCTCGCGGTGAGGGCTGCTACCTGTATGATGCCGCTGGCAAGCGCTACCTCGACGCTGTAGGCGGCGCGTTCGTCGCCTCGCTCGGCCACGGCAATCACGTAGTCGCGGAAGCGATGTCGGGGCAGGCTCGGCGGGTGGCGTACGTCAACGGCACAGCCTTCACGCACGACGCAGCCGAAGAGCTGGCGGCGGATCTGGCCGTACTCGCGCCCGGGGATCTCGCCAAGGTGTATTTTCTGTCGAGCGGATCGGAGGCCGTTGAAGCGGCGCTCAAGCTGGCGCGGCAGTACTGGGCGGAATCCGGCGAGCCAAAGAAGCGCAAGATCATTGCGCTCACGCCTTCGTATCACGGAAACACACTGCTGGCGCTGTCGGCGTCGGCACGCGCGGGCTATCAAGCTATGTTCGGCGACTGGCTGGTCGACGTACGACGCGTACCCGCACCCTTCGCGTACCATTGCGAATGCCGGGGAGTTGGGGCGGACTGCAAGTCGTGCACAGGCGCCGCGCTGGAGGAGGCGATCCTTCGTGAAGGCTCCGAAAGCGTCGCCGCATTCATCGCCGAGCCCGTTGGCGGGTCCTCGACCGGAGCGACGGTGCCGCGCCCCGAGTACTGGAGTCGCGTCAGAGAGATCTGCAGCCGGCATCGCGTGCTCCTTGTCGCCGACGAAATATTGTGCGGCGCTGGACGCACCGGCACATGGTCCGCGCTCGAGCCGTTCGGAGTCGTCCCCGACATCATGACGCTCGGCAAGGGAATAGCGGGCGGGTACGCACCACTCTCTGCGGTGCTCGCGCCCGAGCGCATCGTGGACGTTCTCGCGCACGGCTCGGGCGCGCTTCTGCACGCGCAGACATTTTCGCATCACCCGGTGTCATGCGCGGCTGGACTCGCGGTCGTGCGCCATATTGGGGAGCAGGGACTGGTCGAACGCTGCTCGGCAATGGGCAGGGTGCTGCACCAGCGGCTTGCGCAGTTGAGCGGGCTGCCGCATGTGGGAGATGTGCGTGGCCGCGGACTGCTCGCCGGGATAGAGTTCGTGGAGGATGTGGACACGCGAACGCCATTCCCGCGCGCGCTGGGATTCGCCGAGGCGTTCACCGAAGCCGCGCTCGCGGTGGGGCTGGTAGTGTGGCCAAATGCTGGTCACGCGCCAGGCGGGCGTGGTGACCTCGTGATGGTCGCGCCGCCGTACATCGTGGGTCACGAGGAGATCGATGAGATTGTCGCACTGCTGGCGCAGGCGCTGGAGTCCACGCTCAGGTCTATTGGAACAGGGGTGACGCGATGAAAATATCAGCCGAGATGGAACGGACGTCGTTGCAGAAGTCCCTGGCACGCGACTACCCGCGCATCGTCATAGCACCGCCGGGCCCCAAGGCACGCGCGATCATCGCGCGGCACGACAAGTACGCGTCGACGTCATATCCCAAGGAGTATCCGCTCGCAATAGCGCGCGGCGAGCGTGCGGTTGTGGAGGATGTGGATGGCAACCGCTTTCTCGACTTCATGGCCGGGATCGCGGTTGCGTCCACTGGTTACGGGCACCCCGAAGTTATCGCCGCGATCCATGCAGCAACCGACAAGTTCCTGCACATCTGTGGTGCTGACTTCTACTTCGATGGTTTCTCCGCGCTGTGCGAGCGTTTGGCGGAGATCGCGCCGGGCGTGAGCAAGAAGCGTGTTTTTCTTACGAACTCGGGCACGGAGGCCGTGGATGGCGCCATCAAGCTCGCGCGCAATTCAACGGGGCGGACCGCGCTGATTGCATTCACTGGCGCTTTCCACGGACGCACCTACGGTGCGATGAGCCTCACGGCGAGCAGAGTGCGGCAGCGCTCGCGCTTCGGGCCCTTTGTCCCCGAGGTGTATCACGTCCCATTCGGGTATCGGTACCGCTGTGATTTCTGCGCGAAGGAGCCGGCCTGCACAATGCGATGTGTGTCGTCCATTGAGGATGACCTCTTCGCCCGGAGGATCGATCCGCGCGATGTCGCGGCCATGTTCGTGGAACCGATTCAGGGTGAGGGGGGCTACGTGGTGCCGCCGCCCGGGTATCTCGCGGCGCTACGGGAGCTGTGCGACAAGTACGGAATTCTCCTGGTATTCGACGAAGTGCAGTGCGGCATGGGACGCACAGGCAAGATGTTCGCCTGCGAGCATGAGGGAGTCGAGCCGGACATTCTCCTCACCGCCAAGGGACTTGGCTCCGGGATGCCGATCGGCGCCATCATCGCGAAGGAGTCGGTGATGAAGTGGGAATCCGGGGCCCATGGCTCCACGTTCGGCGGCAACCCGGTATGCTGCGCCGCCGCTCTCGCGACTATAAACGTTGTCGAGCGGGAGCTGGTCGCAAACGCGGCACGCATGGGAGAGCGGCTGGGCACAGGACTTCGCCGGTTGCAGGAGAAGCACGACTGCATCGGTGACGTCCGCGGCGTTGGACTCATGTGGGGCGTCGAGCTCGTCGTGAACCGCGCGACGCGAGAGCCGGTGCCGGATCTTGTTCACGCCGTCGTTCGGCGAGCGTTCGGCGAAGGACTTCTCCTGCTCGGCGCGGGGAGGAGCTCGATCAGGCTGGCACCACCGCTCGTGGTCGATGAGTACGATGTGGATACGGCTCTGGAGATCCTGGACGAGTGCCTGGCGGATAGCAGATAGCTGTGGTTATCACGACGGTACGGCGCAGTTGCGGCGTCTGCGCGGCAACGTTTCTCCTGCCCGCGCTCGCAACGTTGTCCGCGCCGCAGTTGCATGCGCAGCGGCGGCCCGTCCTCGAGCAAATTGCACTTCCGCACGCGTACTACTACCGGGAGATGTACGTCCCCCAGGTGACTAGCGGACCGAGTGCGGTATCGTGGTCGCCCGACGGGAAGGAAGTCATCTACTCGATGCAGGGATCCCTATGGCGCCAGACTGTCGGAGCATCTGTGGCGCGTCAGATCGCATCGGGACCCGGCTACCTGTACCAGCCGGACTGGTCGCCTGACGGCAGATGGGTAGCCTACGCCGCCTATGACAGCGATGCAATCGAGTTGCGTCTGCTTGATCTCACGACGGGGAAGTTCACACCCATCACCGCGAACGGGGCCGTGAATGTCGAGCCCCGCTGGTCTCCGGACGGAACGCGTCTCGCCTTCGTCTCCAGCTCGCATAACCGCCGGTGGCATATCTTCACCATCGCCGTCAGCGCGGGCGTACCCGGTGCACTGGAGCGGCTAACGGAGGATCACGACAGCAAGTCCCTCCGCCGGTACTACTACAGCGACTGGGATCACTACCTCTCGCCAACGTGGTCTCCCGACGGCGCCGAGATAATCTTCGTTTCCAACCGCGGCCGCATCCACGGTACGGGAGGCTTCTGGCGAATGCGCGCGCAAGCCGGCGCGACGGCGCGCGAAATACGCTACGAGGAGACGACGTGGAAAGCCCGCCCCGACTGGTCCCCCGACGGCAAGCGAGTCATCTACAGCAGCTACCTCGGCGGGCAGTGGCATCAGCTCTGGCTCATACCGCCCGATGGAGGCGACCCGTTTCCGCTAACCTACGGTGACTTCGACGCTACCGCGGCGCGCTGGTCGCGCGACGGCAAAAAGATCGCATTCATCACGAACGAGGGGGGAAACACCTCTCTCGAGATCATTGACGCAATTGGTGGCAAGCGACAGCGTGTCGAAGCTGGAACACGCACGTATCTCGAGTCCATGGCGCGGTTGCGCATCGTCGTCACGGACAAGGTTACAGGGAAGCAGATGCCTGCCCGCATCTCGGTAACCGCCTCAGACGGACGCTGCTATGCGCCGGACAGTGCGTGGCGCCACGCCGATGAAGCTTTTGTAAGAGGCGAGCAGAAATTCGAGGCTGCATATTTTCATACCGACGGCACCGATGAGGTAATGGTGCCGCCGGGTGTTGTTACCGTGGAAGTCTCACGTGGACCGGAGTATGCGATCGCGCGCGACACCCTCACGCTTCGGGCGGGCAGAACGAGCACGCATCGCGAGGTTCTGGCACGCGTGGCGAACATGCGGGCGTCGGGGTGGAGGAGCGGTGATCTGCACGTGCACATGAACTACGTCGGCGCTTATCGAAACACGCCGGGCCATCTGGCATTCCAGGCGCGCGCCGAGGATCTGGACGTGGTGGAGAATCTCATCGTCAACAAGGAGCAGCGGATCCCGGATATCACGTATTTCCGCACCAGTCCCGATCCCGTTTCGACGGCGAACTTTCTCCTGATGCATGGCCAGGAGTATCACACGAGCTACTGGGGGCACGTGGCTCTTATAGGCTTGGGCGAGCACTACGTGCTGCCGGATTATGCCGGCTACGTGAACACGGCCGCTTCGAGCCTGCAACCCAGCAATGCGGTCGTTGCCGATCTCGCGCACGAGCAGGGTGCGCTCGTCGGATACGTGCATCCCTTCGATACCAGGCCTGACCCGCGCAATGCGCAGGAGGCGCTTACATTTGCGCTTCCAATAGATGTCGCGCTCGGGAAAGTGGATTACCTCGAGGTAATGGGATTCAGCGATCATCTCATCACCTCGGAGATATGGTATCGCCTGCTGAACTGCGGATTCCGGATTCCGGCGGTGGCGGGAACGGACGCCTTCCCGAATTACGCGTCGTTGCGTGGACCGGCGGGGCTGCTGCGCGTCTACGCCAGGGCGGGTGCGTCGCTCGATCACCGGCGGTGGCTGGCCGCAATCAAGGGCGGCAGGACGATGGTGACTAACGCACCGCTCCTGACGTTCACGCTGGACGGACAGGAGCCGGGCGCCGAGATTCGCGTGCCAAGCGGATCGGCGCATCTGCTTGCCGCGCGCGTGACAGTGCGCTCTAACGTGCCGGTAGATCACGTGGAGATCATCGGCAACGGCAAGGTGATGGCAGCGGTTGCTCTGGCAGGCGACCGCACCCGTGCAGACACCGCCCTAAGCATACCAGTCGACCGGAGTGGTTGGTACATACTGCGCGCCTGGAGCGAAAAGCCGGCGCCAGGGATTCTCGATCTGTACCCTTTCGCGAGCACGAGTCCGATCTACGTGAGCGTCGGCGGAGAGCAGATTGAATCACGCGAGGATGCCGAGTTTTTTCTGACATGGATCGACAGGGTGGACACTGCGACTCGCGCACATACCGGATGGAACACGGATGCGGAGCGCGCTTCGGCGCTGGAGATGATCGAGAGGGCGCGTGCCGTGTATCGGAGTTTGGCGGAACGATGAACGCTGGCTGACTCGCGAACCGACACTCCAGGGATGTCTCACACCGTCGGGATCATCGGCTTTCCATGGGATGAGCATTCATCCTTTCAGCGCGGAGCCGCTGAAGCACCGCCGCTCATTCGGCGTGCTCTGTTTTCCGAGGCCTCGAACATGTGGACCGAGACCGGCATCGATCTGGGCGCGAAAGGCAGAATGACGGACGTAAGCGACCTCGAACTTTCCGCGCCGGACAATGCGCGCGCGAGGATCGAAGCCGCGATTTCCGGTTTGCTCAACGAAGGCCTGATTCCGCTTTCGCTCGGTGGCGATCATGCGGTGTCGTATCCCATCGTGCGCGCGATGCGCAGAGCACATCCGAAGCTCACGGTCGTACAGTTTGACGCGCATCCCGATCTGTACGACGAGTTCGAGGGAGACCGGTACTCGCATGCGTGTCCCTTCGCACGGATCATGGAAGAGGGGCTTGCAGACCGCCTGATTCAGATCGGCATTCGAACGATGAACGGGCATCAACGCGCCCAGGCAGAGCGATTCGGCGTCGAGGTACTCGACATGCGCGCCTGGGACGCCTCGCTGTCGCTGGCCTTCGACTCTCCCGTCTACATATCCGTGGACGTCGATGTATTCGACCCCGCGTTCGCACCCGGCGTCTCACACCGCGAAGCCGGTGGGCTGTCAGTGCGTGAGGTCATTCGCACGATTCACGCACTCCGTGCCAGGATCGTAGGCGCCGATATCGTTGAGCTCAACCCGCGGAACGACCCGTTGGGTATCACTGCAACGGTCTGCGCGAAGCTGGTCAAGGAGCTGGCGGGTAAAATGCTCGAGTCGTAATGGGACGCCTAAATCCACGACATATCGCGAACGCACCGCCCCACCTTCCGTGGCGGGGGAGTGCGTATCGTGCTCGATCTCGAACGTTGTAATGCTCTCGATCTTCGCCGTGGTCTCCAATCCCTACCGCCTTGCTCTCAGGGGGTCGGCCGGCGGCGTGCACGACCATCCCGGCTGCGACCCTTGGAAGACACCTCCGCATCGTAGAAAGCTGCTTTGAGCATCACAGGGCTCATACAGTAGTCCGCATATTTGGGCACCTGCTCCCGTACCATCATCGCGATCTCCTGGAGCTGCTGGTCATCTCCGGCGTAGCCGTCGATATGGTCAGCGGTCCGCTCGAGCGCTTGGCGAGCGTGGCGGAAATCGCCGCGCCGGTTTGCCTCGGTGGCCTCGGCGCGGGCCCGGGCGACGTAGAGCTGCGCCACCTCGTGATCCACCTCTCGATCGCGCGGCTGCAGGTCGTTGTCGGTGTGGCTGGCATACACCCATTCGATGGATGACTCGCCGTGCACCGTAAAGCCGTCGTCCCCGGCTAACACCGCGCTGACCGCGGTCCGATCGCCAATGTTTCCGTGCGGGAACTGCACACGGATCGTCGCGCGGACCTCCTGCCCCGACACGAGATCGCCGAGCTCGACGCGCAGCTCGTTGTCGCCGCGCGTGCGCACGGAACGGAAGCGATTGAGCGGCTCCGCGTCCGCGCCGCGCGGTAGCGCGATCCTGAGCGCTGCCTGGCGCAGCACCACCTCCAGCGCCTCGCCCAATTCGCTCGTGAGCAGATCGGGGATCTGCTGAGGCGACTCGATAAAGTAGAAGTTGCCGCCGCCTTCGTGCGCCATGTCGCGCAGCAATAGCTCGTCGAAGTCTTCACCGACACCGAATGTGGACGTCGCGATGCCGCGCTGCCTGAGCTCGCCCGCGTGGCGCGCGAGCACCTCGCGGTCGATCGTCCCGTGATTCGCGAGGCCGTCGGTTAGCAACAGCGCGCGCGAGACGGCGTCGTCTGTAAGGCTCTCGGCGATCTGCTCGCAGCCACGCATCCAGCCGGCGCAGAGGTCGGTCGAGCCGCGAGGGGCCACATCGCGGAGAGCGTCGAGTGCCCTGCGTTTGGCGTCGGGCGTAGCGAACGTGGACTGCGTGAGTACGTCCACACGCTCATCGTACACGACGAGCGTGAAGCGGTCCTCCGACCGCAGCATCCGGAGGGCTTGCTCCACTGCGTCGCGCGCCAGCGCGAACTTTCGCGCGCCGGCCATCGAGCCTGAACGGTCGAGGATGAGCGCCACGTTGACTGGAAGCCGCTCGGCACGCGGCGGCGGCTCAGGGGCGGTGAAGGAAACCAGCAGATAACGGGCGCTCGACGCCTGCGACCGGATAAGCCTCCGGTCGGTGCGGAGTGATAATGTCATGGTACGTCCTCTTCGAGAATGTCACGGGCGGCTTCCAGGAGCCGCTCGACTTGCCTGTTCTGCTCGCGAGACAGTGGGCGGCGGACGTGCAGCTCCATGTCGGGCGCGAGAGTGAACCGATCCCACTGCGAGCGCTCGCCCTTTGCTCGTTGTAGTCCCATGTAAGGCACCATGGGCGATTCCATGGGGCGGAGCGTTCGTAAGAGCGCTGACTCTTCCGACAATCTATGGGCACCCTCTGACAGCACTCTTCTGATGTACTGCCGCGCATCGCCCGTCGTCCGCTCGCGGGGCTTTTCAGCCAGCTGACGTACTTCCTCCGGGCTCAGGCCCTCGAGCCGACGGCGGATCTCGGAAAGCGGGAGGTGCTCCCGCTGCAGCTGCTTTATGAGCCGCAAGCGATCGAGATAGTCGGGGGTGTAGTGCGCTCCGGGCCCACGCGATTGCGGCGAGGGAAGGAGCCCCTGCTGGATGTGGTGGCGCACCGTTCTG